>NZ_RHQR01000020.1:0-104554 GCF_003936645.1 Pseudomonas sp. p106
GGCTGGCTGAAGACACACAACGCAATCTAAGAACGCTCGCAGAACCTGCTGTAGGAGCGGCCTTGTGGCGCGAAGGGCTGCAAAGCAGCCCCGGCAGATTGCCTGCGCAACTGAGATCGCGGGGCCGCTGCGCGCCCCTTCGCGACACAAGGCCGCCCCTACAGGGGGCCGAGTCGCCTGCTCACATAAATATAAAAGAGGTAATTTCTCATGGCTAAAATCGGTTTCCTCGGCACCGGCATCATGGGCAAGCCCATGGCTCAGAACCTGCAAAAAGCAGGTCACAGCATTTTCGTTTCCACCCACCACGAGGCCGCACCGGCTGACCTGATCGCCGCTGGCGCAGTGGCGCTGGCCAACCCGAAAGAGGTTGCCCAGGAAGCCGAGTTCATCATCGTCATGGTGCCGGACACCCCGCAGGTCGAAAGCGTACTGTTCGACCAGAACGGCGTCGCCGAAGGCGTGGGCCCGAACAAGGTGGTGATCGACATGAGCTCGATCTCGCCAACCGCCACCAAGGCCTTTGCCGAGAAGATCAAGGCCACCGGTGCCGCCTACCTCGACGCACCAGTGTCCGGTGGTGAAGTCGGTGCCAAGGCCGCGACCCTGAGCATCATGGTCGGTGGCTGCCCGAACGCCTTCGAACGCGCCCTGCCGCTGTTCGAAGCCATGGGCAAGAACATCACCCGCGTCGGCGGCAACGGTGACGGCCAGACGGCCAAGGTCGCCAACCAGATCATCGTCGCCCTGAACATCCAGGCCGTCAGCGAAGCTCTGCTGTTCGCGGCCAAGAACGGTGCAGACCCTGCCAAGGTGCGTGAAGCGCTGATGGGCGGCTTCGCCTCCTCGAAGATCCTCGAAGTGCATGCCGAGCGCATGATCAAAGGTACCTTCGACCCAGGCTTCCGCATCAATCTGCACCAGAAAGACCTGAACCTGGCCCTGCAAGGCGCCAAGGAGCTGGGCATCAACCTGCCCAACACCTCCAACGCCCAGCAAGTGTTCAGCACCTGCGTGGCACTGGGCGGCGGCAACTGGGACCACTCGGCGCTGATCAAAGGCCTGGAGCACATGGCCAACTTCTCGATCCGCGGCGAGAAATAAGCTTCAAGCTGTAAGCCTCAAGCGGCAAGCAAAAGCAGGTCTGCTTTTACTTGCGGCTTGTAGCTTGAAGCTTGCAGCTCTGGGGACCGCCCCTGGTTCGGCCTGCACGGAGGCAGTTCCAGGGGCGTTTTCGATTCTGCAGAACAACAATAATTGGGAGCCTGCCATGTCGGTCGATCCGCAAAAACTTCTCCGCGACCTGTTCGACACAGCCATCGCTGCCGCCCACCCCCGTCAAGTCCTCGAACCCTACCTGCCCGCCGACCGTAGCGGCCGGGTCATCGTCATCGGCGCCGGCAAAGCCGCAGCGGCCATGGCCGAAGTGGTCGAGAAGAGCTGGCAGGGTGAAGTGTCCGGGCTGGTGGTCACACGTTACGGTCATGGCGCCAACTGCCAGAAGATCGAAGTGGTCGAAGCCGCCCACCCGGTCCCCGACGCCGCTGGCCTGGCCGTGGCCAAACGTGTGCTGGAACTGGTCAGCGACCTGAACGAAGACGACCGCGTCATCTTCCTGCTCTCTGGCGGTGGTTCGGCCCTGCTGGCGCTGCCAGCCGAAGGCCTGACCCTGGCCGACAAGCAACAGATCAACAAGGCGCTGCTCAAATCCGGTGCCACCATCGGCGAGATGAACTGCGTGCGCAAGCACCTCTCGGCGATCAAGGGCGGCCGCCTGGCCAAAGCCTGCTGGCCCGCCACTGTCTACACCTATGCCATTTCCGATGTGCCCGGCGACCTGGCTACGGTCATCGCCTCCGGCCCTACCGTGGCCGACCCGAGCACCTCGGCCGACGCCCTGGCGATCCTCAAGCGCTACAACATCGAAGCGCCCAAGGCCGTCATCGACTGGCTCAACAACCCCGCCTCGGAAACCGTCAAGGCCGATGACCCGGCCCTGGCCCGCAGCCACTTCCAGCTGATCGCCAAGCCCCAGCAATCGCTTGAAGCCGCTGCAGTGCAAGCCCGCCAGGCCGGCTTCAGCCCGCTGATCCTCGGCGACCTGGAAGGTGAATCGCGTGAAGTGGCCAAGGTGCATGCCGGTATCACCCGGCAGATCGTCCAGCACGGGCAGCCGCTCAAAGCACCTTGTGTGATCCTTTCTGGCGGCGAAACCACCGTCACCGTACGCGGCAATGGCCGTGGCGGGCGCAATGCGGAGTTTTTGCTCAGCCTCACCGAAAGCCTGAAGGGCCTGCCGGGCGTGTACGCCCTGGCTGGTGATACCGACGGCATCGACGGCTCGGAAGAAAACGCCGGCGCCGTCATGACGCCAGCCAGCTTCGCCCGCGCCGAGGCCCTGGGCCTGTCGGCCAGTGACGAGCTGGACAACAACAACGGCTACGGCTATTTCGCCGCACTCGATGCGCTGATCGTCACTGAGCCGACCCGCACCAACGTCAACGACTTCCGCGCCATCCTGATCCTTGAGACTGCACAATCATGACGCCTGATAAAAAAGTCAAAATCCTCGCCACCCTCGGCCCTGCGATCAATGGCATCGACGATATCCGCCAGCTGGTAGAAGCCGGGGTGAACATCTTCCGCCTCAACTTCAGCCATGGCGAACACGCCGACCACGCCCTGCGCTACCAGTGGATCCGCGAGGTCGAGCAGCAACTGAACTACCCGCTCGGCATCCTCATGGACTTGCAGGGCCCCAAGCTGCGCGTTGGCCGCTTTGCCGAAGGCAAGGTGCAGCTGCAACGCGGCCAGGCGCTGCGCCTGGACCTGGACAAGGCCCCGGGTGACAGCCGCCGGGTCAACCTGCCGCACCCGGAGATCATCGCCGCGCTGGAGCCCGGCATGGACCTGCTGCTGGACGACGGTAAGCTGCGCCTGCGGGTGACCGCCAAGCACAGCGATGCCATCGACACCGAAGTGCTGGCCGGTGGCGAGCTGTCCGACCGCAAGGGTGTCAACGTGCCGCAAGCGGTGCTTGACCTCTCCCCGCTCACCGAAAAGGACCGCCGCGACCTGGCCTTCGGCCTGGAACTGGGCGTGGACTGGGTGGCGCTGTCGTTCGTGCAACGCCCCGAAGACATCCTTGAGGCCCGCCAGCTGATCGGCGACCGTGCCTACCTGATGGCCAAGATCGAAAAGCCGTCGGCCGTGGAGCAGCTGCAGGCGATTGCCGAACTGTCCGATGCAATCATGGTGGCGCGTGGCGACCTGGGTGTGGAAGTGCCGGCCGAGAGCGTGCCGCAGATCCAGAAACGCATCATCGGCACCTGCCGCCAGCTGGGTAAACCGGTGGTGGTGGCCACGCAGATGCTCGAATCCATGCGTTTCTCGCCAGCCCCGACCCGCGCCGAAGTCACCGACGTCGCCAATGCCGTTGCCGAAGGTGCCGATGCGGTGATGCTGTCGGCCGAGACCGCTTCGGGTGACTACCCACTGGAAGCCGTGCAGATGATGAGCAAGATCATCCGCCAGGTGGAGAACGGCCCGGATTACCAGGCCCAGCTCGACGTTGGCCGGCCCAAAGCTGAAGCCACCGTGTCGGACGCCATCAGCTGCGCGATCCGCCGGATCAGCGGCATCCTGCCGGTGGCGGTGCTGGTCAACTACAGCGAGTCGGGGGCTTCGACCCTGCGCGCCGCACGCGAGCGGCCACGGGCACCGATCCTCAACCTGACGCCGAACCTGGTCACTGCCCGCCGCTTGAGCGTGACCTGGGGCGTGCACTCGGTGGTCAATGACCGTTTGCGCCAGGTAGATGAGGTGGTCTCCACCGCACTGGAAATTGCCCAGGCCCAAGGCATGGCCAGCCGTGGTGACACATTGCTGATCACTGCCGGTGTGCCGTTCGGCAAGCCGGGCTCGACCAACAGCCTGCGGATCGAGACCTTGGTCTGAGATTGCCGGGGGCGCTTTGCGCCCCTTTCGCGACACAAGGCCGCTCCTACCGGCGAACGCGAAACCCTGTAGGAGCGGCCTTGCGTCGCGAAAGGAGGGCAAAGCCCTCCCCTTGCACCCCAACAACAGACACGCGGAAAACCGAGGCCCAAAGAGGCCCACCGCTCTTCCATCAACCTTACCGACTGCCCATGTACACCAAAAATTTCGTCAACCCGTGCCCCGACTGGGCCACGGCGCTACTCAACGGCTTCAGCCAGGTACTGCTGCTGCGCAGCCCCCTGTGCGGCCTGTGCTGCCTGCTGGCCATCCTGCTGACCGCCCCCGACCTGGTCGGCGGTGCCCTGCTCGGCGCCCTCGCCGGCCTGCTCACCGCACAGCGCCGCGGCTATGACCGCGCCGACCGCCAGGCCGGGCTTTACTGCTATAACGGCGTGCTGATCGGCATCCTGATCTGCGCGGTACTGCCCTGGTCGGCAATCATGCCGCCGCTGATCATCGCTGCCGGTGGGCTGTCCAGCATCATTACCCACCAGTGGCGCAAGCGCGGGGGCAAACTGCTGATCGCCTACACCGCCCCTTTCGTGCTGCTGGGTTGGGGCACACTGCTGCTCGCCAGCCCCTCACCCAGCGGCTTCGTCGAAGCCGACCCTCTGTATGCTCTGGCGCGGGGCGTAGGCCAGATTTTCCTGCTCGACCAGCCATTGGCCGGGTTGCTGATCATCTTAGGCATGTTCATCGCCAACCCCTATGCCGCGATGTGGGCGGTGATCGGCTCGGCCATCGGTGGCAGCGTAGCCTTGTTTGCCGAAGCGCAATCTGCCTGGCTGGGTCTGTACGGCTTCAACGCGGCACTGGCGGCGCTGGCCTTCAGCAGGCAGGGTGAAAAGCCTTGGGTGACCCTACTGGCGATTGCCCTGGCTCTACTGCTGCAACCGCTGTTCAAGCTGCTACCGGTGCCCGGCCTGACCGCCCCGTTCGTCGCCGCCTGCTGGCTGATGCACTTGGGCAGCCACCTGGCCCAGCCCAGGCAGCGCAATGCCAGGCGCTTGCACAGCTGAAACGCAACCCCTAGGCTCAGCCCATCGCTTTTGTGGAACGAGCCCATGAACAACCCTGCGAGCCTGCGCGAACGGCTCTACGTCATCGTATTCCAGACCGACACCGTCGCCGGCCGGCGCTTCGACAAGACCCTCCTGCTGATCATCCTGGCCAGCCTGGTCACGGTGATCCTCGACAGCATCGACGAGATTCACCAGAACTACGCAGGCCTGCTGGCCGGTATCGAATGGGGCTTCACCGCGATCTTCCTGGCCGAGTACATCACTCGCCTTTACTGCTCGCCCAAGCCCATGCGCTACGCCTTCAGCTTCTATGGCCTGGTCGACCTGCTGGCGATCGTGCCGGGGATCATCGCCCTGTACTACAGCGACGCGCAGTACCTGCTGATCATCCGGGTGATCCGCATGCTGCGGATTTTCCGTGTGCTCAAGCTCGGCCAGTACCTGAACCAAGCGAATTACCTGATGGCGGCACTGCGTGGCAGCAAGCAGAAGATCATCGTGTTTCTGCTCAGCGTGTCGACCCTGGTTACTGTGTTCGGCACCTTGATGTATGTGATCGAGGGCCCCGAGCACGGCTTTACCAGCATCCCCAAAGGCATCTACTGGGCCATTGTCACGCTCACGACCGTGGGCTTTGGCGATATCGTGCCGAAAACACCGCTGGGCCAGGTGCTGTCCTCACTGGTGATGATCACCGGTTATTCGATCATTGCCGTGCCCACAGGGATTTTCACCGCCGAACTGGCCAATGCCATGCGCGCCGAACAGTTGCAGCACGACTGCCCAAGGTGCAGCAAAAAGGCCCATGAACACGGCGCTGCATTTTGCTCGCGCTGCGGTAACCTGCTGTTCCCGAAAACAGAATAAGCAAAGAGCCATTTGGTCTTTAGTCGTTCAATAACGAAACGCTATAGTCGCGCATAAGTTACCAAACACTCCGGAACAAGGACGCATCGTGAAAAAACTCTTCACTGCTTCGCTGCTGGCCGCCGGCCTGGCGTTCGGCACCCTCGCTCAGGCCGCTCCGACCCTGCTCAACGTTTCATACGACGTGATGCGCGACTTCTACAAGGATTACAACCCAGCGTTTCAGAAACACTGGGAAGCCGAGCACAACGAGAAGGTCAACGTGCAGATGTCCTTCGGCGGTTCGAGCAAACAGGCACGTGCAGTGATCGATGGCCTGCCGGCCGACGTCATCACCATGAACATGGCCACCGACATCAATGCGCTGGCCGATATCGGCAAGCAGGTGCCGGACAATTGGGTTACACGCCTGCCCAACAACAGCGCCCCGTTCACCTCGGCCACTGTGTTCATCGTGCGCAAGGGCAACCCCAAGGCACTCAAAGACTGGCCTGACCTGCTCAAGGATGGGGTGCAGGTAATCGTGCCCAACCCCAAGACCTCGGGTAACGGGCGCTATACCTACCTGTCGGCCTGGGGTTATGTGCTCAAGCAGGGCGGTGACGAGAACAAGGCCAAGGACTTCGTCGGCAAGCTGTTCAAACAGGCACCGGTACTCGATACCGGTGGCCGAGCCGCGACCACGACCTTCATGACCAACCAGATCGGCGATGTGCTGGTGACCTTCGAGAACGAAGCCGAAATGATCGCCCGCGAATTCGGCCGCGACCAGTTCGAAGTGGTCTACCCGAGCGTGTCGGCCGAAGCCGAACCACCGGTGAGTGTGGTCGACAAAGTGGTAGCGAAGAAGGGCACCCAGGCCGTGGCCGAGGAATACCTCAAGTACCTGTGGTCGCCGGCAGCCCAGGAAATCGCGGCACAGAACTACCTGCGTCCGCGTGATGCAACCGTACTGGCCAAGTACACCGACCGCTTCCCGAAGGTCGACTTCCTGTCGGTGGAGAAAACCTTCGGTGACTGGCGCACCGTGCAGAAGACCCACTTCAACGATGGTGGGGTGTTTGACCAGATCTATACCGGTCAGTAATTGAATGCTGCCCTCACTGGCCGCCATCATGACGCTCAGTGAATGTGTCCCAGAGCATCAGGCCGGTGATTTACCGCGAAATACCAAGGCCTTCAAGCCCCCCGCCGGATCGGCATCCGGAAACTCCGGGGGGTTGTCCAAGCGCTCGACGAAGGCCAAAGCCGGGGCCTGCTCAGCCATGCCCTCGATCAGAAACTCCGGCCCGATCGCCGGATCATTCACGCACGCCAGCACAGTCCCACCCTCGGTCAGCAACTCTGGCAAGCGCCGCAAGATCTTTGCGTAATCCTGGGTCAGCACGAAACTGCCTTTCTGAAAGGTGGGCGGGTCGATGATGATCAAATCGTAGAGTCCGTACTTGCGCACCTTGCCCCACGACTTGAACAGTTCATGCCCCAGGTACGCCACCCGCGATGCATCGTGGCCATTGAGGCGATGGTTGTCTCTGCCACGGGACAGCGCCGACTTGGCCATGTCCAGGTTGACCACCTGCTCGGCGCCCCCGGCAATCGCTGCCACCGAGAAGCCGCAGGTGTAGGCGAACAGGTTCAGCACACGCTTGCCCGCCGCCTGCTCACGCACCCAGCGTCGGCCGTAGCGCATGTCGAGAAACAGGCCGTTGTTCTGCCGCACGCCCAGGTCGAGCAGATAGGTCAGGCCATCTTCGACCACCTCGCGCTGCTGGCACGGCTCGCCCCACAACCACTGGCCCGGGCTGTCCGGCAGGTAACGGTGCTGGATGAGGATCGCTTGGCCGGCCCACTGTGGGTGCTCGGCGAGGTTGCGCAGCATGGCCTCTAGTTCTGCCAACTGGCCCTCGGGTGGTTCACGGAACAACGCTACCGACAGCACGCCCTGCAACCAGTCGACGGTGACCTGCTCCAGCCCCGGCCAGCAACGGCCGCGACCATGGAACAGGCGGCGGGTTTCCTGCGGGGCGGGGTCGAGGGCGGTGAGCAGATGCTGTTCGAGGGTGTGGATCGGCGAAGTCATGGCGGGTCGCAAGCAGATAAAAGGGAGCATTCTACCCCGCTAGGCCGCTGCGTGCCCTATCGCCGGCTTGTTCGGCGATAGGTCATACAGCGGCCTCACTATCCTTTGGCAATGATCGGCGCCGAACGGAACCACCACCCTTGCTGCATGCCCGCCGCCGCCAGCAAGATCAGCGCCACACCGAGCCACTGCAGTGGCGCCAGGCGGTGCCCGAAGGCCACCCAGTCGACCAGGATCGCGGCAATCGGGTAGATGAATGAAAGGGCACCGGTCAACGCCGTGGGCAGGCGCTGGATGGCACTGTACAGCAGCACGTACATCAGCCCCGTGTGCGCCATGCCCAACGTCACCAGGCTGGCCAACGCCGAAGGCTCGCCAGGCAACCCGCCCAGCTTGACCCACGGCGCCAGCAGTATTACGCCGGTCGCTACCTGGATCAAGGCAATCAGATGCGGTGGCGTGCCGCTCAGGTGCTTGATGATCAATGCGGCAATGGCATACAGAAACGCCGCCCCCAGCGCCAGCGCAATGCCCACCAAGTACTCTTCACCGCTGCCCTGCCCTGCGCCATGGGCGCTGACGATGGCCAGCATGCCAAGGAACGCCACGCTCAGCCAGGTGAGCTTGGCCATAGTGATCTTCTCGCCCAGAAACACTGCCGCCAGCCCCACCAGCAGGAACGGCTGGACGTTGTACACCGCTGTGCCGATGGCGATCGACGCCCGCGAATAGGAAGCGAACAGCAACACCCAGTTGCCGACGATGGCCACGCCGCTGGCAATGGCCAAGAGCAAAGCCGTGCGGCTGGTCACGCCGGGCTTGAGGAACCCGAACGCCGCGCAGATCACCAGCAACGTGCCAGTACCGAACACGCAACGCCAGAACACCACGTCCAGCACCGGCTGCCCGGATACCAGCACGAACCAGCCAATGGTCCCGGAAATCAGCATGGCAGCGACCATTTCCAGCGAGCCACGGCGCAACGAACTGTCCATCTCACACCTCCCATTGATGATGGCCACAGTATGCAGAGGCTGACGATTAACCTACCAGCGGATAACCAAGGCAAAATGGCCAGTGCGCCTTTACTATCAAGGGGAAATCTCTCCTTAACCTAATGAGGCGTATATGACCGATGCCATCGACCAACTCCTGATCAATGCCCTGATGGAAGATTCCCGCCGCTCACTGAAAGCACTGGCGCAGATCAGTGGCCTTTCTGCACCCAGCGTCAGCGAGCGCCTGCGCCGTCTGGAGGAGCGCGGCGTGCTGCGGGGTTACACCGTGGATGTCGATGCGCGCAGCTTTGGTTACCAATTGCAGGCCATCGTGCGCATTCGCCCGCTGCCGGGGCAGTTGCAGGAGGTGGAACGGCAGATTGTCGCGATTCCCGAGTTCACCGAGTGCGACAAGGTAACGGGCGAGGATTGCTTCATTGCCCGGCTGCATGTGCGGTCGATGGAACAGCTCGACGCCCTGCTTGACCGTATCAATGTGCTAGCTGACACCAACACGGCGATCATCAAGAAGAGCCCGGTAAAGCGGCGCTTGCCGCCGATGGACTGAGGCGCCTGGAAAACCTGACCCACCTCTGTACACATAAATGTCACCTTAGGTGCCATTTTTGTGTGCATAAGTGCTAGCAATGCCCCATTACGTTACACAGTTCGCGCAACTTAATCTGACCAAATGATCAACTAATTATCCGAACAAAAAATTAAACCTGTTCAATTGGTCAATTTATAGTTTCTTTAATTCATCAACTTAGCTTTCAGAGAGATAGATTCGAGATAGTGACAACTCGAAGTACGGTTTTTGAGTGGCATGGAACTCGCTTTTGTGTGTTCGTGTTTTGTATACAAGTTAAACAGAACATAAATACACAAGAACCCGCGACGCCGCCCCAAACCGGCCGCCGCGCCCAGAACCCAGTGATGCCAACGCTGCACTGACGAGATGGCGAGCCCGTGCGCATGCCCGCTCATCGCAGTCCACGTGCATCAGGAGCCTGCCGGAATGAGTACCAGCCTCGACCTTGCCCCTGAACTATCCGTCGCCAGCACCACCCCCGCTTCCTCCCTGGCCGGCCATGCGCCACAACTTGAACTGAGCCCGCGCCTGCATAACCGCGACCTTGCCCCGACGCGCATAGAGGGCCGCCGCTGGGGGCGCTACAGTATCTTCGCGCTGTGGACCAACGATGTGCACAACATTGCCAACTACTCATTCGCCATGGGCTTGTTCGCCCTGGGCCTGGGCGGCTGGCAGATACTCTTGTCATTGGCGATCGGCGCCGCGCTGGTGTACTTCTTCATGAACCTGTCCGGCTACATGGGGCAGAAGACCGGCGTGCCGTTCCCGGTGATCAGCCGCATCGCCTTCGGCATCCATGGCGCGCAGATCCCTGCGCTGATCCGTGCAGTGATTGCCATCGCCTGGTTCGGCATCCAGACCTACCTGGCCTCTGTAGTGCTGCGCGTGCTACTCACGGCCGTGTGGCCGCAACTCGCCAGCTATGACCAGGACAGCATCCTCGGCCTGTCGAGCCTGGGCTGGGTGTGCTTCGTGGCGATCTGGCTGGTGCAACTGGTGATCCTCGCCTACGGCATGGAGATGGTGCGCCGCTACGAGGCATTCGCCGGCCCGGTGATCCTGCTGACCGTGGCCAGCCTGGCGGTGTTCATGTACTTCAAGGCCGATGCGCGCATCGCCTGGTCGGTGGCCGAGCCGCTGACCGGTTACGAGATGTGGCGCAACATATTCGCCGGCGGCGCGCTGTGGCTGGCAATCTACGGCACCCTGGTGCTCAACTTCTGCGACTTCGCCCGTTCCTCGCCGTGCCGCAAGACCATCCGCGTAGGCAACTTCTGGGGCCTGCCGGTGAACATCCTGGTCTTCGCGGTCATCACCGTGGTGCTGTGCGGCGCACAGTTCCAGATCAATGGCCAGATCATCGACAGCCCGACCCAGATCGTTGCCAGCATCCCCAACACCGCTTTCCTGGTGCTCGGTTGCCTGGCCTTCCTGATCGTCACCGTTGCGGTGAACATCATGGCCAACTTCGTCGCCCCGGCCTTCGTGCTGAGCAACCTGGCGCCGCGGCACCTGAACTTTCGCCGCGCGGGGTTGATCAGCGCCACCCTCGCCGTGTTGATCCTGCCATGGAACCTCTACAACAGCCCGCTGGTGATCGTCTACTTCCTGTCCGGCCTGGGCGCCCTGCTGGGCCCTCTGTACGGGGTGATCATGGCCGACTACTGGCTGCTGCGCAAAGGCTGCATCAACGTGCCGGAGCTGTACAGCGAACACCCGGCCGGGGCCTACCATTACAGCAAGGGCATCAACCTGCGGGCCGTCGCCGCGTTCCTGCCGGCCGCGCTGCTGGCCATCGTCCTGGCGCTGGTGCCCAACTTCCATGCCATCGCGCCTTTTTCCTGGCTGATCGGTGCCGGCATCGCCGCTGCGCTGTACCTGCTGATCGCCCCGCGCAACCGCCATTACGCTGATGTCAGCGGCGAATGCATCGCCGTCGACCACAGCAGCCACTGATCAAGGAGCAGTGTTCATGCGTATTCTGATCGCCAACGTCAACACCACCGAAGCCATCACCGAGGCCATCGCCGAACAGGCCCGCAGCGTGGCGTCGCCCGGCACGCAGATCATCGGCCTGACCCCATGGTTCGGTGCCGAGTCGGTGGAGGGCAATTTCGAGAGCTACCTGGCCGCCATTGCCGTGATGGACCGCGTGCTGGCCTACGAGGGCCCGTACGATGCCGTGATCCAGGCCGGCTACGGCGAACATGGCCGCGAAGGTCTGCAGGAACTGCTGAACGTGCCGGTGGTGGACATCACAGATGCCGCCGCCAGCACTGCGATGTACCTGGGCCACGCCTACTCGGTGGTGACCACCCTGGACCGTACCGTGCCACTGATCGAAGACCGCCTGAAGCTTTCCGGGCTATACGACCGCTGCGCCTCGGTGCGCGCCAGTGGCCTGGCCGTGCTGGAACTGGAGGCAGACCCGCAGCGTGCGGTACAGGCCATCATCGAACAGGCCGAACGGGCGGTGCGCGAAGACAAGGCCGAGGTGATCTGCCTTGGCTGTGGCGGCATGGCCGGGCTGGACGAGCAGATTCGCCAACGCACCGGGGTGCCGGTGGTCGATGGCGTGAGCGCGGCGGTGACCATTGCCGAATCGTTGGTGCGGATGGGGCTGAGCACGTCCAAGGTGCGGACCTATGCCACCCCGCGGGCGAAGAAAGTGGTGGGCTGGCCGATGCGGTTCGGGCGGTAAAGCCTCAGGGGTCTTCGCCGGCCCTATCGCCGGCAAGCCGGCTCACACAGGTTGCCCCGCTGCTCTCAAATTCAGCTCAACCCAGTGGGAGTCGGCTTGCTTGCCAAGACAGTAACAGCAGATCAGGTCGGACAGCTATGCGCACCGCCATCCAGGCCCTGGCGTATGTTGCGGCTGAGCAGGCTGGCCTTGCCGTCGCGCCAGGTCAAGGTCAGAACATACAGGGTGTCGAAGTCATCGCCCTGCCAATCTTCGGTGATCACCCGGTCCTCACCCAGCGCCTTGCCGGCGACAGTATTGATCAGCTCCGGCAGGTAACCATGGGACCAGGCAGTGTAGACGGTGGCGTTGCGGTACTTGCCACTGAGCAATTCATCGGCTAGCTCATCGGTGTCGTTTGCACCATAATCGATATTCACCGGCAGGCCGAGACGTATCGCACTCGGGGTGATGGTCATCAGTGGCCGGATGTAGCTGTAGCTCTGGTCACTGCTGCCTTCCTCGACCTCTCGTGTCGGGTTGGCTGCGAAGACGAAATCGGCGTTGCCGAAGCGCTCGGGCAGCAGCGTGGCCAGGTCCAGTGCACGGTTGAGGCCTTGACAGTTCAACTGCCCCAACCCTTCGCCGGGTTTCTCGGCATGGCGCAGAAACACCAGGGTCTGGGTGCCATCGACCGGTTGAGCGCGGCTTTCGACCAATTCCAGTGCCAAGGGCACCGCCGCACCGACGAGTGCGAGGCTCAGCAGCAGGTGGCGACTACGGCGAACAAACGGTGGCAACTTCATGTAGGCAGGCTCTTGTGGCAGACAGTTTCGGGTCGACCCGCCACATTGCCCTGAGGCTCAAGCCGCAAGGCATCCTTGTAGTGAATGCCATCCCTGGCCAACGAGTAGGGGTCAGAGTGCCCTCAACGCGTTTGGTTCCTCCCTGGGCAAGACTTACGTTAAGGCATACATGTTGCCGAATTATGTAAAGCCTGCCGGCCGCATCCGACACTCAGTCCTCCCGCGTCAACACCTCGAGCAATTCGATCTCGAACGTCAGGTCCGAATTCGGCGGGATCGCGCCCACGCTACGTTCGCCATAGCCAAGGTGCGCCGGCACCTGCAGCTTGCGTTTGCCCCCCACGCGCATGCCCATCAGGCCTAGGTCCCAGCCCTTGATCACGCGGCCCGTGCCGATCACGCACTGGAACGGCTTGCCGCGCGACCAGGACGAGTCGAACTCGCTGCCATCGGCCAGCCAGCCGGTGTACTGGGTGGTGATCAGGGCCCCTTTGACGGCGGCCTTGCCGTCGCCTTCGACGAGGTCGGTGATTTGCAGTTCGCTGCTCATGGGCATGCTCCAACGCTGAAATTCAAGGCCGCCCTTTTCTCAGGAATGCACGGGTTTGGCAAGCCGCCAGGCTCAACCCAACTGCTCGAAGGCTTGCTGTCCAGTCAATTCCTTGGTTTGGTTGGCAAAGCAGTACCAGGCAGGTTTCTGCTCGACGAATATCTGCAGGTCGAAATCCCAAGCCTCATCGCCGTCCAGCAGGCCCACCGGCACCGCGTAGAAATCGTTGGCCTTGAGCCGGTAATACAGGTGAGTGCCGCAGCGCCCGCAAAAGCCGCGCTGGGCCCAGTCGGATGAATCGTAGACGCCGGGCGAACGCCCTTCGATGACCGGCGGCTGGCTGCAGTGAACGACCAGCAACGGCCCACCGGTCCACTTGCGACACATGCTGCAATGGCAGGCACTGATATGGGTGTTGTCGAGGGTGACCGTGAGCTTCGTGGCGCCGCACAGGCAGGCGCCTTGTTTCTCCATGACCATGGGGTGCTCCATTAGCGAGGATTGGGCCAGCAATTATAGATGCCCGGTAGGAGCGGCCTTGTGTCGCGATGGGCTGCAAAGCAGCCCCCTGGTTTAATGATGATTGCGTAACTCGAGAGGCCGCGTTGCGGCCTGATCGCGACACAAGGCCGCTCCTACAGTGGACTACACAAACGTCTAGATGTAGACAGTACCGCGCAGGTACAACGCCGCCCGCCCGCTGATGATCACTCGGCCATTACCTGGCACCTCACAGTGCAGCTGGCCCTTGCGCGCGCCGCCCTGCTCGCAGGTCAGGGTGCGCTTGCCCAACCGCTGCGCCCACAAAGGCGCAAGTGAGGTGTGCGCAGAACCTGTGACCGGGTCTTCGTTGACACCGACTCGCGGGCCGAACCAGCGCGTGACGAAATCGTATCCGCGCCCGGGCGCGGTCACGGCGATGCCACGCACATCGAAGGCCGACAAGGCGACGAAATCAGGCTGCAGCGGGTCCAAAAGCGAGGCGTCATCGATCATCACGACATAGTCGTCGGACTGATACACCGCACTCGCCCCGCTCAACCCCAGCGCCTTCAGCAAACCGGCGGGCGCCTCGACGGCCAGCGGCTGCTTGGCCGGGAAGTCCATGGCCAGCAAGCCGTCGGCCCCGCGGCTAACCCGCAATTCACCGCTGCGGGTGTTGAAGCGCAGTACTTCTGCCTGCTCGCCCAACTGCTCGAACAGCACATAGGCCGACGCCAAAGTGGCATGGCCACACAGCTCGACCTCCACCGCCGGGGTGAACCAGCGCAGGTCGAAGGTTTCGCCATTGCGCACGAAATAGGCGGTTTCGGAGAGGTTGTTCTCTTCGGCGATACGCTGCAGCACGTCATCAGGCAGCCAGCTTTCAAGCGCGATCACTGCTGCCGGGTTGCCACCGAACGGCTCGGCGGAAAAGGCATCGACCTGGAAGATCTCGAGTTGCATGCGAACACTCCTTGTGGCCCGGGCAGCGCCGGGCAGAAACTAAAACGAAGGTTACGGACGGACTGGTGTGAGTACCGGTTCGCCGGCAAAGAAGGCCTGTAGATTGCGCAGGACCAAGGCCACCGTGTCGCGCGCCGCTTCAGGGGATTGCCCGGCCACATGCGGGGTGAGCACCGTATTGCCGAGGGCCTTGAGGGCATCGGGCACGGCCGGTTCGTCATCGAACACATCAAGTGCTGCACCCGCAAGTTGCCCGCGCTGCAGCGCGCCGACCAGGGCCTGGGTATCCACCACGCTGGCACGGGCGATGTTCACCAAATAGCCCTCGGGGCCCAAAGCCTCGAGCACCCGAGCATCGACCAGATGGTGCGTATTGGCACCGCCCGGGGTGGCCACGACCAGAATGTCGACGGCATCGGCCAGGTGCAACGGGCTGTCGTACCAGGTGTAAGGCACGCCCTGGCGCGGTGTGCGGCTGTGGTAGCTGATGTTCATGTCGAAGCCGAGGCTGGCACGTTTGGCGATAGCCAGGCCAACTGCGCCCAGGCCGAGGATGCCGAGGCGCTTGCCACTAACCGAGGGGCTGATGACCCGGTGCCACTCGCCGCGGCGGATACCGGCATCGGCGCGGGGGAATGTCGCGCAGCAGGGCCAGCAGCATCGCCAGGGTGTGGTCGGCCACGGCGGCGGCATTGGCACCCGCGCCATTGGTGACGGTAATGCCACGGGCAGCGGCGGCGGCCAGGTCGACGTGTTCGTAACCGGCGCCGATCACGCAGATGATCTGCAAGCTGGGCAAGGCTTGGATTTCCACAGCGGTCAGGCCCAGCGGGCCGCGGGTAAGCACCGCATCGATTTCAGCGCCTTGGCGCTGGATGGCGTCGGCACGCAGTGGCGCGGACGGTGCACGGATCAGCCGGTAGCCGGCCTGTTCGAGCAGGGGCAGGTAATCATCGACGGTTTCCACCAACACCAGGACTGTCTTGCTCATGCACCCCTCCGGCTCAAATTCGAAGGGGCATTATGCGGAGTCGGCGGGCGGTACAGTCAATCTGTAAATCGTGGGTCAACTGTACTGTATCGGTTGGCCTGAAAAGGCAACAACAACTACTGAGCGAACGCCCGGCCCAGCCCACCGGGTACACCACTGCTGTCGGTCTCCTGCCACGGGCCATCCGGGCTCAAAGACCAGCTCCAGCCATTGTCATAACGGTAGTAGGTGCGCTGCCGATAGAACGTATTGGGCTTCTTCTCCAATACATAAACACCCAGTTTCGGATCCCAATGGCTGGCGCCCCCCGGCGGCGGTGCAAAGCTTGCGGAGGTCCGCGGCATCGGTTTGGGGGTCGCTGCCGGTTTGCTCGGCTGCGTGGCCGGTTGGCCGCCAGGCAGTGGCTTGACCACCGGCCCCTTGTGCGGCGGCACCGTTTCGATCGGTGGCGCCGGCTGTTCGTACGGCTCGCGCACCGTACACGCAGACAAACCCAGGGCCAGGGTGATCAGGGTCAGGCGGACGGCGTTTCGCATGGCAGGGTTCTCTTACGGGTCGGGGCTGTCGATGGTCAGGAGCTGGGTGGCCTGGGTCTTGCTGGGCAGCGGTGCGCCCTGGCCGATCCACTCACCACGGGTGGGCTGGCCGGCGCGCGATACCCTTGCAACCAGTTGGACTTCGGCGAAGTCGGACAGTTTCATCTGCGGCATCATCGCATCGGCGTCAGACAATTCTACCTCCAGCGGCAATTGGGCAACGGTCACCCGTTTGGCCGCCAGCGGCATGGGCGGGCCGCTGGTGGCGCGGGCGAAGATGAACACAGTGTCGCTGGGCTTGACCTTGTCCTTGAGCGCCGGTGCAAGCTCTACCCGCACCTTCAGGCGTGCCGCCACCGGGGTCTCGGGCTTGCCTGTATTGCCACCCAGGCGCTCTGCCGCACGGTCGATACCGCCTTGCAAGGCCGCCCGTGAGGCGTCGCCCTCAGGCAACTGCGCCAGCAGGCGGTTCCAGTAGTCGATGGCTTCCTGATAGCGCTCGCCTTCAAAGGCCGCAATGCCGCGCAGGCCAAGGCTGGTCACTTCGTTCGGGTCGGCCTTGAGCGCCTCGTCGGTCAGCGCCTGCACCTGTGCGCTCCACTGCTTGTTGGCAGCGAAATACAGGGCCTGGGCCCATTGGCCGAGCAATTCGGGCTGGCGACCGGCCAGGGCCACGGCGCGCTCGTAGGCCTTGGCCGCATCTGCCGGGCGCTGCTCGGCCATGTAGGCGCGGCCCAGGAAATACAGGCCTTCGGCCGAATCCGGCTGAGCCTGGACGGCGCGCTCAAGGCGCGTGGTCATTTCTTCCATCGACTTGGGCGCAGCAGCGAACTCCTGAGTCAGCTCCACTTTGTCCGCAGCACCAAAGTGCAGATACAGACCAAGCGCCACCACCGGCACCAGTACTGCGGCCAGCAGTGGCAGCACCTTGCCCAGGTGCCCCTGGCGCGGCGCTTCGGCGCCTTCGGTATCGGCCAGCAGTTCACGGGCGGCCTCATCGCGGCCGTTGGCCAGTTGCGCGTCATCCAGCACACCGGCGGCCTGTTGGGCAGCCAGTTCGGCGACACGTTCCTGATACAGCGCCACGTTCAGCGCAGTACGGTCTTCTTCCTGCTGCTGGCGACGGCCACGCAGGGTCGGGATCAGCAGAAAGCCGAGGGCGGCGAGCAGCAGCAGGCCCGCACCAAGCCAGAATTCAGTCATGGTTCTGTTCTTTATCCAGCAGTTTGGCGAGACGCTCGCGTTCTTCGACGGACAACTCGTGCGAACCTTGGGTAGCCGGCACACGGCGGCGGCGGACAATCACCGCCAGCACCGCAAAGCCACCGACCAGCAGAATGCCCGGGCCGAACCAGAGCAGCCAGGTACGCCCAGTGAGGGCTGGCTTGTAGCGCACAAAGTCGCCATAGCGGTCGACCATGAAGTCGACGATCTGCTGATTGCTCTTGCCTTCGCCCAGCATGCGGAAGATCTCGCGGCGCAGGTCGGCGGCAATCGGTGCGTTGGAGTCGGCGATGTCCTGGTTCTGGCACTTGGGGCAGCGCAGTTCCTTGGTCAGTTGCTGATAACGCTCACGCTCGGCGTCGTCGCGGAACTGGTACGTATCGATGGCCGCCCTGGCCATGCCGGCAACACTCAAACCCAGTACTACGGCCGCAAGCCAGCGCCTCATGGCTTGGCCTCGTCGACCAGGCCCTGATACAGCGGTGCCAGTTGCTCGCGCCACACGGTGGCATCGACGACGCCCACATGCTTGTAGCGGATGATGCCCTTGGCGTCGATCAGGAAGGTTTCCGGCGCGCCATAGACGCCCAGGTCCAGGCCCAGGCTGCCCTGCTCGTCGCGAATATCCAGCTGGTACGGGTTGTGGAACTCGGCCAGCCACTTCAGGGCGGCAGCATTGTCGTCCTTGTAGTTGATGCCGTAGATCACCACGCCCTGCCCGGCAAGCTGGTTGAGGTAAGGGTGCTCGACCTTGCACGACGGGCACCAGGTGGCCCATACGTTGACCAGCGCCGGGCGGCCTTGCAGGTCGGCCTGGGTCAGAGTGCGATCGCCCTGGGTCGAGGCCAGGGAAAACGCCGGGAACGGCTTGCCGATCATTGCCGAGGGCAGCTCGTCGGGCTTGAGGAACAGGCCCTTGTAGAGGAAAACGGCCAACAGCAGGAATACCGCCAGTGGCACCACCATGATCCAACGCTTCATGCAGCTGCTCCAGACACGCCCAGGACATCACGCACCCGGGTCTTGACCTTGACGCGGTAGCGCCGGTCGAGGGCCGCCAGCAAACCGCCCAGGCCGGTCAGAAGACCGCCCAGCCAGATCCAGCGGACGTAAGGCTTGATATGCACGCGCACGGCCCAGGCGCCGTTGTCCAGCGGCTCGCCCAAGGCAACGTACAGGTCGCGGGTGAAACCGGCATCAATGCCGGCCTCGGTCATCATCGACTGCTGCACGGTATAGAGCCGCTTCTCGGGGTGCAGCGTGGTCACTTCACGGCCATCGCGGCTGACGACGACGGTGCCCTTGTCGGAAATGAAGTTCGGCCCTTCGAAGTGCTTGGCGCCCTGGAACAGGAACTGATAACCACCCAGCTCCACGCTTTCACCCGGGGCCAGGCGCAGGTCACGCTCGGCACTGTTGTTGCTCGACAGCACCACGCCAAGGGCGCACACCGCAAGCCCCAAGTGCGCCAGCTGCATGCCCCAGTAGCTGCGCGTCAGGCCACGCACGCCTTTGGCCAGGCCCTTGTGGCGGGTCTTGTCGAAAATGTCGCGCAACCCGCTGAGCACCACCCAGGCTGCCAGGGCAAAAGCGGTAAGGGTCGGCCAGTCGAAGTCGTCGACGATGAACCCGGCCACTGGCGCCAGCACTGCGCTCGCGATCAGTACCGGCGTCATCATGCTCGCCAGCCACTTGCCTGGGGTGTCCTTCCAGCGCACCACCACACCGATGCCGAGCACCACCATCAACAGTGCCATCAGCGGCAGGAACAAGGCATCGAAGTACGGCGGGCCCACCGACAGCTTGGCCCCGGTCAGGGCATCGAGCACCAACGGGTAGAGGGTGCCGAGCAGGATCATCGAAGCCGCCACCACCAGCACCAGGTTGTTGGCCAGCAGCAGCGTCTCGCGCGACCACAGGGCAAAGCCCACCTGGCTTTTGACCACTGGGGCACGCAGGGCGAACAGGGTCAGCGAACCACCGACCACGAACAGCAGGAAGATCAGGATGAACACGCCACGTGAAGGGTCGGAGGCGAAGGCATGCACCGAGGTCAGCACGCCGGAACGCACCAGGAACGTCCCCAGCAGGCTCAGCGAGAACGCGGCAATCGCCAGCAGCACGGTCCAGCTCTTGAACACGCCGCGTTTTTCCGTCACCGCCAGCGAGTGGATCAGTGCCGTGCCCACCAGCCAAGGCATGAAAGAAGCGTTTTCCACCGGGTCCCAGAACCACCAGCCGCCCCAGCCCAGTTCGTAATAGGCCCACCAGGAGCCCAAGGTGATGCCCACGCCGAGAAACGCCCAGGCAATGATGGTCCAGGGCCGCGACCAGCGCGCCCACGCTGCATCCAGGCGCCCGCCCAGCAGCGCGGCGATGGCGAAGGCGAAGGCCACCGAAAAGCCCACATAACCCATGTACAGCATCGGCGGGTGAACGATCAGGCCAAAGTCCTGCAGCAGCGGGTTGAGGTCGCGGCCATCGGTCGGCACTTGCGGCAGCAAGCGCTGGAACGGGTTGGAGGTGATGATCAAAAAGCTCAGGAAGCCCACACTGATCATGCCCATCACCGCCAGCACCCGCGCCAGCATCACTTGCGGCAGCTGGCGCGAGAACACCGATACGGCGAAGGTCCAGCCACCGAGAATCAGCGCCCACAGCAGCAACGAGCCTTCGTGCGCGCCCCACACGGCACTGAACTTGTAGTACCAGGGCAAGGCGCTGTTGGAGTTGCTGGCCACGTACGCAACCGAGAAGTTGTCGGTCATGAAGGCGTGGGTCAGGCAAACGAAAGCAAAGGCCAGGAAGGCAAATTGGCCCCAGGCCGCCGGGCGTGCCAGGCTCATCCACAGGCTGTCGCCGCGCCAGGCGCCGAGCAACGGCACGGTCGCCTGCACAACGGCGAAACAGATCGCCAGGATCATCGCCAATTGGCCCAGTTCAGGGATCACCAACGCCGCATTCATGGTTTGGCCTCCGCGGCACTGGCGGCCTGGCCGCTTTCCTTCAGGGCCTTGGTGACTTCTGGCGGCATGTATTTCTCATCGTGTTTGGCCAGCACTTCATCGGCCACCACCACACCCTCGGCATTGAGCTTGCCCAGGGCGACGATGCCCTGCCCTTCGCGGAACAGGTCGGGGAGGATGCCGCGGTAGGTGATTGGCACCGACTTGTTGAAGTCGGTGACCACGAAACGCACATCAAGGGAGTCGCCCGAGCGCTGCAGCGAGCCCTTCTCGACCATGCCGCCTGCGCGGATGCGGGTGTCCAGCGGCGCCTCGCCATTGGCGATCTGCGTCGGTGTGTAGAACAGGTTGATGTTCTGTTGCAGGGCGCTCAGGGCAAAGCCGACGGCAACCGCCACCCCGACCAGCAGGCCGAGTATCAGGAACAGGCGTTTCTTGCGCTGCGGATTCACTGGTTGTTCTCCCGGCGCAGACGGCGCGCCTCATCTTGCAGATAGCGACGGCGGGCCAGCAACGGCGCGGCGACATTGACCGCCAGCACTGCCATGCAGATGGCGTAGGCCGACCAGACATACAGGCCATGGTGGCCCATGGCGAGGAAATCGCCGAATGAAGAAAAGCTCATCACACGGCCCTCCGGCCCAGGCTGTTCAATACTTCTTCCCTGACCCAGCTGGCACGCGCTTCGCGCTTGAGTACTTCAAGGCGCATGCGCAGCAACAGCACGGCGCCGAAGAAGCAGTAGAAGCCCAGCGCCGTGCACAGCAGCGGCAGCCACATCTCGGCGGGCATGGCCGGTTTTTCGGTCAGGGTGAAGGTGGCGCCCTGGTGCAGGGTGTTCCACCACTCCACCGAATACTTGATGATCGGGATATTGATCACCCCAACGATGGCCAGCACGGCACAGGCCTTGGCCGCGCTGTCACGGTTACTGATTGCCTGGCCCAGGGCGATGATGCCGAAGTACAGGAACAGCAGAATCAGCATCGACGTGAGCCGCGCATCCCAGACCCACCAGCTGCCCCAGGTCGGCTTGCCCCAGATGGCCCCGGTCACCAGCGCCACGGCAGTCATCCAGGCGCCGATGGGCGCTGCGCACTGCAGGGCGACATCCGCCAGCTTCATCTTCCACACCAGCCCCACCACGCCAGCCACCGCCAGCAGCACGTAGCACGATTGTGCAAGCATGGCCGCCGGCACGTGGATATAGATGATGCGGAAGCTGTTGCCCTGCTGGTAGTCCTGGGGGGCAAAGGCCAGGCCCCAGATCACCCCCGTCACCAGCAGCAGGATGGCCGATACGCTCAGCCACGGCAGCATGCGGCCGCTGATGGCATAGAACCATTTTGGGGAGCCAAGCTTGTGGAACCACGTCCAGCTAATTTTCATCAGGGTACATCCAGGGTATTAGCCGGGCTTGAGAGCCCGGGACTCGTTATTCACCGACGCTGATCTTCAGGCCGGCCGCTATCGCAAAGGGTGCCAGTGTCACCGCCAGGGCCGTAAGGCTGGCCAGCCAGAGCAGATGGCCGGTCGCCGGCATATTTTGCAACGCCGCCTGCAACGCACCACTGCCCAGGATCAATACAGGGATATACAACGGCAGAATCAGCAATGCCAGCAGCAACCCACCGCGCTTGAGGCCAACCGTCAGCGCCGCACCTACCGCACCCAGCAGGCTCAGCACTGGCGTGCCCAGCAACAGCGAGCCCAGCAGCACCGGCAGGCAATGGCTTGGCAGCCCCAGCATCAGTGCCAGCAGCGGCGCCAACAATACCAGCGCCAGCCCGGAAAAGATCCAGTGCGCCAGCACCTTAGCCAGCACCAGCACTGCCAGAGGGTGCGGCGACAGCACCCACTGCTCCAGCGAGCCGTCTTCGAAATCGCTGCGAAACAGGCCATCGAGCGACAGCAGCACTGCCAGCAGGGCCGCCACCCAGACCAAACCGGGCGACAAGGTTTGCAACAATTGACTTTCCGGCCCAACCGCCAGCGGGAACAGTGCCACCACGATAGCGAAGAACACCAAAGGGTTGGCCAGTTCCGCCGGGCGGCGGAACAACAGGCGCGCTTCACGGCGCAACAACAGAATGAATACGCTCATGCCGCCCATTGCCCCAGGTTCAGTTCGCGATAGCCGGAGGGCTTTTGGTCAAGCGTGTGGTGGGTGGTCAGCACCACCGTGCCGCCGCGCTCGCAATGGCGTGCCAGATGGGCCTCCAACTGCGCGACCCCTTGCTTGTCCAGCGCGGTGAAGGGTTCATCGAGGATCCACAACGGCGGGCTGTGCAAGTACAGCCGGGCAAGCGCTACACGGCGCTGCTGCCCGGCAGACAGGGTATGGCAGGGAACATCTTCGAAACCGCGCAAGCCGACCGCTTCCAGAGCAGCCCAGATCGCTTCGGCTGTGGCAGGCTGGTGCAAGGCACACAGCCAGGCCAGGTTTTCTTCAGCGCTGAGCAAGTCCTTGATACCGGCAGCATGGCCGATCCAAAGCAGGATGCTGGCCAGCGCATGGCGTTGTTCGGCCAACGGCTTGCCGCCCAGCAGGATCTGCCCGGCAGTCGGCTGCATCAGCCCGGCCAACAGGCGCAGCAGGCTGGTCTTGCCGCTGCCGTTGGGGCCGCTGATCTGCAGCATGTCGCCTGGCCGCAGCTCGAAATCCAGGTGCTCGAACAGCAGGCGCCAGTCGCGCTCGCAGGCCAGGCCCACGGCTTGGAGGTGAAGGGTCACGGTTTCGCCTTATCCAGTTTACGGCTCAAGTCGCCCCCCTGGCTGCCGTTATACTGGCAGTGGCGGACGGCCGGCATTATTACATGCGCTGCCCCGCTGCCAAGAGGGCGGGCTCGACAGGTTGTATACAATCATGACTGAAATCAATAGTCTCGGCGCACAAAACGTCGTCAACCCGCAGGCGATCAAGGCGGCGCTGACCGGCGAGCTGCTGAACCTGACCCAGGCACAACCCGGGCTGCTCAAGCCTGGCGAGACCGCCCAGGCCGAGGTACTGACGCTGCGCCAGTCAGGTGGCGAGTTTCAACTGGTGCTCAAGCTGATCCAGGCCAACGGCAAGCAGGACCAGCTGCAGGTCACCACCAGCCAACCCATCCCCCAAGGCAGCCAGATCACCGTCAGCCAGCCAGAGAGCAACCGCCTCGCGGTAATGGTGCAACAGGCCAGCGCCAGCAACGTCACCCTCCTCACTCAACTCGATACCAGCAAGGTGCCTGTCGGCACCCTCCTGCAAGGCAAGGTCCTGACCAACCAGGCACTTGCCCTTGGCCCTGGTGCCGCCACCAGCTTTCGCGCGCTGGTGAGCTTGCTCAACAGCGCACAGGCAGGCGCCGTCCTGACCATCGACAGCCCGCGCCCGTTGCCGGTCGGCAGCCTGCTCAGCGCGCTGGTGCAAGGCGACCAGTCGCTACGCTTCGTGCCGCTCAGCGGCCGTCAGGAGCAATTGAACATCGCCCAGCAGCTGCTCACCCAACAGGGCCGCCAGGCCTCCTTGCCCGGCCTGCTCAACGCTTTGCAGCGCATAGCCAGCGACCCGAGCGGCAACGGCGAACTGCGCACCAGCGCCGAGCGCCTGCTGGCCAGCCTGCCGGACGCTCGCCAACTGGGCGATGGCAAAGCGTTTGCCCAGGCCTTGAGCAACAGCGGGGCATTCCTTGAAGCGAAACTGCTTGGCGGCCAGAGCACACACGTGGCAACCGACCTGAAGGCCCATCTGATCAGGCTGGTGGCCCAGGCCTCGGCGTACGCACCGGCAAGTCCTGCCGTCGCCTCCACCACCTTGGCCCAGGCTTTGCCAACCATGGCACGCGGCGCCCTGGGCATGCTCGAGCGGGCCAGCCCGAAGCAACAGCCAGGCGGGTTTCCGCTGCCCTCCCGGTTGCTGCAGGCCATGGAACACGAAGGCGACCTGCAGCAGCTGCTGCGCCTCGCCGCCGCGGCCATCTCGCGCCTGCAAAGCCACGCCCTGAGCAGCCTGCAACAATCCGGCAGCTTGGAAAACGGCAACCTGCAGACCACCTGGCAAACCGAGATACCCGTGCGCCATGGCCTGGATTTCATCCCGCTTCAGGTCAAGCTGCAGCGCGAGGAAACCGCGCAGCAACAAGCCGACCGGGAGCGTGAACAACAGGACCCACTGCAGGCGCTGTGGCGCATCGACCTGGCCTTCGACCTGGCACCGCTCGGCCCCCTGCAGGTGCAGGCGCAACTGAGTCAGGGCCGGCTGTCCGGCCAGTTGTGGGCTGAACGTGAACAAACCGCCCGGCTGATCGACAGCCAGCTCGGCGCGCTGCGTGAACGCCTTCTGGCCCGCGGATTGGACGTTGGCGAACTCGAATGTCATCCCGGCATCCCGCCTCAAGGGCCGCGCACACGTGTGGAACAACGCTGGGTGGACGAAACCGCATGAGCAGCAAGCAACCGCGTCAGGCCATCGCCCTGAGCTACGATGGCCAGCAAGCCCCCACCCTGAGTGCCAAAGGCGACGATGAACTGGCCGAGGCCATCCTGGCGCTGGCACGTGAACATGAAGTGCCGATCTACGAGAACGCTGAGCTGGTGCGCCTGCTGGCTCGCCTGGAGCTGGGCGAGCAGATTCCCGAAGCGCTGTACCTGACCATCGCCGAGATCATCGCCTTCGCCTGGCAATTGCGCGGCAAAGTCCCTGTTGGCTTCGACGACGAGCCAGCCCCAAGCCGTGATATCACCCCGCAAACATTGCGTCTGCCCTCGGGTTGATACGGTGAGGCGCGCGGGCGCATCGGTAAAGGCCGGTGAACAACCCCACAATTAATTAGCCCCACCCCCCTCTCTGCACAAGTCACTTTTGCCAGCCCTTCCCCACTGCGAAAGTGAATTCCATGAAGAACCGATACGTAAATGCCAAGGGTGTGCAATATGTGCGCGACAGCCTCGCCGGTTTTCCGCGCCCGGACCGCGCAGCAGCCGACGCCATACGCCAGTGGGCCAAAGAACGCGCCATAGACCTTGACCCTGACAGGGTCGATGCCGTCACGCTGCACTGCCAGTTCAACCCCAAGCTCGGCTGGGTTGCCGTCATTGCGCAGAAAATGACACTGACCCAAGCGGTGCTGTCGAACTGGCAAGGTGAATCGGCCAACAACTGGCTGGGCGCGGCAATCGGTGCGCCTTGGGCCGGACATCTACCCGATGGCCCGCTGACCATCGTCGACAGCCTGCGCGAACAAAGCCTGCTGGACAACCACTCACCGTATGGCGTCTACAACGGCCTGTTCAGGCATAGCGACAAGCAACAATACAGCGCCAGCACCCATGTACCACTGGACGCCGAGGCCTTTGAGTCCTTTATCTGGGAACTGGACTTGCACGGGCATTACAAGTCGATGCTCGACAGCTACTGGGATGCTCACTTCGACCACTACCGCATCGGTGCAAAAATCAACTTCATCGCCGCCTGCAACAAGCAAGTGGCCGAAGGCAGCCTCACTGACGCTGGCAGGCAACTGGCCTGGCAGGCATGTGGCCTGGAAGCTGCGGCCCCGGTACTGCGCAGCGACGGCACGGCCAGCAGCAAACCGAGGGTGCGGGCCAGGCTGCTGAATGTGTACGGTTATGCGGCCACCGACCTGCTGTGTATAAACGACGCCGTCAGCGACCTGGTTCTGCTCTACATTCCTGGCAACGCTTCGCCGCTGCATGAGTTCAGGGGCAAACAGGCCCTGCTGGACTGGTTCGCCGAACAATGCCGCGCACCCGACAAACGCGATGCACTTCAAGCCCACTTCGCGCTCGCTGACCGCGAAGACGGCTTGAGCTACAGCGGCCTTCACACTGCCCTGTGCGGCCTTGGCAGCTATCCAGAACCCTATCATCTGGACAGCAACCGCCCCGGTTTCACGGCAGAAGGCATCTGGCCACCAAAGGACTACATCAACTACAAGGCCAAGGACTACAGCCCACTGATCCAGGGCGACCTGTTCCTTACCTTGGCCAAACGCCAGAAGCAGCGCAGCTACCAGGATGCGAGTTTCATCATCACCAGCGACAGTGAGGTGACCAAGGCCAGGTGGCGCGGCTACCTGAACTCAGCGATCAATCTGCTGGCACCCCTGGCTTTGGTGGTCCCCGAGCTGGCCCCGCTGTTCGCCCTGGGCGGCGTCGCCCAGTTTGGCCTGGGCCTGGACCAGGCCATTGAAGGCAAGAATGCACAACAGAAAGCCGAAGGTGTCAGTACGTCGGTCTTCGGGTTGCTCAATGCCGCGCCGCTGATCACTGCCGGCTTGTCCGAAGCCCCCACGCTGCTACGCATCAAAAACGATGGTTTCGTGCTACCCAGCAGGGTCAACGGGAAACCTGGCTACCCACTGAGCCCCATCACGCCGCCCCACCTGCCGCTGGCCGAAGTGGCTGATTATTTCCATATCCCGGACCCTATTGCACCACTGGCTGACGCAAACACTGCCGTCGCCGGGGCAATCATCAGGACTCCTCGCTACGACGGTACGCCTGACCTGCTAGCCGCAATGATCGGGGGTTATCAGGCAGAAATGCTTTACGACATGCAAACAGATGCGTTTCGCCTGCAAAGCGATCTCAATGAAATCGAGCCGACCTATTACATCGCAACGCCGGGCTCGCTCAACCTGGTTGAAGTAGATGTGCGAACGCGTCCGGTCACCAATGCCATGCGCATGGCAACCCTGCGTGCATTGGGCGTGGACTTGGAGCTCCCCATCGATTTGCCCGCGCCACACGCCGCAGACCTGCGCCCGATCCCCAAGCAGATCCTCAACGTGTGGGTGGGCGACAAGGTCATTCCGGACTTGTTGATCGACAACGTCGCCAGCAACGCCCTGAAAGTGCAGGATACGCAGTACGCGCTGCGTCTCTATCTTTCCAGGGCCGAGCCTGCTGCCTTCCAGGAAAACCTGGCTCGCCTGACAGCGCATGCCCCGGGGGTCGAGGTACTGGCACTTGAAGACCAGCCGTTCTATGCAAGCTTGCGGGGCAGCGACAACTACACCCAGTATCAGGCGGCGATCGACGGGAACGGCGGCGTGGCCAGCAACTTTGCCTCCGCCGCAGACATCTTGCGCTTTGCCCTGCTAGAGCACGAGGGAGGCTTGTACATGGACATCGACGATGCATTGCTGGCACCGGGTGAGTACCCTTCGGTCATCGACGGTGTACCCAGGGGGCAGCCGGGTGAGCGGCTTGATGACGTGACACTCGCCACCACCGAAAGCGGCCTGCTGCTCTACCCCCCTGTGTCCAATGAAAAAATGGGCATGAACACCCTCTATAACAGCAGCCTGATAGGCAGCCATGCGGGTAATCCGACACTAAGGGCAATCCTCGAAGAGATGCATGCGCGCTACCTGGAGGAACCAGACTTCTACGACAGCAAGCCTACCCTGCAAACTGACCCGCACGGCTTCTATCAATATGCCCAGACCCTTTGCCGCCTCACCGGGCCGAGGCTGCTCACCGACATGGTCGATCGCCACCTGCCAGAGCTCGGCGTCATGCGCCAGATCATCAACCTGTACGCCTTCCCCCGAACCCACTCATGGCAGTTCGTGAACCTTACTGACTTGCGGGCGGTGCAAAGGCAGATGCTCCCGCTTGACCGGATTGCCAGGATCGGCGGATTCAATTCCTGGGTCAGGCCCTGAGCGGCATATTCATTGGGGTTTGTGTGAGCCGCAGACTGGCTTGAACGAGCCGGTACAGAAAAGGAAAAGGCGACCTGGGTCGCCTTTTCAACTACTCGCTGCTTCAACTACTCGCTGCGATGCAACTTGCTCATCAGCTCGGCCTCGGCTTGCGTCAATCCGCAGCTTTCGGTCAACTCCGACACACTCGCCCCCATCCCTACCAGTTTGGCCGCCTGGCTGAAGGTGACATTGCTCGGGTCGCGTTGCTCCAGACGCTCCAACCGGTCTGGCAAGGTGGCCACCACCGCGCGCAACTCATGGATGGCTTCACCCATGCGCACGGTACCGTTCTGGTAGTCATCCAGGCGCTTGGCCAGGTCCTTGATGCGCTGGTCACGCACCGCATCGCCCAGGGCCTGCTGGGCAGCGAGTTCGCGCTGGCGCTTGCTGTAGTTGAGGAAGAACCACAGGCTCAGCGCCCACAACAGCGCCAGGAAGATGACAGCAACCTCGAAAATCAACTCAGATGTTCTCCAGCTCGGACCACTCTTCCTCGGTCATCATCTTGTCCAGCTCGACCAGGATCAACAGTTCTCCATTCTTGTTGCATACACCTTGGATGAACTTGGCCGACTCTTCGTTACCCACGTTCGGCGCAGTCTCGATCTCCGACTGACGCAGGTAGACCACCTCGGCGACGCTATCGACCAGGATGCCGACCACTTGCTTGTCAGCCTCGATGATGACGATACGGGTGTTGTCGGTCACCTCGGTAGGCATCAGGCCGAAGCGCTGACGGGTATCGATCACTGTCACCACATTGCCACGCAGGTTGATGATACCCAGCACGTAGCTCGGCGCACCCGGTACCGGGGCGATCTCGGTGTAGCGCAGGACTTCCTGCACCTGCATGACATTGATGCCGTAGGACTCGTTGTCCAGACGGAAGGTTACCCATTGCAGAATCGGATCTTCCGAACCTTGTGCAGACGACTTTTTCATTCCCCTAGCCCTCAAATTCCGCCGATGGCGGTGTGTTCGCAGTTATTTGTGTTTGGCATGCAACTGCTTGACCGCGCCACTGGCGATCAGCTCGGCCAGTTCGGCGACGTCCAGCAGCGCACACATGTGTTCGATCACCGTGCCGGCCAGCCACGGTCGCTGGCCACGCTGGCTGCGCCATTTGATCTCGGACGGGTCCAGGCGCAGCGAACGGCTGACCTGATGCACCGCCAGCCCCCATTCGTAGCCCTGAACGGAAATGACGTAGTGCAGGCCCTGGCGGAAATCGTCCCGGTAGCGATCCGGCATGACCCAGCGCGCCGTGTCCAGCACCTTCAGGTTGCCCGCCTGACAGGTGAGGATGCCAAGGAACCAGTCCGGCTGGCCGAACAGCGGCGTCAGCTCCTGGCCCTCCAGGCTGTAGATAGAGCCCAGGCACACCAGCGGCACCGCCAGCGTCAGCCCGGCGACGTCGAACAGCAGGCACTCGAAGGGCTCGGCCGCCCAGGCCGGGCGACCATCGACCGTTGCCGGTGGCACGGGCGCACTCGGCGCGGGCAGGTTGACTTCAACCAGCGGCGCGACGGGCTCGGGCGATTGAACCTGGGTCAGTACAGGAATGGCGGCTTCGGCCACCACCTTGGTCTCGACCACCGCCACGACCGGCGCTTCGACCGGCAAGACGGTCGCAAGCACCCCGGCCTGCGGTTCGGCAAAAGGCCTTGCCGGGATGCTGACTGCAGGGCTTTGGATCTGCGGCTGCGCATCTCGGGCCTGTTCTTCGCGCACGGCAGCGGCAAATTCGTCGCTCGCAGCCGGCAGGTCAAGAATGCCTTCAGCCTCGGTGGCTTCCTGCAGCAGACCATCCAGATAGGATTGCAGGGCCAGTTGCGGCCGGGTACCGGTCTTCACCGTCATGAAGCCACCTGTACTGCAGTCTTGTAGGTGAGCAGGTGCTTGAGCAATGCCCGGTAAGCGATCACGCCGCGGCTCTTGCCATCGAACTGTGACGGCGTGACGCCGTTGCGGCTGGCATCGCGCAAGCGCGTATCGACCGGAATGTAGCCCTGCCATACCTGATGCTCATAGGCATCACGTAGCACTTTCAGCGTACCCAGCGAGGCCTGGGTACGGCGGTCGAACAGGGTCGGCACGATCTGGTACGGCAAGGCCTGCTTGCGCGAACGGTTGATCATGGCCAGCGTGCCGATCATGCGCTCCAGGCCCTTGACCGCGAGGAACTCGGTCTGCACCGGAATCACCAGTTGCTGGCTGGCGGCCAGTGCATTGACCATCAGCACCCCGAGCAGCGGCGGGCTGTCGATCAGGGCGAAGTCGAAGTCCTGCCACAGCTGCGCCAGACTCTTGGCGATCACCAGGCCCAGGCCACTCTGCCCCGGCGACTGACGCTCCAGCACCGCCAATGCGGTACTCGAGGGCAGCAGCGAGATACGCTGGTCGCTGGTGGGCAGCAGCAGTTGCCCGGGCAAGCCATCCGGCACCTGGCCCTTGTGCAGGAACAGGTCGTAACAGCTGTGTTCCAGAGCATCGGGGTTGTGCCCGAAATAGCTGGTCATCGAACCATGCGGGTCGAGGTCGACGACGACCACGCGCTTGCCCGCCTCGGCCAGCAAACCGGCCAGGGCGATAGTGGTGGTGGTCTTGCCGACCCCGCCTTTCTGATTGGCTACTGCCCAGACTCTCATAGGACAACTCTTGATTCATGGAGGCCGCTGACCCCTGTGCGATCCGGTTTTCCGGACCGCAAAGGGTTTACGGTGACAGAGAATTGACGAGTCACTGCCCCGCCATCGCTGCTGGGGTTGCCGGTGCACTTTGTGTGCCAGCGCGGCGCAAGGCAGCGTCCGGTGTGGCGTTGGCACTGCCGGAGCCGGTCAGGCTGCGGCGTACTTCAAGGTTGCGGGAGATCACCAGCACCACACGGCGGTTTCGCGCCCGGCCCTCAGCAGTGTCATTGCCGGCCACAGGCTGATATTCGCCATACCCCACCGAGGCCATGCGCGCCGGGTTGACGCCTTCCATCGCCAGCAGGCGGACGATGCTCGCCGCCCGCGCCGAAGACAGCTCCCAGTTGGTCGGGTATTGCGCGGTACGGATCGGCAGATTGTCGGTAAAGCCTTCGACATGCACCGGGTTGGCGAACGGCTTGAGGATATTCGCCACCTTCTCGATGATGTCGAAAGCCTTGTCGCTGGGCATGGCATCGCCACTGCCGAACAGCAGCGAGGAATTCAGCTCGATCTCCACCCACAGCTCGTTTCCGCGGATGGTCATCTGGTCGGACTTGATCAGGTCACCGAAGGCATCGCGTACGTCGTCACTGATGGCTTTGAGTGGGTCGACGCTGCTCTGCGCAAGGCCTGCGTCGGTCTGCTCGCTGTCCTTGATCAACGGCTCGGCCGGCTTGATGCTGAGCGGTTGCTCATCGCCGATAGGGATTGGCTTCATGCTCCGCTCAGGGTCGTTGAACACCCCGAGCAGTGCTTGCGAAATGACCTTGTACTTGCCCTCGTTGATCGAGGAAATCGAGTACATGACCACGAAAAAAGCGAACAGCAAGGTAATGAAGTCGGCGTACGACACCAGCCAGCGCTCGTGATTTTCGTGTTCTTCGGTATGGCGACGGCGACGCATGGGTTACTCCATGAAGCCTTGCAGCTTCAACTCGATCGAACGCGGGTTCTCACCCTCGGCAATCGACAACAGGCCTTCGAGCAGCATTTCGCGGTAGCGCGACTGACGCATGACAATGGCCTTGAGCTTGCTGGCGACCGGCAGCAGGATCAGGTTGGCACTGGCCACGCCATAGATGGTGGCAACGAACGCCACAGCGATGCCGTTGCCCAACTGCGACGGGTCGGCCAGGTTGCCCATCACGTGGATCAGGCCCATCACCGCACCGATGATACCGATGGTCGGCGCATAGCCACCCATGCTTTCGAACACCTTGGCAGCCTGGATATCGCGGCCTTCCTGGGTGAGAAAATCGACTTCGAGGATACTGCGAATGGCCTCGGGCTCTGCGCCGTCGACCAGCAACTGCAAGCCCTTGCGGGCATACGGGTCGGGCTCGCCATCGGCCACACCCTCCAGGCCCAGCAGGCCTTCCTTGCGTGCGGTCAGGCTCCAGTTCACCACCCGGTCGATACCGCCAGCCAGGTCAACCCGTGGCGGGAAGATGATCCAGCGCAAGATCTGCAAGGCACGCTTGAACGATGACAACGGTGACTGCAAAAGCGCCGCCGCCAGGGTACCGCCCAGCACGATCAGGGCTGCCGGGCCATTGAGCAGCGCCCCGACATGGCCCCCTTCGAGAAAGTTGCCACCGACGATGGCGACGAAGGCCAGGATCAGACCGATCAGGCTAAGGACATCCATCAGACACACGCCTCGACCAAGTGCTTGCCGATCTCATCCAGGCTGTACACCGCATCGGCCAGGTTGGCCTTGACGATGGCCATGGGCATGCCATAGATCACGCAACTGGCTTCATCCTGGGCCCACACGGTGCTGCCGCCCTGCTTGAGCAGGCGCGCGCCCTCACGGCCGTCGGCGCCCATGCCGGTAAGCACCACCGACAGCACCTTGTCACCGTACGACTTGGCTGCCGAACCGAAGGTGATGTCCACGCAGGGCTTGTAGTTCAGGCGCTCGTCACCGGGCAGGATCTTCACCGTGCCCCGGCCATCGATCATCATCTGCTTGCCACCGGGGGCCAACAGGGCCAGGCCTGGGCGCAGCAAGTCGCCGTCCTCGGCTTCCTTGACGCTGATCTTGCACAGCTTGTCCAGGCGCTCGGCAAAAGCCTTGGTGAACGCCGCCGGCATGTGCTGGATGAGCACGATCGGCGCCGGGAACCCGGCAGGCAGTTGCGTCAGTACCCGCTGCAGGGCGACCGGGCCGCCGGTCGACGTACCGATAGCCACCAGTTTGTAGGGCTTGCGCTTGGGCGCTGGCGAATGGGTTGACGCCGGTGCCGCCGCCGCACGGGCAGGCGCCACGCTGCGCGTTGGCGCCGGGCTGGTCAGGCTGCTGGTGGCGGTGTGCGCAACGCTGGCAGGTGCCGGCGCAGCCGCCGCAGCGGGGCTTGCGTAACCACCGAAACGACGGTTGCTGCGCGAAAGGGTGTGAACCTTCTCGCACAGCATCTGCTTGACCTTCTCCGGGTTGCGGGAGATGTCCTCGAAGTTCTTCGGCAGGTAATCCACCGCACCGGCATCCAGCGCGTCGAGGGTCACCCGGGCGCCTTCGTGGGTCAGCGAGGAGAACATCAACACCGGCGTCGGGCAGCGCTGCATGATGTGCCGCACTGCGGTGATGCCATCCATCATGGGCATTTCGTAGTCCATGGTGATGACATCGGGCTTGAGCGCCAGCGCCTGGTCGATCGCTTCCCTGCCGTTGGTCGCGGTACCGACGACCTGGATCGTCGGGTCCGCCGAGAGGATTTCCGAGACGCGGCGGCGGAAGAAACCCGAATCATCCACCACCAGGACCTTGACTGCCATAAACACTCCATTAGGTGGCGCAGCCGGCAAGGGCGCGCCACCGAAATCAAATACGCCGCGCCGCGTAACGCTTGAGCATGCTCGGTACGTCGAGAATCAGCGCAATGCGACCGTCGCCGGTGATGGTGGCGCCGGACATGCCCGGGGTGCCCTGCAGCATCTTGCCCAGCGGCTTGATCACCACTTCTTCCTGGCCCACCAGTTGGTCGACCACGAAGCCGATGCGCTGGGTGCCCACAGACAGAATCACCACGTGGCCCTCGCGCTGCTCCTCATGCACCTGGCCCTGAACCAGCCAGCGCTTGAGGTAGAACAGCGGCAGCGCCTTGTCGCGTACGATCACCACCTCCTGGCCGTCGACCACGTTAGTGCGCGACAGGTCCAGGTGGAAAATCTCGTTGACGTTGACCAGCGGGAAGGCGAACGCCTGGTTGCCCAGCATCACCATCAGGGTCGGCATGATCGCCAACGTCAGCGGCACCTTGATGACGATCTTCGAACCCTGGCCTTTGGCCGAGAAGATATTGATCGAGCCGTTGAGCTGGGAAATCTTGGTCTTGACCACGTCCATACCGACACCACGGCCGGACACATCGGAGATTTCCGTCTTGGTCGAGAAGCCCGGAGCGAAGATCAGGTTGTAGCAGTCCGACTCGCTCAGACGGTCGGCGGCATCCTTGTCCATCAAGCCCTTTTCCACGGCCTTGGCGCGCAGAATGTTAGGGTCCATGCCTTTGCCGTCGTCGGAAATCGACAGCAGGATGTGGTCGCCTTCCTGCTCGGCCGACAGCACCACGCGGCCGGTCCGCGCCTTGCCCGAGGCTTCACGTTCTTCAGGCATCTCGACACCGTGGTCAACCGCATTGCGCACCAAGTGCACCAGCGGGTCGGCCAATGCCTCGACCAGGTTCTTGTCCAGGTCGGTCTCTTCACCGACCAGTTCCAGGTTGATCTCTTTCTTCAACTGGCGGGCCAGGTCGCGGACCAGGCGCGGGAAGCGGCCGAAGACTTTCTTGATCGGCTGCATGCGGGTCTTCATCACCGCAGTCTGCAAGTCGGCCGTGACCACATCGAGGTTCGACACGGCCTTGGACATGGCCTCGTCACCGCTGTTCAGGCCCAGGCGCACCAGGCGGTTACGCACCAGCACCAGCTCGCCGACCATGTTCATGATCTCGTCCAGGCGCGCAGTGTCGACGCGCACGGTGGTTTCCGCTTCGCTGACTGCGTGCTTCTCGGCAGCCGGTGCGGGCACGCGGGCCGGCGCGGCAGGCTTGGCCACAGCAGCAGGTGCCGGTGCCGGCTTGGCCACAGGCTGGGTTTGCGGCTTGGCGGCGACAGGGGTGGCAACGGCGGCGGGCGCTTCAGCGGTCACGGCATCGCCGGTGAACTTGCCTTTGCCATGCAACTGATCGAGCAATGCCTCGAACTCGTGCTCGCTGATTTCATCGCCGCTACCGGCAGCTGGCACTTCACCGGCCACCGGAGCAACGGCAGCAGGCAGCGCGTCCGCCTGGAACGTGCCCTTGCCGTGCAGCTGATCCAGCAGCGACTCGAACTCTTCGTCGGTGATTTCGTCGCTGGCTGGCGCGCTGGCTGCAGCGGCCACGGGCTCAGTGGCAACGACTTCGGCCGAGAACTGGCCCTTGCCGTGCAACTGGTCAAGCAACGACTCGAATTCGTCGTCGGTGATCTCGTCACCGGAGCCGGCCAACGTTTCGCCCTGCAGCTGCTGTTCGGCAGCCGCTGCTTGGGCTTTGACCGCATCGAGCGAATCGAGCAACTGCTCGAATTCGGTGTCGGTGATGTCTGCCTCGGCGGCAGGCTCGGCCGGCGCAGGTGCAGCCTCGGCCACCGGCGCAGCAGCTTCGGCGCTACCCGGCTCGGCCAGGCGGGCCAAGGCCGCCAGCAACTCGGGCGTGGCCGGGGTCACTTCACTGCGCTCGCGCACCTGGCCGAACATGCTGTTGACCGTATCCAGCGCTTCGAGCACCACGTCCATCAGTTCCGCGTCGACCCGGCGCTCACCTTTGCGCAGGATGTCGAACACGTTCTCGGCGATATGGCAGCACTCCACCAGCTCATTGAGCTGGAGGAAGCCGGCGCCCCCTTTTACAGTGTGGAAACCGCGAAAGATCGCATTGAGCAGGTCGGCATCATCGGGCCGGCTTTCCAGCTCGACCAGTTGCTCGGACAGTTGCTCAAGAATTTCGCCGGCTTCTACCAGGAAATCCTGAAGGATTTCTTCATCGGCGCCGAAGCTCATTAAACGTGCTCCTTAAAAACCCAGGCTGGACAGCAGATCATCGACATCGTCCTGACCGGACACAACGTCTTCACGCTTATCGGCATGAATCTGCGGACCTTCACCCCGAGCCGGATATTTTTCTTCATCTTTTTCAGCGCGCAGCTGTTGGTGGTCATGTTCGATACCGGCAAAACGGTCGACCTGACTGGCCATCAGCACGAGCTTGAGCAGATTGCTTTCGACTTCGGTCACCAGCGCGGTCACCCGCTTGATCACCTGGCCGGTCAGGTCCTGATAGTCCTGAGCCAGCAGAATGTCATTGAGGTGGCCAGATACCTTGCGGTTACCTTCAGCGCTGTGCGTCAGGAAACTGTCGACACGCTTGACCAACTCGCGGAATTCCGGCGCAGCGACTTCGCGGCGCATGAAGCGCTGCCAGTCGACACTCAGGTTCTGCGCCTCAGCGGCCAGGTCGTTGAGCACGGGCGTGCTCTCCTCCACCAGGTCCATGGTGCGGTTGGCGGCGCCTTCGGTAAGCTTGACCACATAGGACAAACGTTCGGTGGCGTCGGTGATCTGCGAGACTTCCTCGGCCTGCGGCATGCGCGGGTCGATCTGGAAGCTGACGATCGCACTGTGCAGCTCGCGGGTGAGCTTGCCGACTTCCTGATACAAGCCGCGGTCGCGGGTCTGGTTGAGCTGATGAATCAGCTGCACCGCCTCGCCGAACCGGCCCCGTTCCAGGCTTTCGACCAGTTCCTGGGCATGCTTCTTCAGGGTTGACTCAAACTCCCCCAAAGACGTTTGTGTTGATTCCATGGCGCCCCCTGACTTTGTTCAGCCGTTGACGCGTTCGAAGATCTTCTCGATCTTTTCTTTGAGCACCTGGGCGGTGAACGGCTTGACTACATACCCATTCACGCCGGCCTGAGCCGCTTCGATGATCTGGTCGCGCTTGGCTTCGGCCGTCACCATCAGTACCGGCATGGCCTTCAGGCGGTCGTGGGCACGTACCTTGCGCAGCAGGTCGATGCCGGACATGCCAGGCATGTTCCAGTCGGTCACCAGGAAGTCGTAATGGCCGCTTTCGAGCATCGGCAATGCCGTGGTGCCGTCGTCGGCTTCGTCGGTATTGGTGAAGCCCAGATCACGCAACAGGTTCTTGATGATCCGCCGCATCGTCGAAAAGTCGTCAACGATGAGGATTTTCATGTCTTTGTTCAATTAGACCTCCAAGCAGTCTCAAACGCGCTCGGCCCCGAGCGCGCATTCAATCAATTCGGTACAACGTGAAAACGACTGCAACGACCCCGAGCTCAACGCGCCCGCCATTCCCCAAGACGGCTGCGCAGTCGCGCGGCGCACTGGCTGTGCAACTGGCTGACACGCGATTCGCTGACCCCCAGTACCTCACCGATTTCCTTGAGGTTCAGCTCTTCGTCGTAGTACAGCGCCAGCACCAGCCGCTCGCGCTCCGGCAAGTTGGCGATGGCATCGGTCAGTGCGGCCTGGAAGCGCTCGTCTTCCAGGTCGCGCGACGGCTCGACCTGGCCACTGGCGCCCTCCTCGTGCAACCCTTCGTGCTCGCCGTCCTGCAACAGGTCGTCGAAGCTGAACAGGCGGCTACCCAGGGTATCGTTCAAAATCCCGTAGTAATCATCGAGACTCAACTTGAGTTCGGCCGCAACTTCATGATCTTTAGCGTCACGGCCGGTTCTTGCTTCCACAGCGCGCATCGCATCGCTGACCATGCGCGTGTTGCGGTGCACCGAGCGCGGTGCCCAGTCACCTTTGCGTACCTCGTCGAGCATGGCGCCGCGGATGCGGATGCCGGCATAGGTTTCAAAGCTGGCGCCCTTGCTGGCGTCGTATTTGTTGGCCACCTCAAGCAAGCCGATCATGCCGGCCTGGATCAGGTCTTCCACCTGCACGTTGGCAGGCAAGCGCGCCAGCAGGTGGTAGGCAATGCGCTTGACCAGCGGCGCGTAGCGTTCAACCAGATCGTACTGGGCGTCCTTGGACGCCTTGCTGTACATCTTGAACCCGCTCGCACTCATAGGACCGGCCCTGCGCTGGTGGGCTGCACCAGGCGCTCGACGAAGAACTCCAGATGCCCGCGCGGATTGGCCGGCAACGGCCAGCTGTCGACCTTCTGTGCAATGGCCTTGAAGGCCAGCGCACACTTGGAACGGGGGAAGGCTTCGTAGACTGCCCGCTGCTTCTGCACCGCCTTGCGCACACACTCGTCGTACGGCACGGCGCCGACGTATTGCAGGGCAACGTCGAGGAAGCGGTCGGTGACCTTGGTCAACTTGGCGAACAGGTTGCGCCCTTCCTGCGGGCTCTGCGCCATGTTGGCCAGCACGCGGAAACGGTTCATCCCATAATCGCGATTGAGCAGCTTGATCAGCGCGTAGGCATCGGTGATCGAGGTGGGTTCATCGCACACCACCAGCAGCACTTCCTGGGCTGCACGGACGAAGCTGACTACTGAGTCACCAATCCCCGCAGCGGTGTCGATCACCAACACGTCGAGGTTGTCGCCGATCTCGCTGAAGGCCTGGATCAGCCCGGCATGCTGGGCCGGGGCCAGGTGCACCATGCTCTGCGTGCCAGAGGCCGCCGGCACGATGCGCACGCCGCCCGGCCCTTGCAGCAGCACGTCGCGCAGCTCACAGCGCCCTTCAATGACATCGGCCAGGGTGTGTTTGGGGGTCAGGCCCAGCAATACGTCGACGTTGGCAAGGCCCAGGTCGGCGTCCAGCAGCATGACCCGGCGGCCGAGCTCGGCCAGCGCCAGGGACAGGTTCACTGAAACGTTAGTCTTGCCGACGCCACCTTTGCCACCGGTTACGGCGATCACCTGTACGGGATGCATGCTACCCATGTTCGTTGTTCACCTTGTCTCGCTTGGACCCAAGCCACACGTGGGGCATGACTGCGGCCCCCTTGGTGTAGGTATTTTGCATACGCTTGATCATCAACCCGCTCTCCTTGGGTTGTGATAGAGATCAGCGAACATGTCGGCCATGGCCTCTTCGCTGGGCTCGTCCTGCAACTGCACATTGACCGCGCGGGTAACCAGTTGGTGCGCCCGCGGCAAGTGCAGGTCGTCAGGAATGCGCGGGCCATCGGTAAGATAGGCAACGGGCAGTTCATGACTGATGGCCAGGCTCAGCACATCGCCGAGGCTCGCCGTTTCATCGAGTTTGGTCAGGATGCAGCCGGCCAGCCCACAGCGTTTGTAGCTGTGATAGGCAGCCGTCAGCACCTGCTTCTGGCTGGTGGTGGCCAGCACCAGGTAATTCTTCGAGGCGATGCCGCGGCTGGCGAGGCTTTCCAGCTGCATGCGCAGGGCCGGGTCGCTGGCCTGCAGGCCGGCGGTATCGATCAGCACCACGCGCTTGCGCAGCAGCGGCTCCAACGCCTGGGCCAGCGACTGGCCGGGGTCTACATAGGTCACCGGCACGTTGAGGATGCGCCCCAGGGTCTTGAGCTGCTCCTGGGCACCAATGCGGAAACTGTCCATGCTGACCAGGGCCAGGTTCTGCGGGCCGTACTTGAGCACATAGCGCGCCGCCAGCTTGGCCAGGGTGGTGGTCTTGCCCATGCCGGCGGGGCCGACCATGGCGATCACACCACCCTCTTCGATCGGCTCGATCTCAGGCACTTCGATCATGCGTGCCAAGTGCGCCAGCAGCATGCGCCAAGCCTGGCGCGGCTCCTCGATTTCGGCGGTGAGGTCAAGCAACTCGCGGGCGATCGGCCCCGACAGGCCGATGCGCTGCAGCCGGCGCCAGAGGTTGGCCTGCGCCGGCTTGCTGCCTTGCAGCTGGCTCCAGGCCAGCGAGCCAAGCTGCACTTCCAGCAGCTCGCGCAGGCCCGACAGCTCAGAGCGCATGGCATCGAACAGGCGCGGATCGACCGGTGCCGGCGCAGCAGGTGCTGCAGGGGCCGGTACATCCACATGCGGTTCGATCAACGGCTGCGAGGCGGTCAGCGACTGGCCGGCGAACAATTGGCGGCTGCCTTCGGTGGCATCACTGCGGTTGTCCAGCTCGGCCTGGGCAGTAGCGATGCGCGTCTGGGTCTTGCGCAGCTCGTGCTCGAGCTCGGCATTGGGCACGCGCGGGGCCAACGCGGACAGTTTGTAGTCCAGCGCGGCCGTCAGTTCGACACCGCCAGCGATGCGCCGGTTACCGATGATGGCGGCGTCGGAGCCCAGCTCATCACGGACCAGCTTCATGGCCTGGCGCATATCGGCGGCGAAAAAACGCTTAACTTGCATAACCCACTACCTCAGCCGTTGGGGCCCACGGTGGCAACGATGGTGACTTGCTTGTTATCCGGTATTTCCTGATACGCCAGAACATGCAAATTCGGTACAGCCAGGCGGCCGAAGCGCGACAGCATGGCTCGGATCGGGCCGGCAACCAGAAGGATGGCCGGCTGGCCCTGCATCTCCTGACGCTGGGCCGCTTCGATCAACGAACGCTGCAGCTTTTCGGCCATGCTCGGCTCCAGAAGAACACCGTCTTCCTGACCTTGCCCGGCCCTTTGCAGACTATTGAGCAAAATCTGTTCCAACCTTGGCTCAAGAGTGATCACAGGCAGCTCGGACTCAACGCCGACAATGCTTTGCACGATGGCGCGACACAATCCGACGCGCACTGCCGCCACCAGCGCGGCGGTATCTTGACTCTTGCCGGCATTATTGGCGATGGCCTCGGCAATGCTGCGGATGTCACGCACCGGCACCTGCTCGGCGAGCAGTGCCTGCAGGACCTTGAGCAGCCCCGACAAGGAAATGACACCAGGCACCAGCTCTTCGGCAAGTTTAGGCGAAGCCTTGGCCAGCACCTGCAGCAGTTGCTGCACTTCCTCGTGGCCGATCAGTTCATGGCAATGCTTCTGCAGGATCTGGTTGAGGTGCGTGGCAACCACGGTACTGGCGTCGACCACGGTGTAGCCCAGCGACTGCGCCTGGGCGCGCTGGCCAATATCGATCCAGACCGCTTCCAGGCCGAAGGCCGGATCACGGGCGGCGATACCGTTGAGGGTGCCGAATACCTGCCCCGGGTTGATGGCAAGCTCGCGGTCCGGGTAGATCTCGGCCTCGGCCAGAATCACGCCCATCAGCGTCAGGCGGTAGGCGCTGGGCTGCAGGTCGAGGTTGTCGCGGATGTGCACGGTGGGCATGAGGAAGCCCAGGTCCTGGGAGAGCTTTTTGCGCACCCCCTTGATCCGGGCCAGCAACTGCCCACCCTGGTTGCGATCGACCAGCGGGATCAGGCGGTAGCCGACCTCCAGGCCGATCATGTCGATCGGCGTCACGTCATCCCAGCCAAGCTCCTTGGTTTCCATCGCCCGTTGCGGCGACGGCAACAGGTCCTGCTGGCGTTGCACCTCTTGCTGCGCGGCGAGCTTGGCCTTCTGCTGCTTCTTCCACACCAGATAGGCACCACCGCCGGCCAACAGCCCAAGGCTGATGAAAGCGAAGTGCGGCATGCCCGGCACCAGGCCCATGACGATCATCAAGCCTGCCGACACCGCCAGCGCTTTTGGCGAATCGAACATCTGCCGGTTGATCAGCTTGCCCATGTCCTCGGAGCCGGAGGCACGGGTCACCATGATCGCGGCAGCGGTGGACAGCAGCAGTGATGGCAATTGCGCCACCAAACCGTCACCGATGGTCAGCAGCGCGTAGACCTTGCCGGCCTCGCTAAAGGACATGTTGTACTGGAGCATGCCAATGAGCATGCCGCCGATGAGGTTGATGAACAGGATCAACAGGCCGGCGATGGCGTCGCCGCGCACGAATTTGCTGGCACCGTCCATCGAACCGTAGAACTCGGCCTCCTGGGCGACCTCAGCGCGCCGCGCCTTGGCCTGGGCCTGATCGATGAGGCCGGCATTGAGGTCGGCGTCGATCGCCATCTGCTTGCCGGGCATGGCGTCGAGGGTGAAACGCGCGCTCACTTCAGAGATGCGCCCGGCACCCTTGGTGACCACCACGAAGTTGATGATCATGAGGATGGCGAACACCACCGCACCGACCACATAGTTGCCGCCGATCACCACATCACCGAAAGCCTGGATCACTTGGCCTGCGGCACCATGGCCCTCCTGACCATGGAGCATCACCACGCGCGTGGAGGCGACGTTCAACGCCAGTCGCAGCAGCGTCGCGACCAACAAAATGGTGGGGAAGGCGGCAAAATCAAGTGGCCGCAAGGCATACACGCAGACCAGCAGGACCACGATCGACAGCGCGATGTTGAAGGTGAAGAACACGTCGAGCAGGAACGGCGGTATCGGCAACATCATCATTGCCAACATCACCAGCAGCAACAGCGGCACACCCAGGTTGCCCCGGCCCAGGCCGGCCAGGTTGTGGCGTGCGTTGTTGATTAACTGACTGCGATCCACCGAGAGCCCTCTTCAAGCAAAACTTTGACGCCCAAGGGGCGCTTGGGCGTGGCTTTGCAAGAAGCTTTCCAACTTTGACCGATCCCACGTGAAACGTGAACCGGGCGGGCCCCATCGCGTTGACTGGTGGCTCATCAGCGGGCAATCAACAAGAGAAACAAGACCTCCTACCCACTCGCTTCAATGGCAGCGACCCAAAGCTTCACCTCTCGGAAAACCACAGAGAGGCTGATCCGCTGCAAAAACTCACACTGATTTGAACATGCCAAAGCGCGTGGTTTCTATGCGCATGCAGGGGGCAAATGACAGCTATAAGGCACTGAACATCAGTCAATGACTCGATTGGTAGCCCTAGTGAGTCTGTGATACCTTCGCCAGCGTTTTTGACTGCATCGCTTGACCCGGAGAACATGGTGGCAAACTCTCTCGATAGCTTTATCGTTCCTGACAAACATCGCCATAAAACCGCGATGGATTATGTAGTCGAGTCGCTACGGGAAGGCATACTTTCTGGCGCAATAGCCGAAGGCACGGCTTTGCGCCAAGAAGAGCTCGCCTCAAAATTCGGTTTGAGTCGAATGCCGGTAAGGGACGCCATAAGGCAATTGGAGGCCGAAGGGCTTGTTACCTATGAAGTCCATAAAGGCGCATCTGTAGCGATCATGACGATTGAAGATATTGTCGAGATCTATGACATGCGGATCATGGCAGAATGCACAGCCCTGGATTTTGGTTTTTCCAATATTGTAGCGAATGATCTGGCGCAGATGCATGACCTCGTGTCTACAATGGAGCAGGCAACAGATCCGCACCAGCTTAGCGAACTAAATGAAAGGTTTCATCACCTTCTTTATTCAAAAGCCAAACGCCCCAGGCTACTTGCATTGATTAAGTCCCTTCATGACTCGGTGGATCGCCATCTTCGTTTTTTGTTGACAAATCTCGACTACCACAAGAAATCGCAACAGGATCACAAACGAATTGTGAAAGCGTGCGCTCAGGGTGATCGCGAAGCCGCCAAGCAATATTTGGCCGAGCACCTTGCCGAGGGACGAGATTCAATCGTTACGTTTCTGGAGACACGGCGTCGACAGGACGCGCCTTAAAACGGTCCTTCGATGCTGACGAGAGCGCATATTCCACCAGCGCTCCTACTAGCTTCTCAGGGGGATAGCCGGAGCACTCAAACATTTTCGGGTACATACTGGAACCTGTAAATCCGGGTAACGTATTGACCTCATTGAGAATAATTGCACCATCCTCTGTCAAGAAAAAATCCACCCTGGCGTATCCCTTCAGTTCAAGGCATCTGAATGCTTGAACGGATAAATCCTGAATGCGTTCGACAATGTCCGGTGCCAATAAGCTTGGCACACGAATATCTGCTCCGCTTTTAGAATCATATTTCGCCTGATAATCGTAATATGCCTGCCCTTCCTTTTTAAGTATTTCACCCACCACCGAGGCGATCAAGCCTTCCTCAAGTTCGAGCACACCACACTCTATCTCTCTTCCACAGATTTCAGCCTCCACAAGCACCTTTGCGTCTTGACATGCTGCAATAGCAAATGCCTCAGCATACTCCAAGGCATTGGATACCTTAGATACACCAATCGATGACCCCGAATTAGCGGGCTTCACGAAGAGCGTGCTGCTACCCAGGCACTCGACCAGTTCTTCCCAGGGGCGCATGAAATTCATGGCCCTCCATGGCCCCACAACTAGCCCAGAAGACTGGAGCATTCTCTTCGTAACATCCTTATCCATGGACATTGCTGAACCCAGCACCCCGGAGCCCACACAAGGCAAACCGCACATCGCTGCCAATCCTTGAATCGTCCCATCCTCCCCCCACCGACCATGCAGTGCCGGAAAGAGCAGATCGATCGCAATCTCCACCGTGTCGCTCCCTTGAGTTGTGTACGAGAGCGAGGGATGACCTGGACGTATTGAAATCAAAGGCGCCGACCGATCAACCTCGCCTGGAAACTGGCACGGCTCCCCCTGATATCTCCAGCTCCCCTCACGATCTATCCCCACACAGTGCACACGGTGACCGAGGGCCATTAGCGCCTCGTGAATCATAGAGGCGGAGCGGAGCGCCACTGAGTGCTCTGAGCTCCTCCCCCCAAAAACCAATGCGATCACATTTTGTTTCATTTCGATAGACCTCGGCCTGGAAATTTTGGCTACTGTATCCAATATCCAACAAATATAACAACGGCTATTGCCGATATCCAGGAAAGGAAGACCATGGCTTTAGAAATCACCAACGGGGGGAGCCTGGGCGAGCGTTCTTGCGAGTCCCTAAACGCCGCGCCGGATCTCCAGATCAGAGCGATCGCGATCTCAGCACCAGAATGCATCAGCGGCTCCAAATCAGGCAGGGCCTTGAACAGCACCGACCCTGTCAGCCTATTTAACGCATGCCGCTGCGCGGCAAGCCTTGCGCAAGAAAGGAAAGGCGCTTGGGCAAACAGCAATTGGGGGCGACCTGACAAAAAGCTGAGAGAACACTTTTTGCTCATGTACTCACTGGATGACATGCATCGTCTCGAAAATTTAATACAAGTATCTCTTCCCAATATTCTGTTCATTGGTGCCATGACGCTCTGCATGCCTGGTGCAGTGAAATGTGCAAAACTCGCAAGAAAGATGCTCGGCGATAGAGCACTCATCATACTGGGTGGGCGACATATAAATGAAACGATCTACCTTTCTGACGAAAGAAGAAGATCACCTTCCGTTGTCAAACACCATCGAGCCTCGCCGGGGCGCCTTATTAGAGAGCTTGAGATCCCCCCACTTTTCGACGTCATAATTTCCGGCGAAGCGGAAAAGTTGATTGCAGAGATCGGAGAGCTTTTTAGTCGCTCCAATCATAACCCTACGACGTTCATTGCAGAAAATCTGGATACGAAAACCGAAGGGCGATGGATCGCTGACTTCCCGCGTATCGATAAAACACTTGTAAGTGATGGCAACCCCCTGCAGCACGACGAACTGCCCTCGGTAGTCGGTACGTTTGGGGTTACCGCTTCGTTTGATGTTTTCCAAGGACGCATGACCTCACATATTTTTAGCGATACTGGTCCTGGGTGCATCTATGACTGCACTTTCTGCAGTGAGCGCCGGAGCATTGTTGGAAACATTCAAGAAATTCAAGGCGCCCCACGACGACTGTATAACCAACTCAAAGAGACAATTAGCGCAGTAAAGCAAGATCATCCCAACAAGGGAGCAAGTGCATTCGTCGAAGATTCGATACTCCTTAGCGGCAGCCCAGTCGCAATTACTCAATTATGTCAATTGCTTGAGAAAGACCCGCTAGAAATCATTTTTGGTGGCCAATTCACGATTGATCAGATTCTTAGAAAAAAGGACTTAATTCAACGGCTAGCCAAATGTGGTCTGAGGTATGTCTTCATCGGGCTCGAAACGCTTGAACCACAAGAAATTGGAGGTATGAGCAAAGACGTTGACGGCAAAAAACGAACGTGGAAAGACCGATTCATACAAGCTCTGGACTTTATGGCAGCAAACCACATCGATTGCGGGTGCGCATTACTGTTTGGCTTGGGTGAAGCGCATACCAGCCGCCGAAGTTTACTGAATGGTCTCATAGCGCTTAAGCGGGAGACCGGACAGCCTGTTGCCCTAAGCGCAAACTGGGCAGTCCAGCACCCCCTGCGGAGTTGCCGCGAAAGCGAAAATGAAAATTACTTACGCTGGGGCACTCCCGAAGGTGAACTGCTTGAATATTTCCACAGATTCGGTGAAGCCTCCCACGAGTACCCTTTACCCGATGTCTCTCCACCTCAGACTAGCGAAGTTAAAGAAATAATCCATCTCCTCAATGAGTTCGAGGCAATCGATGTCTGAGATGACGCTTAGCAAACTGGCACAGGTTGGCCTATTCCCTGTAGGAGAAATCCAATCAACACAAACGCCAGCTATGGAGTGCACCAGCTATTTAGTTGACAGCTTTGATCAGCTGCCACCTATCAATGAGGAAAGCCTGGCAGATACAGACAACGATCTTTTCAATGGCCTGTACTATGGCGGCGTTGATACTCCAACGACCCGCCAACTCTCTCAGCGGGTGGCCAGCATTGAAAAGGGCAAATTCGCAGTCTTAACACCCTCCGGGCAATCCGCCTTCAACCTACTGCTATCAACATTTGTAAAACCAGGTGATCACGTACTTGCTGGAGACACCACCGTTTACTCCACACAGTGGCTGCTGACTTACTTTGAAAAGATAGGCGTAAAAATTGAATACTTCACACCCAACGACGCCGCCACTCTAAAAAACAAATTAACCCTAAAGACAAAATTAATCATTTTTGAAAACCCCGGCGCATTCATGTATGAGGTCATGGATATTCGAGCAATTGTCAAATCACGACACGACCATCCAGCGTTAATTGTCGCCGACAACACATGGGCAGCATCAGTATTTCACCACCCCTTATCACTCGGCGCGGATATCAGCTTGATATCAATGAGCAAATACCACGGGGCGATAGAGGGCATATCTCTCGGAGCACTAACAACTAAGCGAAAAGATTTGTATTTAAACTTGAAAATCACATCCGCACTAATGGGCAACCATGTGAGCTCACAAGCCTGCTCAGCAGCAATTCGATCAATTAGCACACTGGGCGCTCGCCTATCGTTCCAAATGAGCACAACTCGCAAGGTGCTTCGAAGCCTCCAGCCAATGCCCCTTTTAAAACAAGTGATACATCCAATTCTCCAGAACACTGAGCTCCACCTACAAAACTCCATGATCACTGGATTCAACAGCCTACTCACCGCTGAGTTTTCATGCTCTCGTGACGAACTGATATCTCGCCTAAACCGCCTAAACGTAATAAAGATAGGCTACGGATGGGGCGGTGCAATAAGCATCATTAATATTATTGATACTCAAAACATGCCATCAGCAAAACGACTAGGTATTAACAGTGAATGCGCAAGGATATACCTCGGCCTTGAAGATCCAGATGAGTTAATTCGCGACCTTTCTAACGCATTCACCCACTAGTCATTCCAACCGCAGCATCGCCTGCAAGGATAAGTCATGCACAAAATAACAACATATGAAAACTTCGCATTCAGCGAAGATGAGCTTAAAAACAACATTTTCAGCTTCATGAATGCCTCCCCCTCAGATTCCGTTCACATTATGGCCGGCCACTTCATGCTATTTTATGACAAGCAGAGTGATCGACTAGCGCCCGGCGTTTTCGAAGACATACAAGACCCCCTATTGAAATCACAAGTCAAACAACGGGTGGGCATATTTCCCACCTACTCTTGGAAATTAGCAATAGAGCTCGCAGAACACCATATAGTGAGCAACAACAAAAACGCGAAACTGCTCCTTTTAATTAACGACTGGCAATACGTCCCAAGCGGCGATTCGGCTTGCGACTACAGGACCGAATTTTACAATAGCTTCAAGGAACTTCCAAGAAGCTACCTTGCGCATCTTAACTCTTCCTCAATCGTCACCACCCAAAATATTACATGCAGCCGCAGACACGCACTTTGCTTCCCTGAGACCTGGTTGAAGAACCGTTTTCAAAATGAGGCTTCACGACTGGTAAAGCAAGGAAAACTCGCGAAACGATATATTCCAGAGCAACCAGACATGTCCGAAATCTCATTCACTGACGCTTCTGGTACCTCTTTACCGCTGGTCAGTTGCGGGATGACTGGCTGCGCAGGTGAAATAACTGAGATGATTTCCGAAGCCTACAGAGCAGGCGCTCGACTTTTGATTCTTCTCGCCCCAAATGAATGCCACGCCCCCATAAGAAAAGGCGTCGAAATCGCCCTTTCACTTTACGACTTCGAACCGTTAAGCGTATTGGTGGCAGACCTGGGAGGTAGTGGGGAGCTTACGACCGATTATATATATAGCAAAGGCATCCACATCGCCACCTATAGAACTTGAGAGACCAGTCATGCCATCGAACTCATTAATCTATTTAGATGCAGCAGCCACTACTCCGTGCGCCGATGATGTCATAAAAGAAATGATCAAATTCAATAAATCTAACTACGGAAATCCCTCCTCCACACACATTTTAGGCAGACTTGCACGGAGCGCCATCCTTGAAAGCGCCTCACATATTTCTGAGCTAATAGGCTGCACATCAGCTGAAATAATTTTCACATCAGGCGCCACAGAAAGCAATAACATCGCGATTCTTGGGAGCGCCCCACCCGACTCAAACAGCAATATAATCATCTGCCCCATTGACCATAAATCCAGCCTTTTAGCCGCCGAAGAATTGGAAAAGCGCAACGTAGAAATACGACGAATGAAAGTCGATTCAAACGGCCGTGTCAATTTACCCCACCTACACAGTCTGCTGGATACCAATACATCACTACTTTCCATATCCTACGTAAACTCTGAAATAGGTACATTTCAAAACCTTGTAGAAATAAAAAAGGCATTAGAAAAATCAAATGCATTGTTCCATATCGATGCCGCTCAAGCTCTCGGCAAACTTCCTATAAACGTGAAACAACTTGGCGTGGATTGCGCTTCGATTTCAGCCCATAAAATTGAAGGCCCCAAGGGCATAGGCGCGCTCTATGTTTCTTCATCTTGTATGTCTCGTTTGCGCCCTCTAACATTTGGCGGCGGTCAATCTTCACTCCGCAGTGGAACACTTCCCACTCAACTGATCGCCGGATTCGGTGCTGCGGCACGCCGATTAAAGAGCAAGGATTACCCTGCCTCATGGGCTGCAGCGAAACAACTGAGAGATGCAATCCTTGAAACACTAAACAAGCATCAGATCTCTTACGTAATTAACTCTCCAGACAACGTATCAACACCTCACATCTTGAATATTTCCCTTCCCGCGATCCGCTCAGAAACCTTGATCAGCTGCTTGAGAAACGTCTGCATCTCTTCCGGCTCCGCCTGCAACTCTAACAATCTTGCCCCCTCTTACGTCATCACTGGCATTGGGCACGACGCAATAAGAGCCAATAGCGCGATCCGCTTTTCCTTTACCAGCGACATGGATATCAAAACCGTTCGAAAAGGCGCAGAGTCGCTTTCACAAACAGTGCTGCAGCTTACCCAGCTAAACAATAGGAACAAATGAAATGAATGAGTATATCGCAATTATAACGGGCGGAGACTCCTCGGAGCGGGAGGTCTCTCTTCAAACTTCCCAAGCTGTCTCACAATCGTTAGAAATTTCTCAAATCCGCCATGAGATCTTCACCATATCGGACTATAGAGAATTGCTTCGTTTAGACCTTGCCAAATTTACTAGAGTCTTCTTGGCGCTTCATGGCGGCTTCGGCGAAAACGGGATGGCACAAGCATATTTAGAAGGGCAAGGCATCCCATATAATGGGCCCTCCCCACAAACCAGCGCAATTTGCATGAACAAGCTTCTAACAAAACATATTGCAATGGGTCTAGGAATCAATGTCGCAAACTATCTCTATTCGAGGAGGGGTGACGACCTCTGTGTTGAGAAAATCAATGAGCAACTAGGGACACCCTGTATTGTCAAACCGAACCGTGAGGGATGTAGCTTCGGCGTATCGCTGGTCCGCGATCTCGAAACAGACCTCCAGGATGCGATCAACGCAGCAGCACAATTCCACACCGGAGTTTTAGTAGAAGAATTCATAAGTGGGCCGGAGCTATCTGTGTGCTATTTCAACAAAGCCACGCTACCTATCTATTCACTTGCATTCGAAAGTGAATTCTTCTCTTATGAAGCAAAATTCATATCCAGCAAGACGACTGCCACCCTCACCACCTTGGGCAGGACTACCCACCAACAACTCAACAACTATTGCTTTGCTATCGCCGAGGCACTTGAGCTTGATTACTTTCGGGCAGACTTCATCATCCACAACACCGAGCCATACCTTATTGAACTCAACACGCTCCCCGGACTGACAAGCCACAGTCTTTTTCCTAAGGCATGCCAGCAGCATGGCATCGAATTTGATAAATTAGTACTTCTCTTAAATAACTTGGAACCTAGCCAATACTGCTGACCTGAGGCCAAGAAAACTTCGTCCCGTCGGCTCCGCGGTGTTGTTGGTGATCTTTTCAGGTGGGAATCTATTAATCATGTGGTTGAGATTAAGCGCCGCGCAGGCGGCGTTCGATCTCGACAACCTCAAAACTCAACGGCGTACAGTCCCCGCCATCAGCTATCACGCCGCAAATCCGGCGGTATCGGCAGATCTTCCTTCAACGGCTCCGGCCGCTTGCCCTTGCCGGACCGGTACTGACGGATCTGGAACACATACGCCAGCACCTGCGCCACCGCGAGGTACAACCCTGCTGGAATCTCCTGCTCGACTTCGGTGGAGTAGTAGATCGCACGCGCCAGCGCAGGCGACTCTAGAATCTGCACCTTGTGCTCGACCCCGATCTCGCGAATTTTCAAGGCAATGAAATCCGTACCCTTGGCCAGCAGCAGCGGTGCCACCCCACCCTTCTCGGGGTCATACTGCAGCGCCACGGCATAGTGGGTCGGGTTGGTGATGATCACATCCGCATCGGGTACGGCAGCCATCATGCGCCGCTGCGACACCTCGCGCTGCAACTGGCGAATCCGTTGCTTGATCTCAGGCTTGCCTTCGCTGTCCTTGTACTCGTCCTTGACCTCCTGCTTGGTCATCTTCAGCTTCTTGTGCGTCTGCCAAAGCTGGAACGGCACGTCTGCCGCGGCAATCAGCAACAGCCCCGCCGACATCCACAATGCACTCCACCCCACCACCTGGACGCTATGGATGATCGCCTGGTCCAGCGGCTCGTTGGCGATCGCCAGCAACGCCTGGCGGTCGTTGGCCAGCACCACCAACGCCACCACCAGGATGACGACGAACTTGGCAACGGCCTTGAGCAGCTCGGTCAGCGCATTCATAGAGAACATGCGCTTGATCCCCGCCAGCGGGTTCATGCGGCTGAATTTTGGCTGCAGCAGGCTGCCGGAGAACAGAAAGCCGCCCAACGCGATGGGCGCAATGAATGCCACCACGAACAGCAAGATCAGCACCGGCTGCACTGCCCAGATCGCCATCTTGCCCGAGGCCAGCAAGAAGGCGCCCATGGCACCCTCGTCGACGATCACTTCACGGGTCAGGCTGAAGTTGAGGCGCATCATTTCCAGCAGCGTCTCGGCCAGGTGCCCACCGAACGCCAGCAAACCGCCGGCACCCGCCAGGGTCACCGCCACCGTGTTCAGCTCCTTGGACCGGGCGATCTCACCTTTTTCGCGCGCGTCGCGCTTGCGTTTGTCGGTGGGGTCTTCTGTCTTGTCCTGACCACTCTCGCTCTCAGCCATGCTCAGCGCGCCCTCGCCAGTTCACGCAGCCATTGCAGCGCTTCGCTGGCCAATGCCTGGTAGTGGGAAAGAACATCGGCCAGGCCCACCCAGAAGATGCCCATACCCAGCACCAGTGTCAGCGGGAAACCGATAGAGAAGATGTTCAACTGCGGCGCGGCGCGGGTCATCACGCCAAAGGCGATGTTCACCACCAGTAGCGCAGCGATTGCCGGCAGGATCAGTAGCAGACCGGCACCAAATACCCAGCTAAGGCGCCCGGCCATCTCCCAGAAGTGGTTGACCACCAGCGCATTGCCCACCGGCAAGGTGGTAAAGCTTTCGGTCAGCACCTCGAACACGACCAGATGGCCGTTCATCACCAGGAACAGCACGCTCACCAGCATGGTCATGAACTGGCTGACCACCGCCACGTTTACGCCGTTGGCCGGGTCGACCATCGATGCGAAGGCCATACCCATCTGTATCGCGATGATCTGCCCGGCGATGACGAACGCCTGGAACAGCAACTGCAACGAAAAACCGAACAACGCCCCGACGATGATCTGCTCACCGCACAACAACAGGCCGCGCAAGCTCAGCGGGTCGAATTCAGGCAACGGCGGTAACGCTGGCACGATCACCACGGTAATGGCCACTGCCGCGTACAGGCGAATGCGCGCCGGCAGCATGCGGGTACCGAAGATAGGCATGGTCATCAGCACCGCGGTCACCCGGAACAGCGGCAGGATGAAGGTGGCGACCCAGGTGCCGATCTGTGCGTCGGTCAGCTCCAGCATGGCCGCCTCAACCGATCAGCTGCGGGATGCTGGTGTACAGGCCCGTGATGTATTCCATGAACTTCTGCGTCAGCCACGGCCCGGCGACGATCAGTGTCACCAGCATCACCAGCAGGCGCGGCAGGAAGCTCAGGGTCTGCTCGTTGATCTGCGTGGCGGCCTGGAACATCGCCACCACCAGGCCGACCAGCAGGCTCGGCACCACCAGGATGGCCACCATCAGCGTGGTCAGCCACAGGGCGTCGCGGAACAGGTCGACGGCAACTTCAGGGGTCATGCAAGGCTCTCCTTGACGGCGTCAGACGCCGCCGAAACTGCCGGCCAGGGTGCCCATGATCAGCGCCCAGCCATCGACCAGAACGAACAGCATGATCTTGAACGGCAGCGAGATGATCAACGGCGACAGCATCATCATACCCATGGCCATCAGCACGCTGGCGACCACCATGTCAATGATCAGGAACGGGATGAAGATCATGAAACCGATCTGGAACGCCGTCTTGAGCTCCGAGGTGACGAACGCTGGCACCAGGATGGTCAGCGGTACCTGATCAGGCCCGGCGATATCGGTGCGCTTGGACAGGCGCATGAACAGGTCCAGGTCGCTCTGCCGGGTCTGCGCCAGCATGAAGTCCTTGAGCGGCCCCTGGGCCTTGTCGATCGCCTGCTGGGCGGTCATCTGCTCCTTCAGGTACGGCTGCAGTGCATCCTGGTTCACCCGGTCGAACACCGGGGCCATGATGAACATCGTCAGGAACAGCGCCATGCCGGTCAGCACCTGGTTCGACGGTGTCTGCTGCAAGCCCAGGGCCTGGCGCAGGATCGAGAAGACGATGATGATTCGGGTGAAGCTGGTCATCAGGATGACGAACGCAGGTATGAAACTCAGCGCCGTCATGATCAACAGGATCTGCAGGCTGACCGAATATTCCTGCTGCCCGTCCGGGCCGTTGGACAAGGTAATGGCCGGGATCGACAGCGGGTCGGCGGCCAGGGCCAGCGGCGCGGCCAACAGCAGCGCCAGCATCAACAACAGGCCCGACAGGGTACGTAGCGCGCCGCTCATCACTTCTTGTCCTTATGATCCTTGCCCATCAGCTCCATAAGGCGCTGGGCAAACTCCGGCGTCGCCTGGCGGGCGCTGGCAGGCACTTCCACGGGCTCGGCCAGCACATGCAAGGCCTCGATGCTGCCTGGGGTATGGCCGATGAGGATCTGCTCCTTGCCGACCTGCACCAGCAACAGCCGGTCACGCGGGCCGATGGCGCGGCTGCCGATCACTTCGATCACCTGGCCACCCTTGGGTGCCGCGCCCTGCATACGGCGCAGCAACCAGGCCAGGAAGAAGATCAGGCCCACCACCAGCAGCAAGCCCAGCACCATTTGCGCCAGCTGCCCACCCAGGCTGCCGGGCGCCGCAGCTGGCGGCGTGGCCACCACGGCCGGCGCGGCAGCGGCGATCACCACTTCGCTGGCGAGCAGCGCGGCAAGGGCCGTGACGGCCCGTATCGTGCCCTTCACTCAGCGCAGCTTCTTGATACGTTCGCTGGGGCTGATCACGTCAGTCAGGCGGATGCCGAACTTCTCGTTGACCACAACCACTTCGCCGTGGGCGATCAGGGTGCCGTTGACCAGCACATCCAGCGGCTCGCCGGCCAGGCGGTCGAGCTCGATCACCGAGCCCTGGTTGAGCTGCAGCAGGTTGCGGATGTTGATTTCGGTGCTGCCCACTTCCATGGAGATGTTCACCGGGATGTCCAGGATCACGTCCAGGTTCGGGCCTTCCAGGCTGACGTTTTCTTTCGGCCGTGGCGAGCTTGCGAACTCTTCCATCGGCAACCGGCCGGCACCGGCGCTACCGCCGTCGCCACCGAGCAGCGCGTCGATGTCAGCCTGGCCGGCATCACCGGTTTCTTCCAGCGCCGCCGCCCATTCATCGGCCAGGGCCTGGTCTTCCGGGGAGGTGATCTCGTTTTCGTTAGCCATGATGTCCTCGACAGGCATTCAATTCGTAGTGAGCGACCGGCACGCCGTCAGCGGCGTTCGATCGGGTCGATGATCTGCAGCGCCAGGTTGCCCTTGTGCGAACCCAGGCGCGCCTTGAACGACGGTACGCCATTGGCACGCAGCACAAGGTGCTCCGGCAGCTCCACCGGGATCACGTCACCCGGTTGCATGTGCAGCACATCGCGCAATTTGAGTTGGCGGCGGGCAACCGTGGCACTGAGCGGTACGGAAACGTCCAGCACGTCCTCGCGCAGGGCCTTCACCCAGCGCTCGTCCTGGTCGTCCAGGTCGGACTGGAAACCGGCATCGAGCATTTCGCGCACCGGCTCGATCATCGAGTAGGGCATGGTCACGTGCAGGTCGCCGCCGCCACCGTCCAGTTCGATATGGAAGGTCGACACCACCACTGCTTCGCTCGGCCCGACGATGTTGGCCATGGCCGGGTTGACTTCGGAGTTCATGTACTCGAAGTTGACCGGCATGATCGCCTGCCAGGCTTCCTTGAGGTCGATGAAGCACTGGTCCAGCACCATGCGCACAACCCGCAGCTCAGTGGGGGTGAACTCGCGGCCTTCGATCTTGGCGTGACGACCGTCACCACCGAAGAAGTTGTCCACCAGTTTGAACACCAGCTTGGCATCCAGAATGAACAGCGAAGTGCCGCGCAGCGGCTTGATCTTGACCAGGTTGAGGCTTGTCGGCACATACAGCGAATGCACGTACTCGCCGAACTTCATCACCTGCACACCCCCAACCGCCACGTCGGCGGAGCGGCGCAGGAGATTGAACATGCTGATACGGGTGTAACGGGCGAAACGTTCGTTGATCATTTCGAGGGTCGGCATGCGCCCCCGCACGATCCGATCCTGGCTGGTCAGGTCGTAGCTTTTGATGCTGCCAGGCTCGGCAGCGCTCTCGGTCTGTACCAGCCCATCATCGACGCCATGCAACAGGGCGTCGATCTCATCCTGGGACAGCAGGTCCTGTACGGCCATTGCGGACTCCTACTGCAATACGAAATTGGTGAACAGCAGCTGGTCTATCACCGGCTTGCCGACTTCCTTTTGCGCCACTTCCTGAACCACTGCGGTGGCTTTCTGGCGCAGCATCTCCTGGCCCACGGAGCTGGCGGCCAAGGTGTCGAAGCCCTGCCCGGAGAACATCATCACCAGGTTGTTGCGGATCACCGGCATATGCACCTTGAGGGCATCAAGGTCGGCCTGGTTGCGGCCCTGCAGGGTGATGCTCACCTGCATATAGCGCTGGCGGCCGTTCTGGTTGAAGTTGACCACGAAGGCTGGCGCCAGGGGCTCGTAGATCGCCGCCGGCTTGACACTGGCCGCTGCCGGGTCGGCCGCGGGTGCCGACTCGCTCTTGTGCATGAAGAACCAGGTCGCGCCTACCGACAGGCCGACCGCCAGCAGAAGGGCCAGCACCAACAGCAGGATCAGCTTGAGTTTGCCTTTAGTGGCGGGGTCTTTCACTGCGTCGCTCTTCGCCATGCCAATAATCCGTCGTCCATCGGGGTTTCAAATGAGGATGACGTGGCTTGAGCAAGTGTTATGCCAGATTGGGAATTTTTGCCTGTACCGGCCCTATCGCCTGCGAAAGGGCCATCAGCAACTCACGCGTAGAAATCGACCGCACTGTCGCCAACGACCACCTGCTGCTCCACCGGCCGTGAGGCATCGGCAAGCTCACCCTGCTCGGTACCACCGCCATCCTGCGCCCGCCGTGCGGCAACGCCGGACAGCTGTGAACCGTCCTGCTGGGCTTGCTGTTGCTGCCCGCGCGACTGGTCAGCCACGTTGACGTCCGGCTGCGCCAGCCCCTGCTGGGCAAACAGTTCACGCAGGCGATGCACCTGGCTGTCCAGCGCATCACGCACGCCCGCGTGGCCGCTGATGAAGGTCACCTGGGTGGCCTGGTCGGCCGCCACGTTGACGCGGATATCCAGGCGGCCAAGCTCGGCCGGCTCCAACTGGATGTCCGCCGACTTCAGGTTTTGGCTGGACAGGTACATGACGCGGTTGACCAAACCTTCGGCCCAGGCGTTCTGGTTCATCGGCAACGGCTGATGCAGCGGATTGCCGGTCACCGGTACGGCATTGGCCGTCTTGGCCGTGGCAGCCTGGGTCAGGCTCGCCAAGCGGTTGGCGAAATCGTCGATTCGGGTGTCAGTGGAGGCGCTCTTGGTGTCTTTGAGGCCATCTTCGAGCAACGCACCAAACGCCTTGTCCCCGCTCTCCGATTGCCCTGCCTCAGCCTCGACCTTGTCCATCAAGGTCGCCAAGGGATTGACGGCTGGCTGACCATCCTCGGCGCCGGCCTGGGAAGGATCGGTGGCGTGGGCCGAGGTCGTGCCCTTGGCCTGGGCAGTTTGCTCCAGCGCCAGGCGCAGGGTCGGCAAGTTGGCCAATGGGTCGGCATCAGGGTCGAAGGCCTGCGCTGCCGGATCCTCGGGCAGCTCTTCGGTTGTCGGGGCTTGCGGTAACTGGACCGCTGCCTGAAGCACCGGCGCCACGGCTTCAGCCTGGGCTTGCAGCAACTGCGCCCCCGGCTGCGCATCGGTCACCTGGCCCGCCACCAGGCTGGCGTCCAGCGAGGTCGATTCACTGCCAGGTGCGCTATCGGCACCGGCTTGTGCCTGATCGTCAGCTGGCAACTTATTGCCGTCATCGGCAACCGCCGGTTTGTCGGCAGCCTCTTTCTTGCCGCCTTGGGCGACCTCGGGTTTGTCTTTGGACTTGGCCTGGGCAACCTTGTCATCGCGTACCGGCGCTTTGTCATTGCCCTGCTTGGCCATGACCTGATCGAAGCCGCTGCCCTGCCCGCCCGAGGCCTGCAGCGGCTTGTCCACCTGCGAGGCACCCGCACGCGACGGCTTGCTCAGCGTACTGGTTTGCAACAAAGGATTAGGTGCGACAGGCATTGAAGGGTCTCCGCGCCAGAAACAAAGGTATCGTTCAGGCACATACAGGCAAAAGTCGAGCCAACTGGCCGATCAGCCTGCGGAAACCCGCTTGCGCTCGCCCTGATAGAAACGCTGCACCTCAAGATATTCCTGGTCGATGCGGTTGATCAGCTCTTCTATGCCATGCAGCGAGCGCTGCTTGACCCGCTCCTCCAGTTGATGGCAAAGCTGCGCCAGCCCGACCGCACCCATGTTGCTGCTGCTGCCCTTGAAACTGTGCGCAGCCACGCCCAGCTCATCGGCGTTCCTGGCGCCATGAAGTTCGTCAAGACGCCGCCCGGAATCTTCCAGAAAGGTTTCCAGCAGTTGCAGGTAGCCATCTTCCATGACCTCCTGCAGCTCACTGAGCACCCTGTGATCAATATGCATGTCAGTCACTTGCTCACTCCTTGATCAAGCAGAATTATGCCTCAAGCGCCAAACAGCTCACCAATCGAACTGCACCCATGCGCAACGGCCACCGTCCCGCCACCCGGCACTACTACCAAGGCGCCGTACCAGGTGCAACCCTCGACCACTCAATCCATGCTCACGGGAAGGACGCGCCAGCACCCGCTGCACATCGAACCCAGCACCACTGTCACGAACTTCGATCATCAGACGACCGCCTGCAGCCATCGGTTCCACCTTCAGATCGATGCGCACGCTGCCCTCGGTCAACACACCGAGCCTGCGGGTGCGTTCCTGATAATAGTCGGCAAACCCATGCACATCGCGCTTGAGCCGCGAATCCAGGCCCAGCACACCGTGCTCCAGCGCATTGGAATACAGCTCGCTTAGCACGCTGTGCAGGGCGCCGGTGCGGGGCCGCAAACCGTGGATTTCCTGCAGCAACTGCACAAGGTACGGCACCGGGTTGAAACGTTTGAGGCTCTCACCGCGCAACTCGAAGCCCAGCGACCAGTCCAGCGGGCTGGAGCGCCCACTATCAGAATAGATGGTTGGGGCCGGCACCCGCTCCTGCGCAGTGAACATGCGGATATCGCACAGGCTGATGTCATCTCTGGGGCACCCGCCGAAGCGCTCCAGCGCCTCCATCACCTCGTCGAAAAGCCGTGCCGGGTCACGATTGGCCGCCAGCACCGCACGCAAGCGCTCGACACCGAACAACGTCTGCGCCTCGTCGGCTGTATCCACAACGCCATCGGACAGCAGTAGCAGCCGCTCCCCCGGCGCCAGCGGCAACACCTCGGTACTGTCATCGAAGCGCTCCGGCGCCAGGATGCCCAGCGGAAGGTGGCGCGAACCCAGCATGGAAAGCACCTCACCGCCGGCCGACAGCCGGTAACCATCCGGCATGCCACCGTTCCAGACCTCCACCGAGCCGCGCTGCACGCTCAGGCTGAGGAGCTGTGCGCAACAGAACATGTCTACCGGCAGGATGCGCTTGAGCTTGGCGTTCATCTCGCGCAGCATCTGCGCCAGGCCGTAGCCCTTGGCAGTCATGCCGTAGAACACTTCTGCCAGGGGCATGGCACCGACTGCGGCGGGTAGCCCATGCCCGGTAAAGTCACCCAGCAGCACATGCATGTCGCCGGATGGAGTGAACGCGGCCAGCAGCAAGTCGCCGTTGAATAACGCGTAAGGCGACTGCAGGTACCGAATGTTCGGCGCCGTGATGCAGCCAGAATGGGCAACCTTGTCGAACACTGCCTTGGCCACCCGCTGCTCGTTGAGCAGGTGATGGTGATGCCGGGTGATCAGGTCACGCTGCTCCAGCACCGTGGCCTGCAACCTGCGCAGGCGGTCCATGGCGCGGATCTTGGCACCAAGGATCACCGCACTGTAGGGCTTGGCCATGAAGTCGTCACCACCGGCCTCCAGGCAGCGCACCAAGGCCTTTTCCTCGTTGAGCGAGGTAAGAAAGATGATCGGTACCAGGGCCTCGCCGGCCAGTGCCTTGATCTGCCGCGCAGCTTCGAAACCGTCCATGACCGGCATCAGGGCATCGAGCAAAACCAGCTGCGGGCGCTTTTCGGCAAACAGCTCAACGGCCTGCTGGCCGTTTTCGGCGGTATACACGTGATGCCCCTGGCGCCGGACGATTTGGGCCAGCAACAGCCTATCCGTGGCCCCGTCTTCGGCCACCAGCACAGTCAACGGCTGTTCGGCCGGCGTCATGACGCTCAACTGATAGCGAACAGTTTGTCGAAATTGGAGATGGCAAGGATCTTGCGCACATCTGAACTGGCATGCACCACGCGCACGTCCGATTCATCGCCACCGGCGTGATCGCGCAGCAGCAGCAACATGCCGAGGGCGGAGCTGTCCAGGTAAGTGGTGTCTTTGAGGTCGACCACCACCGAGTCCGGGCGCTTGGGCTGGCGCTCGTAGGCATCGCGAAACTCCTGATGCTTACCGAAATCGAAGCGGCCTTTGATCTTGATCGTCAGCTTTTTCTCGTCCTGCGAAAAATCAGTCTCGACTGCCATGCTAGCGATTCCTTCGATGATGGCGAATGCAACAGTTCAAGGTTTAGCAGGCGGGGGGCAGAGCTGCAAGCTGCAAGCTGCAAGCTAGATGTGGCCTTGCCTTGGCAACCGCTGTGATAATTCATCCAGCAAGCGCTGCTCGCGTTTGTCCTCGGCCCGCCGCGCCTCTTCCAGGTAACGCTGCACCAGTTTGCGCAGGCCCTCTACCCGGGCATAGGCTTGCTGCCAGGTGCCCCTGGCGTTCTTCAGGTTGCTCTGGTGCCATGTCAGGCTCTGGCGCTGCTGGGTCATGGCCGTTTCAAGCTGCCCCAGAAAGCGCTGGTAGTTGACCAGCCAACTGCCATTGACGCCTTGGCCACCGCGGTCGATCCATTGCGCCTGGTAGCCCTCACGAAACGACTCGAGTTCGGCCAGCTTGGCCTGGGCCTGAGCCACCAACTGCTGAAAGTGCCCCAGCCGCTGGGCTGCCTTGCGTTCGGCCTCCTCGGCCATCTGCACCACTGGCGCCAGGCGCGCGGCACGGCTTGGCGTACTCATGGCCTATCAACCGTTCGCCGGAGGCGTGAAGATCGCCCCCAACTGCTGTCGGCTCTGGTCCATACCGACATTTTCATCCAGCCCCTGGCGCAGGAAGTCCACCAGTTTTGGCTGCAGGGCAATGGCCAGATCGGTTTCCGGATCGCCGCCTGCCACATAGGCGCCAACACTGATCAGGTCGCGGCTTTGCGACAGGCGTGACCACAGCTGCTTGAATTTTTGCGCCTGGCGCAGGTGATTGGCATCGACCACCTGGGGCATTACCCGGCTGATCGAGGCTTCGATGTCGATAGCGGGGTAATGGCCTTCCTCGGCCAGCCGCCGGGACAAGACGAAGTGGCCATCGAGCACGCCCCGCGCCGAGTCGGCAATCGGATCCTGCTGGTCGTCACCTTCGGACAATACGGTATAAAAGGCCGTGATCGAGCCACCACCCGGCTCACCGTTACCGGCGCGCTCCACCAGCTTGGGGAGCTTGGCGAACACTGATGGCGGATAACCACGGGTAGCGGGCGGCTCGCCGATTGCCAAGGCAATTTCACGCTGGGCCTGGGCAAAACGGGTCAGCGAATCCATCAGCAACAGGACGTTCTTGCCTTTGTCGCGGAAGTACTCGGCAATGCGCGTGCAATACATGGCCGCGCGCAAACGCATCAACGGCGCGTCGTCGGCCGGGGATGCGACCACCACCGATCGCTTGAGCCCCTCTTCACCCAGAATATGCTCGATGAACTCCTTCACCTCGCGGCCCCGCTCGCCAATCAGGCCAACCACGATGATTTCGGCTTCGGTGAAGCGAGTCATCATGCCGAGCAACACCGACTTACCGACACCGGTACCGGCGAACAGGCCCAGGCGCTGGCCCCGGCCGACGGTGAGCAGGCCGTTGATGCTGCGAATGCCCACGTCCAGTGGCTGGCTGATAGGGTCGCGGTTGAGCGGGTTGATGATCGGGCCGTCCATCGGCACCCAATCCTCGGCCTTCATCCCGCCCTTGCCGTCCAGGGCGCGACCGGCGCCATCGAGCACCCGGCCGAGCATACTCATGCCCATGGGCAAACGGCCGCTGTCGTCCAGTGGCACCACCCGCGCCCCGGGCGCGATACCGGCGATGCTGCCGACCGGCATGAGGAAGATCTTGCTGCCAGCAAAGCCCATGACTTCGGCTTCGACCTGCACCGGGTGGTACGAGTCGTCATTGATCACCAGGCAGCGTGCGCCCACTGCGGCGCGCAGCCCCTCGGCCTCCAGGGTAAGGCCGACCATGCGCAGCAGGCGGCCTTCGACCACCGGCTGCACGGGCAGCTTGATCGCCTCGGCGTAGCTACCCAGGCGTTTGCCGAAGCTGGTGCGGTCAAGGCGCATCGTTGGCGCCCAACTCGATCGATACATCCGGCGCCGCCGGGTGCAGGGACTGGTCGTGCAACTGGTCGAACAGCTGGGCCACGGCCTTTTCGATACGGGTTTCCATGGTCGCGTCGATGCGGCTGTGCGCGGTCTCGATGCGGCACCCCCCGGGTAACAGGGCGTCATCCTCAAGCAGCTTCCAGCTCTCCTCATGGCGTTCGCGCAGGGCCTTGGCCAGCTCGAAATCCTGGGGATTGAGGTGAATGCGGATATTGTCCGCCCCCATGGGCAGCAGCTTCAACGCTTCACGCAGTACTTGGGTGATCTGACTGGAGTCGCTGCGCAGTTCGCGACCGATCACCTGGCGCGCCATGTGCGCCACAAGGTGAACGAGGGTCTTCTCGATCTGTGTGTCCTGTTCGGCGATAGGCTCGAGCAGGTGTGCCATCAGTTGTTCCAGGTCAGCCAGCCGGGCATTGAGCGCCTCCTCAGCCTCCTGTCGCACCTTCAACTGGGTGCTGTGAAAGCCCTCGCGCTCGCCGGTGGCAAAACCTTCGTTGTAGGCCTCCTGCCGGATCGCTTCGAGCTCTTCAAGGGTCAGTGGCTGGACTTCCTCCAGCGGCACTTCCTCGACCTCTTCCTCGATGATTTCGGGTTCCGGTTCCGGCTCCGGTTCCGGCTCAGGGTCGAAGCTGGGCAGTGCCCACACATCGACGCCTTCCAGGTCACGTGCACGAATCAGGTCGCTGGGGTGAGTTTCTTTGCTGGACATTGGCATGCCTGGTGTTGAAAGCGGGATGAGCTGCAAGCTGTTAGCTGCAAGCTGCAAGAAGAAGCAGGCTGTGCAGCGTCTGGCTTTCCCTTGTAGCTTGCAGCTTGTGGCTTGCCGCTTAAATCATTTCCTCGGCGCCCTTGCCGCCGAGCACGATCTCGCCGGCCTCGGCCATGCGTCGGGCAATGGTGAGGATTTCCTTCTGCGCCGTTTCCACGTCGCTGACGCGCACCGGGCCCTTGGCCTCGAGGTCGTCGCGCAGCAGTTCCGAAGCACGCTTGGACATGTTCTTGAAAATCTTGTCCTTGACCCGCTCGTCGGCACCTTTGAGCGACACCACCAGCACATCGGAGGACACTTCGCGCAGCAGCGCCTGGATGCCACGGTCGTCGACATCGGCCAGGTTGTTGAAGACGAACATCAGGTCTTCGATCTGCTCCGACAGGTCGTTGTCGACCTCGCGGATCGAGTCCATCAGCGCACCTTCCACAGAGCTGTCGAGGAAGTTCATGATGTCGGCGGCGCGCTTGATGCCACCCAGGGTGGTGCGTGCGGCATTGGAGTTCCCCGAGAACTGCTTCTCGAGAATCTGGTTCAGTTCCTTGAGCGCGGCAGGCTGAACGGTGTTGAGCGACGACACGCGCAGGATGATGTCCAGGCGCACCTTGTGGTCGAAGTTGCTCAGCACTTCGCCAGCCTGATCGGGGTCGAGGTAGGCGACCACGATGGCCTGGATCTGCGGGTGCTCGAAGCGGATCACATCCGCCACCGCCCGTGGTTCCATCCACTTGAGGCTGTCCAGGCCGCTGGTGTTGCCGCCCAGCAGGATGCGGTCGATCAGGCCGTTGGCCTTGTCCTCGCCCAGGGCCTGGTTGAGCATCTTGCGGATATAACCGTCGGAACCTACGCCCAGGCTGGTCTGGTCGCCGACGATCTCGACGAACTCGCTCATCACCTGCTGGACCTGCTCGCGGTGCACGTTGCCCATCTGAGCCATGGCCACACCGACCCGCTGCACTTCTTTGGGACCCATGTGCCGCAGTACCTGGGCGGCATCGGTCTCACCCAGCGAGAGCAAAAGGATTGCCGCCTTGTCGGTGCGGCTCAGCTTGGCGGTAACGGCTCGGTTATCACTCATCGGCGTTGATCCACTCTTTCACGACCTGGGCGACACGGCCCGGGTCTTCGGCCACCAGGCCTTTGATTGCGTTGAGCTGTGCCTCGTAACCCTCGCTCGGGCTTGGCAACAGAATGCTTGTCGGGCCACCCAGGCTGACGCGGTCGTTGGCCAGTTCGCCATCCAGACCGATCATGCCGCCCAGCTCCATGTCGCTGTCCGTTGCAGCAGCCTGCTTGCCGCCGCCAGTGATGTTGTTGAGTACCGGGCGCAGCACGCCGAACACCAGTACCAGGATGAACACCACGCCCATCACCTGCTTGACGATGTCCCAGAACCAAGGCTGCTGGTAAAACGCGATGTCGGCGATTTCTTCGCCCCGGTCGGCGGCGAACGGCACGTTGATCACCGTCACGCTGTCGCCACGGCTGGCATCGAAGCCAACGGCGTCCTGTACCAGGCGGGTGAAGCGCGCCAGGTCTTCGGCGCCCCACGGCGCGCGGGTGGTCTCGCCGGCGGCGTCGACCTTGACCTGGTCATCGACCACTACCGCCACCGACAGACGGGTCAGGCGACCCTGCTGCTGGCGGGTGTGGCTGATCGAGCGGTCCAATTCGAAGTTCTTGGTGGTCTGCAGACGCTTGTCGGCCGGGTATGGCGCGAGCATTGGCTGGCCGGTGGCCGGGTCCATGATCTGCTGGCCATTGGCATCCACCAGCGGCTGGCCAGGCTGGATGGCACCGGCAGCAGGGGCTGCGGCGGTGGCGTTTTCAGGCGCTGCGGCACCTGCCGGCGGCTGGTTGCTCAGCGCGCCCGGCACACCTTGCGGCCCCGAACTGCTGGCGCGCTGCTCGTTGACCGACTGCTCGCTGCGCAGCGCCGGCTGGTCCGGGTTGAACTGCTCGGAAGTGGACTCCACCGCACTGAAGTCAAGGTCGGCCGACACCTCGGCCTTGTAACGGTCGTTACCCAAGACGGGTTGCAGGATGTTGTGCACACGCTGGGTGAGCATGCCTTCCATGCGGCGGCTGTAGTCGAACTGCTTGCCAGCCATGGTCAACGCCGTGTCCTGCAACTGGTCGGAGAGCAGGTTGCCCTTCTGGTCGACCACGGTGACCTGCGACTTGTCCAGCTCGGGCACGCTGGTGGCGACCAGGTTGACGATCGCCATCACCTGGCCGGCTTCCAGCGAACGGCCCGGGTACAGTTCGACCAGGACCGAGGCGCTTGGCTTGCGCTCATCGCGCACGAACACCGAGCTTTTCGGGATCGCCAGGTGCACGCGCGCCGCCTTGACGTTGTTCAGGCTGGAGACCGTACGGGCCAACTCGCCTTCCAGGCTGCGACGGTAACGGGTAGCTTCCATGAACTGGCTGGTACCCAGGCCCTGCTCTTTGTCGAGCAGTTCGAAGCCAACATTGCCGTCGCTTGGCGCAACGCCGGCGGCTGCCAGTTTCAGGCGCGCACGGGAGAGGTCGTCGGCCTTGACCAGCAGAGCACCGGAATTGGGCTCGACATTGTAGGGGATGTCTGCAGCGGCCAGGGTATCCATGACCTGCTTGGTGTCCATGCCCGCCAGGCTGCCATACAGCGGGCGGTAGTCCGGCTGTTGCGACCACAGCACCACGGCGAAGCCGATCGCCACGCTCGCCGCCAACCCGACCAGCAGGCCGACCTGACGCAGCATGGGCATCTGCGAGATGTTTTCCAGAAACGCCATGCCGAACAGCGGCGGTTTGGACGCTGGCGGGCCACTTTTGGCGGGGGCGTTATCGACGACTGCTTCAGCCATGACTTACTTCCGTCCTCAAACCGGCATCTGCATGATGTCCTGGTACGCCTGGACCAGCTTGTTGCGTACCTGGGTCAGCGCTTGCATGGAAACGCTGGCTTTCTGCGAGGCGATCATCACGTCGGTCAGGTCGACACCACTCTTGCCGATCTCGAAAGCATTGGCGAGCTGGGTCGACGCCTGCTGGGTCTGGTGCACTTTGCCGATGGCCTGGCCGAGCATGTCAGCGAAGCTGCTCTGGCCTTCTGCCAATTCGGGGGCGGCAGTGGCTTTTGGCAGCGACATGGCATCGGCCTGCATGGCACGCATGTCCAGCATCAGACGATTGAATTCAACACCTTGGCTCATGAACTTCTCTCTCCGGCGGCCGCATTTTTTTGACACTCATGCGGCGGATAGCCTCTCTAAGCAACAACAGTGCCAGCCTTTGAAAGCTTCAAGCTTCAAGCCAGGCTGCGGTGCTCTTGCGCTTGCTTGTAGCTTGTAGCTCACCCGTACAGGCTGGCTTCCACGTCGAGCCCGGCATCGCGCATTTGTGCCAGCTTGTAGCGCAGGGTACGCGGGCTGATGCCAAGCCGCTCGGCAGCCTCCTTGCGGCGACCGCGCTCGGCGCGCAAGGTGTCGATGATCATCTGGAACTCATGGCGGCGCATGTCATCGCCCAGGCCACCGGCCTCACCTGCCGGCTCGACCGCCACGGGCAACGCCGCGGCTGGTGCAACCGCCGACAAGGGAATGGCGCCGGCCAGACAAAAATCCGCCGCCTCGATCACCCCGCCCTGCTGCAGGATCAGCGCCCGCTGCAAAGCGTTGTCCAGCTCACGCACATTGCCTGGCCAGGCATGGGCCTGCAGGCAGGCCTGCGCCGCAGCAGACAGGCGCACCGGCGCATGCTTCATCTTCGCCACATGCCGCGCCAGCAAGCGCTCGGCCAGCGGCAGGATGTCACCGGCACGCTCACGCAGCGGCTGCCAGGCCAACGGGAACACCGACAGGCGATAGAACAGGTCTTCGCGGAACCGCCCGGCCGCCACTTCACCGGCCATGTCGCGATTGCTGGTTGCCAGCACGCGGATGTCCAGGGCAATCGGCTTGCGCCCCCCTACCCGCTCGACCTCACGTTCCTGCAAGACACGCAACAGCTTGGCCTGCAGGCCCAGAGGCATTTCGGAAATCTCGTCGAGCAGCAAGGTGCCACCCTCGGCCTGCTCGAATTTGCCGGCCTGCGCCGCAATGGCGCCGGTGAAGGCTCCTTTCTCGTGACCGAACAAGGTCGCCTCGAGCATGTTGTCCGGGATGGCCGCGCAGTTGATCGCGACAAATGGCTGCGCTGCACGCGGCGACTGTTGGTGAATGTACCGCGCAAGCACTTCCTTGCCGGTGCCCGACTCACCCGAGATGAGTACGGTCGAATCGCTGCGGGCCACACGCGCAGCAAGCTCCAGCAATTGGCGGCTGGCAGGCTCGCTGGCCACCGGCCCTTCGTCCTCGACCGCGCTCAGGCGCCCGGCGGCATGGCGCTCGACCAGGCTCAGCAGCGCCTTGGGCTCGAAGGGTTTGACCAGGTAATCCACAGCGCCCTGGCGCATCGCCTCGACAGCGCGCTCCACGGCAGCGTGAGCGGTCATCAGCAGCACCGGCAATTGCGGGTGCTGGCGGCGCAGGTGCGCCAGCAACTGATGCCCATCCATTCCCGGCATGTTCACATCACTAATGACCAGGCTGTACGCGTCGCTTTTCACTGCCTCCAGCGCTTCTTCCGCGCTGCCGACAGCGCGATAGGCAAAACCGCCGATCTCCAGGGTATCGCCAAGTGCCTGGCGCAACGCGCGGTCATCCTCGACCAGCAGCACCTTGATGAGCATCATGCGACCTCCGCAGGCTGCCCGCCGATCAACGGCAACTCCACCCTGACGCAGGTGCCACGCCCTACCCTGGAGCGCAGCTGCAACTTGCCGTGGTGCGCCCGCACCACGGCCATGACCACCGCCAAGCCGAGCCCGGTGCCGGTAGCTTTGGTGGTCAGGAACGGCTCACCCAGCCGACCCAACAGGTCGGCATCGATGCCGCTGCCGGCATCGCTGACGCACAGGTGCAGGGTGTGCGCGCGCCGATACAGGTGCACTTTGAGCCGCGCAGCGCCAACGCTTGCCTGCAGGGCATTCTCGATCAGGTTGAGCATGGCACCGACCAGGGTGTCGCGATTGCACAGCAACTCACCCAGGTGGCTGTCGCACTGCCAACGCACGGCATGGCCCTGGACATGAGGCTGGGCAGCCTGCTGCAAGGCCTGGAACAGGCCCTTTGGGCTCAACCGGTCACCCAGTGGCAGCTCGCCGCGGGCGAACACCAGCATGTCGCGCACCTGGTGCTCCAATTCGTGCAGACGTTCCTTGAGGCTGCCGGCGAAACGCCGGCGGGTCTCTGGCGCAAGCTCACGCTCGTCTTGCGCCAGGTGGCTGGCATAGAGCATGGCTGCCGACAGCGGCGTGCGTATCTGATGGGCCAGCGAAGCAACCATGCGCCCCAGCGACGACAGGCGCTCATGGCGTGCCAACTGGTCTTGCAGGCGACGGGTTTCGGTCAGGTCATTGAGCAGCACCAGCTGGCCTGGCTCGGCATCCAGCGAACGCGTGGCAATGGACAGGCGACGGCCATCGCGCAGTGACACCTCATGCCCGTCATCCTTGCGCGGGGCGAAGCTGCGGGCGATCACCTGGCGCCACAACTGGCCGAGCAAGGGTTCACCCAACAGCTCACAGGCCGCCGGATTGGCTTCGCGCACCAGGCCCTGGTCATCGATGACGATCACCCCGCCGGGCAGCAGGGCCAGCAGGTTCTGCAAGCGATTGGCCAGGCGCTCTTTCTCGTTCAGCTCGGCCATGCGCTGGGCGCCGACCACCGCCAACTCGCCTTTGAGTTCGCTGACGCGGGCCTCGAGCATGCTGTAGGACTGGTTGAGCTGGGTGGAGACCTGGTCGAACAGGGCGAACGCCTGCTCAAGCCCCTGTCGACTCTCCTGTTCGACGGGGGTAGGCCCCTGCGGATCAGGGACTCGGGAAACATGGGCGGCCTGGGGCATCGTGCTCTCTCGCGTGGCTGACCGTCATAAAAACGGTGTGATGCCAGCGGTGTAGCAATAGCCGTGCCGGGGATGGGGGTTTGTGCTGCCTGCTCGGGCCCTATCGCCGGCAAGCCGGCTCCCACCACGACCGCGCTGCTCTTCAGGTTTGCGCTTTACCTGTGCAAGCAAAATTTCTTAAAGCCGGCGCAAATCCATGTGGGCTTGCCGGCGATTGTGGCGGTACAGGCGAAGTCAATCTTCAGCCTGCTCCTCACCGCCCTGGCGGCTCATGCCGTACTTGCGCATCTTCTCCACCAAGGTGGTACGCCGAATACGCAAACGTTCAGCCGCCCGCGCCACGATACCGTTGGCGTCGTCCAGCGCCTGCTGGATCAGCCCCTGCTCCAGGCTGCCCAGGTAATCCTTCAGGTCCAGGCCCTCAGGCGGCAGCATGGCATGGTTGGCAAAGCTCGGCGCGTGGCCGTTGATCGCCACGCGCTCTTCGAGGTCGCTGCGCAGGCTGTCGACCAACTGCTCGTCTTCATCGTCGATGTAGCGGAATTTCTTCGGCAGCTCCGACACACCAATCACCCCGTACGGGTGCATGATCGCCATGCGCTCGACCAGGTTGGCCAGCTCGCGCACGTTGCCCGGCCAGCCATGCCGGCACAGCGACATGATCGAAGCAGAGTTGAAGCGTATCGAGCCGCGCTTCTCATGCTCCATGCGCGAAATCAGCTCGTTCATCAGCAGCGGAATGTCTTCCACACGCTCACGCAACGGCGCCATCTCGATCGGGAACACGTTGAGGCGGTAGTACAGGTCTTCGCGGAAGGTCCCACCCTCGATCATGGTCTCGAGGTTCTTGTGGGTCGCGGCGATGATGCGCACGTCAATGCTCTGGGTCTTGTTGCTGCCCACCCGCTCGAAAGTACGCTCCTGCAGCACACGCAGCAGCTTGACCTGCATCGGCAGCGGCATGTCGCCGATCTCGTCAAGGAACAGGGTGCCGCCATTGGCCAGCTCGAAACGCCCGGCACGGCTGGTGATGGCGCCGGTGAACGCACCCTTCTCGTGGCCGAACAGTTCGCTTTCCAGCAACTCGGCCGGGATCGCCCCGCAATTGACCGGCACGAACGGCGCTTCGCGGCGCTTGGAGTGGTAATGCAGGTTGCGCGCGACCACCTCCTTGCCAGTACCGGACTCACCAAGAATGAGCACGCTGGCGTCGGTATCGGCGACCTGCTGCATCATCTGCCGAACATGCTGGATGGCGCGGCTGGTGCCCACCAGGCTGCGGAACAGGTTGGGCTCGCGCTGACGGCCACGCTCACGGGCCTGGTCGTACATCTCGCGATAGACCTGGGCACGGTGCAGGGAGTCGAGCAGCTGGCTGTAGCTGGGCGGCATCTCAAGGTTGGCCAGCACGCGACGGCGAAGCTCTTCGGGGAAATCCGCAGAAGAAATTTCGCCGATCAGCAATACGGGAAGGAACTCATCCCACCCGGCCACTGTCTTAAGCAACCCAAGCACATTGCCTGGAGCATTCACGGTTCCGATGAGCACGCAGAGCACTTCACGGCTGGAAGACAATGCCCCCACCACCTGCTGCCAATCATGGCTGGAGCAGGGCAGGTTTTCTTCGCCGAGGAAGTTCAGAACCACCGCCAGATCGCGGCGGCGGGCGCTGTCGTCATCGATCAGGAGAATCTTGGTTTCACGCCACATGCAATAGCAACTTCCCTAGTCATATCGGCGCCCGAGGGCGTGCTCGACATCATTCAGACTGAATGGTCAGTGTTCGGACGTCTGAAATTCGAAAACAGCCACTAGTAAAGTCAAAAAAAAGCATGCAGTCAAATTAATGGCGCATGGCTTTTAGGACATCTGTGGTCAAGTGAACAGATGGTATACCTTAGCGGCGTTTTTCGCCTGACGGATTTGCACCATCTCGTCGACTATCGATTGACGCTCACCGCTTGCAACTTCAATTAACTTCCCGTAGACCGCTAGCAGGCCCTCAAGGCTCGAGCGTACCGCGTCTTCATTGCTGAGCGCCTCAGCCAGAACGTCCTCGACACAAAGACGGCACTTCAGGTCAAGCTCACCTACCGCATCCCAGTCACGGCTGGCCAATGCGGCAAGCAACTCGCTGCGAGTCCGCTCGATACCCTCGATCACCTTGCTCATAAAACCTCCCGGCTCAGGGGACCATCGACTGTGGGCCGATCGCGTCCCAGCCTTCCTTGACAGTGCTCAGCAAGTCCCTGACCTCGTCCAGGATCGCCGGATCGTTCTGGATATTGGCCTCACTCAGACGACGAGTCATGTACAGGTAGAGGCTGTCGAGACGATTGAGCTCGTCAGTCATGTTGTCACGGTCCAGACCTTCGCGCAGGCCGCCAATGATGCCAATAGCCTTGCCTATCGCGATGCCCTTGCCGGCGATGTCCTTGCGCTGCATCGCGCCACTGGCCTGGGCAATGCGGTCCAGGCCACCCTCCATCAGCATTTGCACCAAACGATGCGGGCTCGCTTCAGAGGTCTGCGCCTGGGCGCCAATCTTCTGGTACTGCCGAAGGGCTAACATTGGATTCATGGGGTACCTCGTCACCACGGGGTTGCTGTATGACCGGGCTATCGGCGCGGCGTCAAAAAACTTTAGGGAGAATACAAAAAAGCCCGACCAAGCGTCACGCTTCGTCGGGCTTTTGGCGTTTGTTTACCGTGCCTACATCGTAACACGCGCGCGGCGCCATACAGTGTGACGCCGCGACCTTGCCATGAAGCCTCAGGCAGATCAGGAGTTCTTCTGTTGCGCTGCCATTGCTTCAAAAATGGAAACGACGCTGTCGCGCTGAGCATTGAGCTGCCCAACCAGGGTGTCCATGGTGTTGTACTTCTTGGTCAGCGACGCTTCCAGGTCCTTGATGCGGGCATCCAGAGAGCTTTGCTCCATGCTCAGGCTTTTCTTGGCAACCTCAAGCGACTTGTTGCGCTCATCCAGCACACCACCGGACGCAGAGAATGGCTCCATGGTCTTGACCATGCGATCGAGCAGGCCGCCGTCACCATTGAACAGGTTCTGCACCTCGCCACCAAGCTTCTGATCATTGATCGCCTTGGTGAACTTGGTGCTGTCGAACTCCAGCAGGCCGCTACTCTGAGCGGTATTGATCCCCAACTGCGAAAGTACCGTCAATTGCCCCGAACCACCGGTACCGGAGACCACCAGCTCATTACGCATGGCCGACAGCATGCTGCGCACTGCCGGGTCACCCGACAGAGCCGGAGTGTTCCAGCTGCCGTCTGCCGCCTTGGTCGACACACTCACACTGTTTATCGTATTCACCAACGCGTTATAGGCATCGACGAACGACTGCACCGACTTTTTCAGGCCCTCAGTGTTGGCAGCCACGGTGACGCTGACCGGGCTGAGCGTTTCGGTCTTGGACAGCAGTTCGAACGTCATGCCACTGATCGCGTTATCGACCTTGTTCGATTTGCTGGTGAGCTTCATGCCATCGATATCGAACTCGGCATCTTTTGCGAGTTCGCCGATACGGCCAGCACCGCCCGCATCGGCCATCTGCGTTGCTGGGTCGATGGTCAGGTCAGCGATCCCCGAAGTAGAGATGTCCGAACCTTCGCCCATGGTTTCGGAGCTCAACACCAACCGCGAACCGGTACCGTCGTTAACGATGTTGGCGGTGAAGCCCTTGCCGCTCGCCTGGGCGTTGATCGCATCACGCGCCTGCTGCAGCGTAGCGTTGGCCGGAATGGTCACATCGAAGTCGACGCTATTCTGGGTGATGGTCAACGTGCCACCACTGGCGGAAACAACCGAGCTGCTGTCGGTGAAACGCTGACTGGCTACGCGCGACGCCGTGGCCAGCTGGGTAACCTGGATCGAATAGCTGCCGTTGACTGCCGCACTGCCTGCCGTGGCCTTGACGTACTTGTCGTTGGAGGAGGCTGCCGTCGACCCGAGAAACGCAGGGTTGGCACTGTCGTTAAGCTTCTCCAGCGCCGTCTTGTAGGCGGTCAACGCACTTTTGAGGCTACCCACCGCCGAAATCGATGCGGTGTTCGCCGACGTGCGGCGGTCGAGCTGGCTCTGCTTGGGAGTCTTTTCGGCATCAACCAGGGCCTTCACAATGGCCGAGGTATCGAGACCGGAACCCAGCCCCAAACTCGGTAGAATTGGACTTGCCATTACATCCTCCTTTCTGGTTAACGCCCAAACGCAGAGTTGCCTGATCAGCGCCGGTGCAACAATTCAAATGACCGGCCGGCTGTCAGACTTTCTCATCGAAGAGCAAACTATTGACATCTTGCAGGCTTCGGGCCAGCTCCAGCGCTGTTTCCGACGGGATCTGACGGATCACCTCACCGCTATCGCGGGCAACGACCTTGACGATCCACCTGCCGGTGGAATCATCCACCGAAAACTCCAGGTTGCGCTGCAACGACTGGACAAAATCTTGAATTTCCTTGACGGCCGATTGTAACTCGGCCTCGCTCTTGGGAGCGTCTTGCTGCAATGTCTTGCGCAGCTGACCTGAAACCTTGTCAGCAGCTGTATTGTGCTCGGTGTTGCCAACCAGCGACGACACCGGATACGACGGGCTTGACTTGACGCTTATGTCCATCGCACATCACCTTTAAAAAGTAAAAAGCGAGAGAGCGCATGAGCACTCCCTCGCCGAACTTCATCGCGCTATTACTGAAGCAGTTTCAGTACGGCGGATGGCAGCTGGTTAGCCTGAGCCAGAACAGAGGTCGAAGCTTGCTGCAGGGTCTGCTGCTTGGTCAGCTGAGCGGTTTCTGCGGCGAAGTCGGTGTCCTGAACTCGGCCCATGGCGGCAGCCGAGTTTTCGTTCATGCTTTGCAGGTTGTTGATGGTCGACTGGAAGCGGTTCTGGATAGCACCCAGGTCCGACTTCTTGGTGTCAACGGTCTGCAGAGCAGCGTCGATCGCGGTAATGGCGGCGTCGACGGAGGTGTGAACGGCGGAGTCGGAAGTACCCGAGATCGCCAGGGTGCCAGTGCCGACAGCCAGGGTCGAAGCAGCGAACGAGGAAGTCATCGAAACGCTCAGGATCTGGCTGGTACCAGTCATCGCGCCAACCTGGAACTCCATGGTGCCAGCGGTGCCGTTCAGCAGTTGCTTGCTGGTACCGAAGGTGGTGGAGGTCGCGATACGAGTGATCTCGTCGGACTTGGCCGCGAATTCTTTGTTCAGAGCAGCGCGTTCAGTGGTGCCGTTGGAGTCGTTACGTGCCTGCAGAGCCAGTTCACGCATACGCTGCAGGATGTTGGTGATTTCCGACAGCGCGCCTTCAGCGGTCTGGGTGATCGAGTTACCGTCGTTGGCGTTCTTGATGGCAACGGTGGTACCGGTAACCATGGTCTGCAGCTTGTTGGCGATCTGCTGACCAGCAGCATCGTCTTTAGCGCTGTTGATACGCAGGCCGGAAGACAGGCGAGTCATCGAAGTGCTCAGCGCGTCGGAAGCTTTGTTCAGGTTCTTCTGCACGCCCAGCGAAGTGGTGTTGGTGTTTACGGTTAAAGCCATGACGAATTCCTCGTTGGATGGATACTGCGGCTTCCGGCCCTGGCGTCCGCCGGGTGTGGCCTAGAGAACCTTCGTAATGGTTATCGTCGGGTTTGCAAGTTGCTTTAGGGCTTTTCCAAAAAAAAATGCCATCACCACGCCCCCCCCTTGCAAACCGGGCTTTACAGCCGTTCCCCGCGATGCTTTCGCCAACCACGAAGTGTGATACAGCTCACACTTCAGCGCGAGGCCGCCTGCTCGATCAGATGCAGCAGCTCATATTCGAGGTAATCGGCCAGCGCCAGCCAGTCCTGGCGCTGCTGGGCATCGAGCATGGCCTGCATGACCACCGCCCCCGCTTTTGGATCGACCTGCGGCAATACCTCATCGAACAGCTCGACCATACGCAACGCCGCCTCCACATCCCGCCCAAGGCGTAACAGCGTGGCGCATTCGCGCGCCGCGCGCCCTTGATCGGCAGCATTCATGAACAGAACTCCGGATCGAAAGTGGTGCCGGCGATGTGCGCGCCGGCACGACTGGTGTTGTGGAACCGCACCTGGGGATGGCGCGCAATGAACCGCTCAAGCTCAATCAGGTAACTGCGGAAGTTAAGCTGGGTACGTGCCCGCTGGCCATGGCCATCCAGCACCCAGTGCTGCGCCGCCGCAATCGCCGGGCCGAGTACGCCATCGTCCCAGCCTGTGTGGGTGCGACCACCCGGGAAGGCGAAATCAGCGCCGAAAAACGTAATGCGCACGGCCCCCATCTTCACAGCCAGGTCCGTAGCAGGGTGAATCACGCTTCCCCCAACGAACAACTCGGCGCGCGGTATGGCTTGGCGCACCTGTGCATACAGCGCACTGCCGGAATAGGCTGTGTAGCGTGGCCCACGCCAATTACCGAGCAGCTCGACGTCCAGCATCGGCATGTAGACCAGGGTGGTCGCAGCCGAGTCTTGCGGCGGCAAGTGATGGAGGCGGATTTTATGGTCGACACTGACCACGATGTCAGGCTGGATTCCGGCGCGCAGCAGGGGGATATAAGCGGTGTCGACGCAGATGAACAGTGGCCGCTCGGCCTGAGCGCGCACCCTTGCCAATGCAGACAGGTGCCCGGCCAAGGTTGGCCCGGTGGCAATCACATAGCAGTCACGCCCGGCCTGGCTACCGAACAGCGCGGCCACATCAGGGTCGTGGCGCAACAACGGCAAACTGTCTTCGAGCAGCTTCTGCAAGCGCGGGTCGGCCACATCGAAAGCGCGATTGCTGTCTGCCAGGTGGGCCTCGCTGATCAGACGGTCGCGCACCTTCGCATTGAAGTCATCGGCCAGCACCCGTTCGGAAGGCAAGGCGAAGAACGGCAAGGCGATTTCCGCGCTGTCGCCGGCATAGGCCAGTTCGACGCGCGGGTCGGCAAGCCAGTCGGACTGATCCAGCAGTTGCAGCACCAGCTGGAACAGTGCGCCATTGAGCAGGTACACCTGCAACCGCACGAGCCCAGGCCGCTCCAGCAGCACGCGCTGCAAGTCACCCAGCCCACTGCCATAGAGATGAAGAGTGGAACTGTCTTCAGGCAGGCTCGCGGCCTGCAGGCGCGCCTCGGCAAGACGATCGTGACGACTTGTGAGCTGGATGCCACACACGCTCAGGGTAGACCCCAGCCCCTCCACCAGCTCGACCTCGAGCGCACTACACGCCTCGCCTTGCAGGCGCTCGTACAGTGCCGGCCAGCGGGCCTGCAGCACTTCAGCGTTACGCTGGAAAAACTCGCTCATGGGTTGAGCTTCCCTTACCTGCGAAACACCGAAGAGTACCCGACTGGCAGCGCTTATTCAGCCTTGTAGAGAACCGCCGAGCCCCACGACAGGCCGACACCGAAGCCGCTAATGGCCACGCGCTTCCAGGCACTGTCGAACATGTGCTTCTGCAACAGCAGCGGAACGCTCGATGACACGGTATTACCGGTCTCCAGCATGTCCTTGATGAACTTGTCGGCCTGGGACTTTTCCGGGTCTTCCTCGAAGCGTCGTGCCACGGCATCGACGATCGCCGCACTGCCCTGATGGATGCAGAAGGCGTCGATATCCTTGTTTTCCAGCCCTGACTCGCGCAGCAGCTCATGCAGATGCGCCGGCACCTTGATCAGAGCGAAGTTGAAGACCTGACGACCGTTCATGAAGAACTCGCCATCAGTCACCTTCAGGTGCGGCGCACCAGCACCGTCGGTACCGAACTTCGCCTTGCCCAGTTGCCAGGTAGCGCCCTCACCCATCCAGGTGGCAGTGGCCGCGTCGCCGAACAACATGGTGGTATTGCGGTCTTCTGTGTTGACGATCTTGGAGTACGGATCGGCCGTCACCAGCAGGCCATTCTTCAGGCCTGCGGCTTCCATGAAGCCTTTGAGCGCGTAAATGCCATAGACGTAGCCGGAGCAGCCCAGGGAAATGTCGAAGGCCGCGACATGGGTCGGCAGACCGAGTTTGTGCTGGACGATGGCAGCGGTGTGAGGCAAGCCTTCCTCGTCACCGTTCTGGGTGACGACGATCAGCGCATCGATCGCCTCGCGCTTGAGTTGCGGGTTAGCGGCGAACAGGTTGTTGACCGCTTCGACACACAGATCGGAAGTCTCCTGCTCATCGTCCTTGCGCGGCAGGAAGCTTGCGCCGATCTTGCCGAACATGAACTCTTCGTCCTTGCCGAATTTCGCGCCTTGTACATAGTTGTCCAGGCCGGAAGCGGGCACATAGCTCGCGATGCTTTTAATGCCGATCATCATGGCTTCCCAATAAATAACAGCTCAATACCACCGCCCGGATGACTCGAGCGGCGCCTGAAGAACGGGATCTGCCGCCCAGGTGGAGTGGCGACAGGCAGGGTGGCAGGCGGCAATTGCACACCTGCCCCATTAACGGTTACAGAAGGAGATGCCCGCTCTGACCGATAGGTCACGAATATTTCAAGACAATCGCATATTTTGCCTGGCCGCGTCACGTCGTCATAGCGCTTGCGAGTTTGCCATGCAGGGCAAACCTGGCCCCGGCTGGAGCCAACTTTCAGTCGAGCAGTTGCCAGTCCAGGGGCGTACCGCGCTTGAGTGGTTGCCTGGCCTTGCGGCCAAGCACCGCATCGAGATGGCCTGGCGCCAGCCCCAAACCTGGGCGGATGGCGCGCACGTTGCTACGGTCGAAGACCTCGCCAGCAGCCATGTCACGCACTACATACAGCGAGCGGCGGAAACGCCGCGAGGCCTCCTCGGCCTGGGTCGCGCCATAGTGCACCCGCCCCAGCGACTGCCAGGCACGCTCGGTTTCCAGCACCAGCGCTGCCATTTCCTGGGGTTCCAGGGAAAATGCCGCATCCACGCCGCCATCGGCACGGTCAAGCGTGAAGTGCTTTTCCACCACCGTCGCCCCCAGGGCCACTGCCGCCACGGCAACCCCAACCCCCATGGAGTGATCCGACAGCCCGACCTGACAACCGAAGAGCTCGCGCATGTGCGGGATGGTCAGTACGTTGCTGTTCTGCGGGCTGGCCGGGTAGGTACTGGTGCACTTGAGCAGCACCAGGTCGCGACACCCTCCTTCGCGCGCCACCCGCACGGTACGTTCGAGTTCCGCGAGGCTGGCCATGCCGGTGGAAATGATCATAGGTTTACCAGTGGCCGCCACTTTGCGTATCAGCGGCAGATCGGTGTTCTCGAAGCTGGCGATCTTGTAGGCCGGCACATCCAGGCTTTCGAGGAAATCCACCGACGTTTCGTCGAACGGCGTGGAGAACACCAGCATGCCCAGCTCACGAGCGCGCTCGAAGATCGCTGGGTGCCACTCCCAGGGGGTATGGGCCTTTTCATACAGCGCATACAGCGATGAGCCAGACCAGAGGCTGTTCGGGTCGGCGATGAAAAACTCACCATGCGCCAGGTCCAGGGTCATGGTGTCGGCAGTGTAGGTCTGCAGCTTCAGCGCATGGGCGCCGGCGGCGGCGGCCGCTTCGACGATCTCCAGTGCCCGGGCCAGCGACTGGTTGTGATTGCCACTCATCTCCGCGATCACCAGCGGTGGCTGGTCCGGGCCGACACAGCGGTGCCCGATGTTGAATCTGTTCATGGGCTACTCCTGGAATACCCGCTCGAACGAGCACGGCGACTTAGCGAAGCCGGCACCCGCGAATAATTGCAATGACGCCTGATTGTCGGGCAGCACCTGGGCCTCGATCGCACGCAGGTCCGGCCAGAACTCACGCACGCAGGCCTCGCCACGGGCGAGCAACGCTCTGCCCCAACCCAGCCCGCAACGCCCCGCGAAGAGATACAACGACACCTTCGCCCGCTGCCCGGGCAAGCGGTCGTAGCGAACACAGCCCACCGGCCCGTCGCCTGTCTCGGCGATCAGCAGCAAACGCTGCCGATCAGCCAGCGTAGCAGCCAGCCAGGCCAGATGCCCCGCCCAGTCCAGCTCCCGCGCCTGCTGCGAACGGCGACGTACCTCGGGCGCGTTGCGCCCGTCGAACAAAAGCCGCGCGTCTTCACTGCTGGCCGGACGTAGCGCAAGCCCTGCCCCCAGCAAGGCCACCGCCACCCGCTGCGCCCCCAGGCCATCGACCAGTGCCCGACTGCGCTCGGCGAAGCTCTGGCGCAGGGCCTGATTGCTCAGCAACAAGGCAATCGCCTGGCGCAGCGCAGGCACCTGGACCTGCCCAGCCTCACCCAGGTAAAGGTGCATGCCCGCCCGAGCCATGGCCTGGGCATTGGCCCGCTGGTTGTCTGCCACGCTCACGCACAGGCTCGGCAAGCCCAGCGCGGCGCGCTCCCAGGTAGTACCGCCGCCGGCGCCGATGAACAAGTCTGCCGCAACCATCCGCATTGGCAGATCGTCGACATAGTCATGCAGCTCCCAACCCGCCCGCGCGTCGCACAACTGGGCCAGCAGCTCACTCTGGCGATGCCCGAGCCCAGCGATGCAGGTGACCTGCAACCCTTCCAGCCCGGACAGCGCCTGCAAGGTCTTGGGCAGCATGCCAGCCACATCGAAGCCACCGAAACTCACCAGCACCCTTCGTGCCTGCAGGGGCGGCGATATCGCCGCCCCCTGAAACGCCGGCCCCACCAGCGCATAGCGTGGCCCCAGCAAGCGCCGGCACTCCGTTGCCAGCCGCGGCGCGTAGAGCGCCTCGCTGGCACTGAAATTCTGATCCAGCAGCAGGTCGGCGGCATGATCACGATCAGCCAGGTCATCGATGACCGCGATGCGCCGGGCGAACGCCCGGGCTGCCTGCTCCCAGCGGGCGTCCAAGGCGTAATGATCGACGATTAGCCAGTCGAATCGGGCCTGTGCCGGCAGCACATCACGCAGCGCCGCGATATCCGCGGCCCAGGGTTCGATGCCCGGTTTTTTTTCCTCGCGCTGCGGCCATGCAAAGACCTCGAAACCCTCCTGCTCGATGGCGGCCCGGCGATGACCGTCAAGCAGGCAACAGGCAAAGCTCACCTGCGCACCGAGCTCTCGGAGGGCTTTGCCCAGCGTCAGGCAGCGCGCCGTGTGGCCGACGCCAATCGATGAAGAGGCATCAGCACGTACCAGCACCTTCATGGCGCCAGCTCCCCGCCCGCTTTGAGCGCTGCGTACAGGTACTGCGCGCGCAACCAGTCTTCCTCGCTGTCGATGTCCTGAACCAGATGCCGGGGGATGATCACTGGCAAACTCCGCTCGGAATGAAGGGCCTCGTTCTGCAACCAGGCCTGCACCCGCCCCCAGTAAAACTGGCCAGCATCCTGATAGGCCGGTGCAAGGTCCTGAGACCGGGTCTCACGATACTGTGGGTACAGAGGCACAAGCGCACCCTGATCGTCGAGCGACAGCGCCCGCTGTACCGGGAAACCGAAGCTGCTCACCGAAAAGGCGAAAGAGCGCTCAGGGTGTTGCCGCAACAACGCCAACCCCTGTTGCAAGTAACGCTGCTGCACGAAAGGCGCAGTGGCGTAGATGCAACAGGCATGGGTCAGGACATGGCCCTGGCTGGCCATTGCCTGCAGGGCGTGGCTGACCACAGCCTGGGTGGTAGCATGATCGTCAGCCAGGTGCGCCGGCCGACGGAACGGCACCTGCGCACCGTATTCCCGTGCCACCGCCTCTATTTCAGGGTCGTCGGTGCTGACCACCACCTGTTCGAACAAGCCACTGGCCAGTGCCACTTGGATCGAGTGGGCAATGATCGGCAGCCCGGCGAACATCTTGAGGTTCTTGCCAGGGATCCGTTTGCTGCCTCCACGGGCCGGGATGATCGCGACGTTGGTTTCCATTCGCTCAGGCATTCACGCAGCCCACCGGCAACTTCAGCAACCCGCACAGGCTGGCGATCACTTGATCCTGCTGAGCGTCAGTCAGCTGCGGGTACATTGGCAGGCTCAGGGCTTGTGCGTAGTAACTTTCGGCCTGCGGAAAATCGCCCTGTTTGAAGCCCAGGTCGCGGTAATAGGGTTGCAGGTGAATGGGAATGTAATGAAGGTTGACCCCAACTCCTGCAGCCCGCATCCCATCGAAAATCTCCCGGTGTGAACGCGGGATACGATCACACTCAAGGCGCACCACGAACAGATGCCAGGCGGACTCGGCATCCTGCTGAGGTGCCTGGACGCTCACGGGCAGGTGCGCCAGCAAGCGCTGATAGCGAGCCGCCAACTCGCGGCGACGGGCAAGGAACGCATCCAGCCGGGTCAGTTGAGACAGCCCCAGGGCAGCTTGCAGGTCGGTGATGCGATAGTTGAAGCCCAGTTCAAGTTGCTGGTAGTACCAGGCACCATGGCTTTCTTCGGTCATTTGGCCCGGGTCACGGCTGATCCCGTGACTGCGCAGCCTGCGCAAACGCGCGGCCAGATCGGCACGCGCGGTAAGCACCATGCCGCCCTCGGCCGTGGTGATGATCTTTACCGGGTGAAAGCTGAACACCGTCATGTCGGCATATTCGCCACAGCCGACCGGCTTGCCCGCGTAACGTGCGCCGACCGCGTGGGCAGCGTCCTCGATAAGGGTAAAGCCATACTGCCGGGCCAGCACCGCGATCGAACGCATGTCGGCGCTTTGCCCGGCAAAGGCCACGGCGACTACTACCTTGGGCAGGCGCCCCTCCCGGGCGGCCTGCTCGAGTTTCAGCGCAAGTGCCTGGGCGTCGATAGTCCAGGTGTGCGGGTCGATATCGACGAAATCGACACCGGCGCCGCAGTAGCGCCCACAGTTGGCTGATGCGACAAAACTGATGGGGCTGGTCCATAGCCAGTCCCCGCTCCCCAGGCCAGCGGCGAGGCAGGCAAGGTGCAGCCCCGCAGTGGCGTTGCACACAGCTACCGCGTGCGTTGCGCCACAACGCTGGGCCATAGCCTGCTCGAAGTGCTCGATCAGTGGCCCCTGAGTCAGCCAGTCGGACTGCAGCACCTCTACGACCGCGGCGATATCCGCCTGATCGATGCTCTGCCGAGCATAGGGGATCATGCTGGCAAGCCTGCGTGCAGGTCTGCCAGCTGGTCCACGGTGAGGAAGGCGGGATTGGTATCGGAACGGTACTCGAAATCCTCGGCAACCCAGCGCCCGGTTTCACCCACGCAATCGATCGCAAAATCCACATCCGTATGGTTGAAGCGGATCGACGGAACGATGGTGAAATGATCACCAAACTCAAGGGTCATCCGCGCATCGTCCAGCGGGATCATCAGTTCGTGCAGCTTTTCCCCCGGGCGGATGCCGACCACGTTCTGCGGCAAGTGCCCGGCCATGCCGCGCGCCAGGTCGACGATGCGAATGGATGGGATCTTGGGCACGAACACTTCCCCCCCGTGCATGCGGGCAAAGCTGTCGAGCACGAACTGTACGCCATGGTCGAGGGTGATCCAGAAGCGCGTCATCCGCGGGTCAGTGACGGGGAGCTCGTGGGCACCCTCCTCGATCAGGCGCTTGAAGAATGGCACCACCGAGCCCCGGGAGCCCGCCACATTGCCATAGCGCACAACCGCAAAGCGGGTGTCCTGTTGGCCGGCAAAATTGTTGGCGGCCACGAACAGCTTGTCGGACAGCAGCTTGGTCGCACCATACAGGTTGATCGGGCTGGCCGCCTTGTCGGTGGACAGTGCGACGACCTTCTGCACGCCATTCTCGATCGCCGCGGCGATGATGTTTTCGGCACCATTGACGTTGGTGCGGATGCATTCGGTGGGGTTGTATTCGGCCGCGGGCACATGCTTGAGCGCGGCGGCATGAACCACATAGTCGATACCGCGCATGGCCTGGCGCACGCGCTCGGCATCACGGACATCGCCCAGGAAATAGCGCATGCACGGCGCGTTGAAACGCTGCTGCATCTCATACTGTTTCAACTCGTCGCGGGAGAACACCACGACGCGCCGTGGGCGGTAGCGCTCAAGCAACCGCTCGATGAAGCGGCGCCCGAACGACCCGGTCCCCCCGGAGATGAAAATGGACTTGTCGTCGAACATACCTGGTTCCTAGGGGCGGCGCCGTCAGCTGACGAAGGCGCCCGATTGCACTGTAAGGCAGGGCGCACAGCGTACAGATTTCTGACTCGCGCCCCCAATGAACCAGCTCGAAGCAAGATGCAGGCCAGTCCCGCGTCAGGCGATCAGCCCGGCCCAGTCCAGCGCCGCCTTGCCGGGGGCAAGCACCTGGCTTTGGACTGTACCTTGCCACTGCGCCGACCATTTGGCACGCAATGCCGCCAGCGCCGCCTCGTCCTCGGCGACCACGCCGGGGTGAATCACCTGCACCTGTGGCGTCCAGACTGTCAGCAGGCCGGCCGCGGCTGCTTTCAGGCACAGGTCGACATCACCATGGGCATGGGCGAACGTGGTTTCGTCGAGCCCCTCCAGAGCACGGAAGACTTCGCTACGGACCATCAGGCAGCTCGCCGAGACCGCTGGGCAGTTCTGCTCGACCGCCAGCCGATTCAGGTAACCCATGGCATTGGCGGCCTCACCGGCAAAAGCTGGCGCAACTGCGCCTTCGGCGTCCAGCAGCAAGCCCGCCTGGGCAAGCTTGCCGTCAGTATCGAGCAGCTTGGCACCGACCACGCCTACTTCCGGACGCTGCGCCTGGTTGAGCAACGCTTCGATCCAGTTGGCATTGACCACTTCGGCGTCCGCCGCCAGCAATATCAGGTATTGCCCCTTGGCCTCGGCACTGGCAGCGTTGCATAGCGCTGCCGCGCTCAGGCGCTCGGCACTTTGCAGCACGCGCACCTTGCCAACTTGCTGCTGCGCCAGCCATTCGAGCAACTGCGGTGACTGACTGGCGTTGTCGGCGATCAGTACCTCGTAGCGCGCATAGCGAGTGCGCTGCAGGATGCTCTTCAGGCAGCGCTGCAGTTCGTCCAGATTGTCCTCGCTGCGCAGCACGATGCTCACCAGCGGCCGCTCGACATGCCTGTAGTCGATACGCAAGGTGCCAGGCAGCGGCGTACTGACCTGGGCCTTGTAGCCACGGCCGGCCAAGTGTCGCATCAAGGCCTGGCGGGCATGCTCGCTGTCCTTGGCCTGCGGTGCCGGGGTGATCAGCATCGGCTCGTCGAGATGGGCCAGCCCGTTGAGGCCGCCCTGCTCGATCAGGCGCAGCAGCAGGTCGAACTCCAGTGCCTCGGCAAAGTCTTTGTCGAAGCCACCCGCCTCCACCAGCACCTCCCGACGCAGCAGCCAATGGCGTGCCATCAGCGCGGGATTGGCCTGCAGCAGGTCCAGGTTTACCCCCGGGCGCAACAGCTCACGCCAGGCACCATCGGCCTGTTGCTGGATCTCGTCTACCGCGACCGCTCGGCAATCGGGAGCGTTCAGCAGCTCGAGGCTGGCGCGCAAAAGACCGGTGGCGGTGAAACGGTCACCCGCATCAGCCAGCAACAGCCATTCGCAGGCCGTCTGCCGGGCGATCTGGTTGATCCGCTCGACGTAGTCTTCGCGGCTGACCTTGATGAAATGCAGGGTGTTCTGCAGCGAGGTGGCCACAGGCGGCTCGCCTGTGGTGAAGACCATGATCCGGAACGCCTTGCTCAGGCCGCCCAGCAGGCTGTCGAACGTGTCCTGGAGCTTGGCCATGTTGTTGTCCAGGTCCAACAGCAGGATGCCGAACTGCGGACCACCCTGATGCAGCGCCAGGTGCTCGTTGATGGTCGCTAGCGCGGCGGTGTCCGGCTTGCGCGCCTCCAGCCAGTCGAGCAGGCGACCCGAATGCATGCTCCCAAGCAGTTGGCGACCGCTTTGCTTCAATACGCCTTCAAGCCGTGCCAGCCAAGCGAACAGCGCCTCGCTCTCCTCGGTCTCATCACTGTCACGCAGGTGTCCGGCCAGGTGCCGCACCACCTCACGGTTGAACGCGTTGCACTGCAGTGCCTCCCACAAGCGGGTACGTACGGTGCCCGAAGTGTCGCTGGGCTGTGCCAGCAGCAGCTGTTCCTGGCGCAATAGCAGCGGCTCCAGTTGCTGCAACTGCAGGCGCCCGGCCGGCATGGCATGGATCAGAAACTCCAGTGCCGTAAGCTGATCGAAGAATGCCTGGTTGTAGAACGGCATTTCCACGTACTGGGACGGCTGGAAGGTACGCACCGGCGGGTTCAGCGGGTCGGTCCAGCTTGACTCCCAGATCAGCTCCAGGGTCATCGCCCGGCCTTTGAACAGCCCCTCGGCAGTGACTGCAAAGCTGTCCAGGGCCAGCTGGCGCCGCGCCTCATGGTCCAGCCCCTCGATGGCGGTTGGCAGGCCGGCAAGGAAGTCGGCAAACTGTTCGCGCTCGGCCACCGACTTGGCGTCGGTGAAGGCCAGCACATGAATGACCTCGGTCTGATGCTCGGAGACACCGTAGTTGGTTTCACGTACCGCGTAGGGGATTGGCAGGATCCGCGCTTTGGCGTTGGTCAGCAGGAAGTACGCGTGGCCGATTTCCTGCCACTCGAAGCTCGTGCCCTCGGGCAGCAGCTCAAACCACTGGCGCAGCAATGCAGTGCGGGTGACAGCGAAGAAGGGCGGGATGAACTCACCCATGTAGTCCAGCAGGCGCTGTTCAGCGCGCGGAGCGTTGTAGTCCTCACGGACCTTCTTGTTACGCCGGTAGTACTTCACCTGGGTGGCTTCGGCCAGGTAGTTCAGACAGTAGCCATGGCACAGGCCGTAATCGGGGTTGGCCTCAAGGAAGTCCAGCGACTGGTTCAGCCCGTCGTACAGCAGGAAATCGTCATCAGCGGCGAAGGCCATGAACGGCGTGTTCACCCGGCCCACGCCATAGGCCAGCTTGGCCTGGAAGCCCTGGTAGGAAAACTGTGGCAGGTGCAGGTACTCGACGCCGGGGTACTGCGCGGCCATCACCTCGGCCGATTCGCCCGAGGAATCCAGCACGAGGATCGAGCACCGATAGCCGCTGTAATACTGCAGCGTGCGCTGCAGGAACGCCGGCCGGTTGTGCGTCATCAATACCAGCGTGAACCGCTCGCGCAGTGTGGCTGCCTGGTCTGCCGAGAAATTGCCTTGCATAGTCTTACCCACCATTGGCGTTGCCGCCGAAGAAATCGAACTCTGTTGAATGTCTCAGCGAACCCGGCGCAGGTAGCCGTCCGGTGCCACGGTGACCAGCAGCTTGTTCTGCAGCTGATAGTCGATTTCGAAGCTGTCGTTACCCTTGAGGTATTCCCAAACTGCGGTCTTGGGGTTGTCGCCAGGCCCCCACGGGCGATCGGGGAAGAAGTCTGCCGGCATGTCCTCGACCACGGTGTCCATCACCACGCAGTAACTGCCCACGGCCACCAGCGGCGCATACAGCTCCAGCTCCTTGAGCACGTGCTCATGCGTGTGGTTGGAGTCGAGCACCAGGATGACCTTCTTGCCTTCGGCGAGCGCCCTGACCTGCCCGGCGATCTCGGCATCGATGCTCGAGCCTTCGATCATGCGCACGCGCTTGCTCATCGGGTGCGCCTCGATGGCCTGGCGGTTGTGCGGGCGGATGTCGATGTCGATGCCAAGCACCTCACCATGGCCCTGCAGCTCCAGCAGGGAGGCGTAGTAGAGGATCGAACCGCCGTGAGCGATGCCGCACTCGATGATCAGGTCAGGCTTGACCTGCCAGACGATCTCCTGCATCGCCATCATGTCCTGGGGCAACTGGATGATCGGCCGGCCCATCCACGAAAAATGGTAGCTGTACTTGTGCTCGGCGGACTTGTTGAAGAAGTCGCGAGACAGTTGCTGCAGCTCCTTGTCTTCGCCCTGGGAGGCGATCTGCGCGTTGCACTCGGCTTCGAAGGCTTTGATCGGCGTGTCGGTCATGGTTCTTTACTCGGTTGGCTGGTCGGTGAAATCGGCATTGTCGACGGCGTGATAGACAAAACGGCCATCGGTCATGCGGCGGATTTCCTCGAGGTAATTGGAATTCATCACGAACAGGTGGGCGCCATCCGGCAGGCTTTGCATCGCCTCTTGCGGCGATGACACCCGCGCGCCACTTAACGGCAGGTAGCGACCCTGCTTGGCAGGATTGATGTCGATAACCTGGTCCACCGGCGCACCGGCACGCTGCAGGAACAGCGAATAGATCACGCCCTTGGACGATGCGCCCCAGATCGCCGAACCACGTCCGGCATCGCGGCGCACCAGACATGCGGCATGCTGCAGACTGGCACTGAAATCGGCCGGCAACGACAGCGGCGGCACGGGCTCGAGCGTGGTGCGCAGGCTGGCAAGGTCGGCAACGATGTACAGGTACTGGCCATCGAACAGGTGACCGGCCTCGGCGACCGTGCCGAACAGGCGGCGCAGGTCGGCCAGGCGGAAGTAATTGACATGCTCGTAGAACAGGTCGAACCACGCTTTGTGCTCGATGATCCAGTCCAGGCAGGGCACTTCGATGTATATCTGCCCTGCCCCGCCATTGGCATCGGCGATGGCGGCAAGGAACGTGACCGGGTCCTGAATGTGCTCCAGGACATGGCGCAACACGATGGCTTCGGCCTGGCGGTTCAACTCACGGGTGAAGGGCGCTTTGACCACGTCCGGGTTGTCGCCCTCGTAGGCCGGGTCGATGCCGGTGACGGCATAGCCGCGCTCGCGCAACAGTTCGAGGAACCAGCCTTTGCCACAGCCCACTTCGATCAGGCGCTGGCCCCTGAAGTGACGGGCGATGACACCTTCGACATCGTCCAGGTGGCGCTGGAAGCGCGCCGAATGCGCCTGCTCGTTCTGGTAATCACTGTCGTAGCTGAGCTTGTCGGCGTCGAAAGCGTCGTTGTAGACCAACCCGGTGCGGCTATCCTGCACCAGACGCATGTCGGCGCTGGCTGAGGCTCGGGCCGACCGGGCATCGGCGAATGTGCGGTTCTGCAGCACCGGCAGGCCGGTAGCGCGATACAACTCATGTTTCATGGCGTACTCCCAGCAGAGCCTGCAACTTGCGGGCATCGCCCCAGAACGCCATGGGTTCGTGGGCAGGATAAGGGTAATGGCCAAGGTTCAGCGCAAGGGTGGCGTTGCGCTCGGCGATGCGGGCTTCCACCAGCTTGCGTACCGATATCGGCTGGCCGCTGCAGCAATTGACCACGCCGCTGAAATCGCGCTGCCCGAGCAGGTCGGCCAGATATGTACTGGCGCTTTCGATGGCAAGGTAGTCGCGCAGTTGCTCGCCACCGGACATGTCGAAATGCGGCTGCCCCTGGTCGATTGCGCGGTCCAAGGCTGCCAGCAGACTGCCTGGGTTTTGCCCCTCGCCAAACAGGTAGAACAAGCGCACCCACTGCAGGTTGAACGGTTGCTGGCGGGCCAGGCTTTCGAGGAACAGGCGCAAGCTGTGCTTGGCCAGCCCGTAAGGGTTGGCCGGCTGGCAGTCCAGCGCCTCGTCCAGCGCGCCATTGCGCAGGCCGTATTCGAAACAGGTGCCGGCCACCTGCACTTGGCCGACACCGGCTGCGACGGCACGCTTGATGAAGGCATAGTCAGCCATCAAGTTGCGCTCCAGGTGGAACAGCCCTTGATAATTTGGCAGGCCAGGCCAGGCCAGGTGCACCAGCGCATCGATGCCATCGCACAACTGATTGACGTCCAGCTGCGGGTCATGCAGATCGGCGGCGACGAAATCGACCTGGCCGAACCACCGCATGGCTTGAGCCGGCTCCAGCCGACGTGCCAGCGCACGCACCCGGTGCCCGCGCGCCAGCAAGGCGGCGACCAGATGCCGGCCCACAAAGCCTGTGGCACCGGTGACAAGCACCTTCATCGCGGTCACAGGACGGTCAGCTCAGGCACGGCGATCACAAAGCGCCCACCCCATTCGCGGATGTGCGCCTGCTGCTCGCTGACTTCCTTGAGCAGGTTCCACGGCAGTACCAGCACATAGTCCGGCCGCTCGATGGCCAGGCGCTCGGGGGCGACCACGGGAATTCGGCTGCCCGGCAGGAACTTGCCCTGCTTGTGCGGGTTGGCGTCGGCCACCCAGGCCAGCAGGTCGGGCTTCACGCCTGCGTAGTTGAACAGGGTGTTGCCCTTTGCTGCGGCGCCATAGCCAACCACTCGCTTGCCTTCGGCCTTGGCCTGCAACAGGAAGCGCAGCAGCTGGTGCTTGATCCGCTGCGCCGCCGGTGCAAGGGTGCTGTAGAACGCCGCCGTGCTGACACCGACCCGCGCCTCGATGCCAAGCAGGTCGTCGACACTGGCCTGGCGCGTGCGCGGGCCATCGGCGCGCTGCACGAAAACCCGCAACGATCCGCCATGGGTCGGCAGTTCGCTGACATCGAAGATCACCAGGCCGTTGCGGGCACAAAGCGTGTTGACCGCCGTCAGCGACAGGTAGGAGTAGTGCTCATGGTACAGGGTATCGAACTGCTGCTCGGCCATCAGGCGCAGCAGGTGCGGAAACTCGAAAGTGGCCACACCATCGGCTTTGAGCAGGGTCGCGAAACCGCGCAGAAAATCGTTGATGTCCGGCACGTGGGCGAGCACGTTGTTGGCGGCCATCAGGTCAGCCGACCAACCTTCACTCGCCAGGTCACGGGCGGCCTGTTCGCCGAAGAACACCTCACGAATCTGCAGCCCCTTCTCCCGGGCCGCCTGCGCAGTGCTTCGGGTGGGTTCGACACCGAGGCACGGAATGCCGCGCTCGGCCACATACTGCAACAGATAACCGTCATTGGCGGCGATTTCCACCACCCGGCTCTCGCCGTTCAGGCCGAAACGCTCGACCATCTGCCCGACATAGTCGCGGGCATGGGCCAGCCACGAACTGGAATAGGAGCTGAAATACGCATAGTCGGCATCGAACAGCGTCTCGGCGCGGGTGTAATCCTCGGTCTGCACCAGCCAGCACTGCTCACACACCGCCACTTTAAGCGGCACCCAGGCCTCGGCCGCGGCCAGTTGGTCAGCGCGCAGGTAGGCGTTGGACGGCGGCGCAGTGCCAAGGTCGATCAGGGGCAGGCTCAGGCAGGTACCACAGCCACGGCAGTTCATGGACGCACTCCGGTAAACGACAGGTCCAGCCAGGGATGAGCGGCATCCCGGGCCGACAGATTCTTGACAGCGAGCGGCCAACGGATGGCCAATTTCGGATCGAGTACCGACAGCCCGCCTTCGCGGCCCGGCGCATAGTCGGCACTGTGCAGGTAAAGCAGCTCGGCATCCTCGCTCAGCACCTGGAAACCATGGGCAAAGCCGGCCGGTATCAACAGGCTGCGGCCATCGCCGGCCCGCAAGTGCTCGGCGTGCCAGTGCAGGAAGGTTGGCGAGCCTTCGCGAAGGTCCACTGCCACGTCCCACACCTCACCGCGCAGGCAGGTGATCAGCTTGGCCTCCGGGGTGTCGCCGGTCTGGTAGTGCAGGCCACGTACGCTACCTGAGCCCTGAGTGTGCGAGTGGTTGATCTGGCGCACATGGAACGGCGCACCCAGGGCGCCCAGGCTGGATTCGCAGAACAGCCGCGCGAACTGCCCGCGGGCATCGCCATGGCGCTTGTGCTGGACACTGAACAGGCCACCCAGTGGCAAGGCTTGCAGCAGCAGATCAGTCACGGCAACTCCGTGTACAGGTTCAGCTGGTGCAGCGTGACGGCGCGCATGTTGTCGCCACGCTGCCACGCCAGGTGCCAGTCGAGCGTGTGCTGCAGGCATTCGTGCAACGACCAGCGTGTACGCCAGCCCAGCACCTGGCGGGCGCGAGAGCTGTCCAGGCGTAGCAACCCGGCTTCATGCAACTCGCTTGGCTCGACCCGCACCCCTGGTGCCTGCGGCCATTGCCGGGCCAGGCGGTCGACCACCTCACCGACGCTGCACATGTCGCCTTCGCTCGGGCCGAAGTTCCACGCACCGGCGCAGGCCGGCCCCTGGGTATACAGGCGCTCGGCCAACTGCAGGTAGCCGGCCAGCGGTTCCAGGGCGTGCTGCCAGGGGCGCACGGCCTGCGGGTAGCGCAGGGTGACCGGCGACCCGGTCGACCAAGCCTTGAGCACATCGGGTACAAGCCGCTCTGCGGCAAAGTCTCCACCGCCCAGCACGTTGCCGGCGCGCGCGGTGGCCAGGGCCACGCCATGTTCTGCGTGCTCGGCGGCCGGGAAGAATGACGCGGCATAGGACTGCGCCAGCAGCTCGCAGCAGGCCTTGCTGCTGCTGTACGGGTCATGCCCGCCCAGGGCCTCGTTCTCGCGGTACGGCCAGGGCCATTCCTGGTTGGCATAGACCTTGTCGGTGGTGACCAGGACGCACGCACGCACCCCGCCAACCTGGCGCACCGCTTCAAGCAGGTTAAGGGTGCCCATCACGTTGCTGGAATAGGTACCTAGCGGGTCACGGTAGGCCTCGCGCACCAGTGGCTGAGCCGCCAGGTGCAGGACGATTTCCGGCTGGGCCTGGGCCACAGCTTCAAGCAGCGCGCCGAGGTCGCGCAGGTCGCCGCGCACGTCGGCAATGTCGCTGCCGACCTGGGCAAGTTCGAACAGGCTTGGTTCGGTGCCAGGGTCCAGCGCGAAGCCTGTGACCTGAGCGCCGAGCTCATGCAACCAGAGCGCCAGCCAACTGCCTTTGAAACCCGTGTGACCGGTGAGCAGAACACGCTTGCCCTGCCAGAACGCTGGACTCAGGCCCACTGCTTCCATGGAGCCTCCCCGCTTTGCCAGAGTTGTTCCAGATGGTTCTTGTCACGCAGCGTATCCATTGGATGCCAGAAGCCATCATGCTCAAAGGCGTTCAGTTGCGACTCAGCGGCCAGGCAGGCAAGCGGCTCCGACTCCCAGGAAGTCTGATCGTTGGCGATGTAGTCGAGCACCTTGGGCGAAAGCACGAAGAAGCCACCGTTGATCCAGCCACCGTCACCACGGGGCTTTTCGACGAAACCGGTGACACTGTCGCCGTCGCGTGCCAGCGCGCCGTAGCGGCCAGGAGGCTGTACCGCAGTAACGGTGGCGAGTTTGCCGTGGGCCAGGTGGAAATCCACCAGGGCGCCGATGTTCAGGTCCGAAACACCGTCCCCGTAGGTGAAACAGAAGGCATCTTCGCCCTCAAGGTAGCGAGCGGCGCGGCGCAGGCGGCCACCGGTCATGGTTTCTTCACCGGTGTCGACCAGGGTCACGCGCCATGGCTCGCTGTAGTTCTGGTGCACGTCCATGCGGTTTTCGCGCATGTCGAAGGTGACGTCCGAGGTGTGCAGGAAGTAGTTGGCGAAGAAATCCTTGATCGCGTAGCCCTTGTAGCCCAGGCAGATCACGAAGTCGTGGATGCCGTGAGCCGAGTACTGCTTCATGATGTGCCAGAGAATTGGCTTCCCACCGATTTCGATCATGGGTTTGGGCTTGAGGTGAGACTCTTCGCTGATACGCGTGCCCAGTCCACCCGCCAGAATTACCGCCTTCATGTCGTCCCCTCGTGTTCGTCACCGGCCATAAGTCGTGTGGCTGCACGATTTATGGCGATATGACGGGGGGCTTGCAGGAAACGCGCCAGAAGGCGCTTTACTGGTGTCGTCCATACACCCCGCAGTCAGCCCGGCATCCAGCCGCTGTACCAATGCTGAACGTGCTCTTCGCGCAGCACATAGTCACGCAGCACTTCCTGCTTCAGACGGTCGCCCTGGCGGAAACTTTCGTCAGGGTCCGCCAGGTGCATGCGGATCGCCTCCAGCCACTCGGCGGTGCTGTTGGTCTTGATCCGCGTGCACGGCAAGTAGCCTTCATAGGCACGGGTATCGGTGACGATCACCGGGTACCCGCACGCGCCGTATTCCAGCAAGCGCAAGTTGCTCTTGCAGTCATTGAAGATGTGATACTCCAGTGGCGCCAAGGCCAGGTCCAGGTTCAGGCTGGCGAGCTTGGCCGGGTACAGCTCCAGCGGCACCGGCGGATGGAACTCGCTGATGTAGGGCCGCAATGCCGGCGGACACATACCGAAGAACACCCATTGGACTTCGTTCGCCAAGGTCTTGACCACCTCGGCAATCACTTCCAGGTCGCCGGTATGGCTGGTGCCACCGCCCCAACCCACCCGCGGCTTGCGCGCGCTGCGGCGCTGGCTACGCAAACCGGTCCAGAGCTGCTCGGCCAGCATGTTCGGCATTACCCGGATATCGCTATGGGTGTCATGCAGGGCATCCGCCAGCGCCTGGGTCGACACCACCAGCCGATCACAGCGTTCGATACCTCGGCGCAGGGATTTTTCCAGATCTTTTGGCGTGTGCTTGAGGTGCCCGTTCTTCTTCGGCACATCAATCACGTAGTCGTCCAGCTCGTAGATGCAAAAGCCCTTGGAGAAGGTCTTGAGGCGCTCGATCTCCTTGACGAACCCTTCGGTATAACGCCCCTGCAGAATTGCCACATCCGGCGAGCTGCGTTCCAGCTCGACGTTGCTCGGTATCTCGAAGTACTGCTGCTGGGTCACCCAGCCAGCCTTCTCCAGCTCGACCAGCGGCTGGATCACCCGGTAATGCCCGACCGCAGTCTTGTTCATTGGCAACGCCAGCACATGGGGCAGTGGACGGCTGACGAAAGGCGTCCAGGCGGCCTTGAGGCCCGGATCCAGGCAGAAGCTGGAGCCGTTCAGGGACAGGTTGATATTGTAAGCGGGGTCACGCGCTACCACCGGCATCCAGGCCTTGAAGAAGGCATCATGCTGCTGCGCCAGCCGGGCCTGGCGCTCGGCTTCAGCCTGCGCATCGATCGCCGCCGGCGCTGGCGGGTCCAGTACCAGCCGGGCATCCGGCGCCCACACCACAAGGTACCCGGCTTCGCCCAGGCGCAGGCCCAGGTCGATATCGCTGAAGGCCAGGCTGAAGACGCTTTCATTGAGCCCGCCCAACGACAGGAACAGCTCTTTGCGCACCAACAGGCAATCAGCCCCGACAGCAGAATAATTCTGCGCCACTTGCAAGCGCTGCATGTAACCGCCCGCCTCCATCGGCTCGCCCACGAACGGCGACCCCACGGCGCCACGCAGGCCCAGCACGCCGCCCGCATGCACGATCAGACCGTGGGCGTTGCAGAGCTTGGCACCCACCGCTCCGACTTCAGGGCGCTGGCCATGGCTGAGCAGTGCGTCGAGCCAGTCTGGCTCGGTGACCACAGCGAACGGGCTCAGCATCAGCAGGTATTCACCCCGGGCGTGTTGCGCGGCAAGGTTCTGCACAGCGGCGAAGCTGGCCTGCTCGCCCAGCATCAGGACCCGCAACTTGTCTTCGCCCAGCTGTTGAAGGGCGCTGAGCCAGGCGTGAGTCTCGGCACCTTGACTGGCATTGTCGACAATCAGCACTTCGTAGTGACCGTAGGCGGTCTTCTCAAGCACGCTTTCCAGGCAGCGCTCGAGGGCAGGCAACTGGTCCTGGGCACTGATCACCAGGCTTACCAGTGGCTGGGTGGCGTGCAGGTAGCGGACCTGGTTGATTGCCCCGCCACTGTTCTGCAGCCGGTAGGTCACGCCCAAGCGCTTGAGGTGGGCATCCAGCAGTTTCGGATTTTCCTCAACCACTGCCTGCGAAGACAGCCAGGCAGCGTAGCTGAACGCGCTTTCGGCCAGCACTTCCGGAATGTGCTCGATGGCATGGGGGCCGCGGCTTTCCACAAGACGCCAGAGCAGATCGTGCGGCGCCAGTTCGCGATATCCGGGCGTGAAACCGCCCAGTGCCCGCAAGGCGTCAAGCGAGAACGCCAGCATGCGACCGGTATAGGGGTAGCCGCGCATCAAATCGAGGTTGAAGTCGGGCTTGAACACCGGCTCTACGGACGCCTCATCCCGCACGCCCCCCTCATCGCCATAGCAGCAGGCGATCTGCGGGCGCGATACGACCCGCTCGGCCAGGAGCATCAGGCTGAAGGCATTGAGCCGGTCGCCAGCACGCAGCAGGTAGATCCAGTCCACCTCGCCCAACTGGTCAAACGCCGTGTTCAGTTGTTCAGCCCAGTCGGCCTGCAATGGCTGGTGGACCCTGCGAACATCTGGGCCGCCTGGCAGCGGCGCGCTGGACAATACCAGCGTCATCTCTGCGCCATAGGCCTGGCGCTCAATGCTGTCCAGGGTAACCTGCAGAGCTTGTGCATCACCCTCGCTGTCGATAACCACGGGCACGATTCGCGGACGAGTTGGCCAGTGCTCGCTAAGGCGCATCAGACGCGCGAGCACCAGCGGATCCTGTCGGCAGGCCAGCCATTTGCTGTACAGCTCGGCAAAACTGTCGCTGTCGCTGCCGACATGAGATTCCTGGATCGCCTGCAAGCAGCGCAGGGTATGGATCAGGAACAGGTTCTCCCAGATACGCTGGGTATCGCCCTCGTCGCCCTGGAGGATTTGCACCCGCACCCAACCGGAGAACGGCTCACGTACTGCAGTGCGCGCGGCGAACATGTCGCGCAGGTGTTGTGATTCACTGGTAGCGGCAGCCTTCACATCGCTCTGGCGACGCAATTGGTCGGGATGAACCCGCTCGACACAGTGCACCCCGGCGGTCACGCCCAGATGGCCGCGACGCAGCAGGCACACGAACAACACGAAATCGAGCATTGCCACAAAGCCCGGCGCCAGCGCAGGCAGCAATTCACGCAGATCGCGGGTACGCACCAGCACGCTGCTCAGCCCGCCGATGAAGTTGAGCTGGCGGGTCTCGAAGAAATCCAGCAGGTCGTCACCGTTGAACAGTGTGTCGCCAAACGTGACCGGGCTGGTTTCCAGACGCTGCGGCAAAATGTGATCTTCAGCATCGACCTGGTGGCGCCTGGCCGCGACCAGGCTGACATCGTCATGGGCCTGGAACAGTCGCACCTGGCTGGACACGCAATCGGCCATCAGGCGGTCATCGTCACAGAGGAACTTGATGTAGTCGCCCTGGCTCTGCTCCAGCCCGTGTTGCAAATTCCCGGCAAAACCCAGCGGTTGCGGGTTACGCAAGTAAATCAGTGGATGACGTGCAAGACTGCGCAGCTCATCGACCACCGCCTCGATCTGCGTACCTGGGCTGTCGTCGCAGACGATGACTTCGAGGTTTGCGTAATCCTGAGCCAGGGCGCTGACCAGAGCAGTACGGAAGTAACGGGGGTTGCAGGCGGGAATGACGAGGCTGACTAGAGGGGCTGGGTTCACGAGGAAATCTCTCGACCGATGACTGCCCGCAGGGAATTCAGAACAGTCGATACTACGGGGAAATCAATGCGCCTTCACCGCGTACCCGAGGGGTAAGCGGTGAAGGCGACGGGCGCACTTAACCGATGGCGTTGAACAGGCTCAGCTGGCTGACGCGTGCGAAAGCCGCCTGCGAAGCCTGAAGCAAGGTCTGCTGCTGGGTAAGGCGGACCAGCACGGTGGCAGGGTCCGAGTCACGGATCGACGACTGCGTGGTGCTGTTGGCAATGCTCAGACTCTCGTTGGTGTTCTGCTGGATTTCCAGCGCCTTGCCACGGGCACCGATATCGGTGACTGCCGTGTTGAGCGCGTCCTGACCGCTCTGGATATTGGCGATGGCCGAATCCAGGTCTGCACGCAGTTGCTGGTAGGCCGCGTTGTCGCCGTCGATCGGCTTGCTCAACGCCGTACGTAACTGGGCGACGGTGTCCAGAACGTTCTGGGTCTGGTGGTTGTCGACGTTCACCACGTACTGGTCACCGGACTGCTGCGCGGGCGTGCTGGTGAAGGTGAAGTCCACACCGGCAGCCGAGGCGACGTTGCCAGTCATGGCACCACTGGCCACCGGGCGGCTGTCAGCGGTCAGCGGCTGGGCATAGAGTTCGAAGTCCGTGGCGCTGGTGAACTTGATGACCGCACCGCCATTGGGAAACATCGCTTTGTACTGGGCCGGATCAGTGATGCTGATCGACGATACCTGAGCACTCGACGGGTTGCCCGGGCTACGGGTCGCAGTGATGGTATCGGGCTTGCTTTGCAGGGTGAAGGTATGACCTGCCACCGCTGCATCCGGAACGTCGCCGTCCTGAAGGTTGATGTTCAGCCGCATGTCCACACCACGGAAGCTGATCATCGATCCGCCTACGGTATCGGGATCGAATTTACCGCCCTGGGTGGCCTCGGCGGTCACATCGTTGCCCAAGCTGTCGGTGATGCTGAACTCGGTACTGCTGAGCATGGTGACTGTGTACGGCTGACCACTGCGGAAGCGATCGTTGTACGTGACGCTGCCGGACACTTGCCCATTGGACAGCTTCACGCGGCCATCATCCACCGCGGGGGCGCTCAGGCTGGTTTCGGTGCGGCTGGTGTTGAGGGCTTGCTCGAATACGCTATAGCCAGAGCTGTTGCCGGCCATCTTGAGCATGTCACCAACCTGCAGCTCCAGCTGGGTCTGGTCACCTTGATAAGAATAGGTACCATCGGCATTGCGCACGAACGGCGCGGTGTCGGTACTGGAACCGGCAAACAGGTACTGGCCGTTCTCATCACGGCTGTTCATGAGGCTCAACAGCTGGTCTTCCAACTGCCCCAGCTCGGCTGCCTTGGCCTTGCGCTCGGTGTCGGTGTAGCCGGCGTTACCCGACTCGATCGCCAGCTCGTTGACCCGCGTCAGGATCGTGTTGATCGAATTGAGCGTGGTCTCGGTCTGGTTCAGCGAGTTGGTGATGTTTGTCGCGTTGGTCTTGTACTGGGCCAGCATGTCTGCCTGATTACCCAGCTGCAGCAGACGTGCAGCCCCCACCGGATCATCGGCAGCGGTGTTGACCCTGACGAAGGAACTGGCCTCTTCGTTGGTCTTGATCAGGTTGGAATAGTTGCGCTGGTAGTTCGCCGCGCTGGTCTGGTAGAACTGGGCCGTGGAAATACGCATGGATCAATACTCCTTAAAGCGCAGCGATCAGGGTGTTGAAGATGTCCTGCGCCGTCTTGATGATCTGCGACGAGGCCGTGTAGTACTGCTGGTACTTGATCAGGTTGCTGGCTTCTTCATCCAGCTGCACGCCAGACAACGAATCGCGGGCGCCGGCAGCCTGGGTAAGGATGACGCCGGTTGCCTGGGTATCCATCTGGCCCTGCTTGGCCTGGGCACCCACACTTTCCACCAGTTTGCCGTAGGCATCGGTAATGCTGATGCCCTTGGTCGAACCGATGTCCATCGTCTGTTTGGTCTGCAGCTCCTGCAGGGACAGTGCATTGCGGTTGTCCGAGGAGCCTGCGCCGGTCAACGATACGGTAAAGCTGTCGCCATTCTTGGGCGAGCCGGCTACATCCATCTCGAAGCTGAATGACTTCTGGACGCCGCTGGCGTCATTGATCGGGTTGCCCGAGGCATCGATCATTGGCACATCGAGCTTCAGGGTATTGCTTTGCCCCGGAATGAAGGTGCCGGTGCCAATGCTGTTGCCCTTGGCATCGAAGGCTTCGTAGGTTTGCGGTGAGGTGGTTTCGTCACCGAACACCAGGCGCACCGGGGTGGAATACTTTATGCCGGTTTGCAGCTCCAGACGCTGGGCAGGGTCGGCGATGTCCAGCACCGAGGTCAGAACCGGCTGGGTGATGACACCAGTACCGGAATTGCCGCTGCCGGATGTGGCGGTCAGCGGTGCGGCCAAGGCCAGCCGCTTGGCGTCAGTGAGCACCACATCGATTTCTGCCGAGGCATTGCGGGTCGGGGTGATCTTGAAGCTGTCCCCCACTGCAGCAGTACCGCTCTTGAGGTCGATGCTGAAACCGTCGATCACCGGTGCCGGGTCGTCGTTGGTGCTGTAGGTGCCCATGTCCGTGCCGTCAGGCAGCTTCTTGACCTGGAACTTGTCCGCGGTCGGGCCGACGAACGTCACCTGATAGTCACTGGTGCTCAGCTTGCCGGTATCGCGGATGACAACGTTCAGGGCGGCGTCGCCAGCATTGCCAATCTTGGCAGTGCTGCGCGCAGACATGGCTTTGTCGCTATTGATGTCGCCAAACAGAGCAGCGCCGAATTCACCGTTCTTGTCGATACCTTGGCCGAGCTGCGAGTTGATCTGCTGCGACACCACCAGCGCGATACGACCCAGCTCGTTCATGGCCGGCGCCAGGGTTTCACTGCGGTAGCGCAACAGCCCACCCATTTCACCACCGGTGATGCTGTTGGTGATGTCCATGGTGGTGCTGCCACGATCGAGCTTGATCGCAAACTGCGTAGGGTCGGTGGCGCTGGGTTCAGCGCTCATCTTGTTGGTGGTCTTGCCCAGTACCAGTGACTGGCCGTTCTTCAGGTAGACATCGATATTGCCGTCACGCTCGACGGTTTGCACACCCACCAACTCATTGAGCTGGCGCACGGCCTCGTTGCGCTGATCGAGCAGGTCGTTGGGCTGACCATTGACTGCCGAAACCTTGGAAATCTGCTCGTTGTACTGCGCGATACTGGAGGTCAGCTCGTTGATCCGGGCGGTCATCGAGCTCAAGTTGCCATTGATGTTGGTGTTCTGCTCCTTGAACTGGGCAGACAGGCTGTTGAAGCGATTGGCCAACGCATCGGCATTGCTCAACAACAGCTGGCGGGAAGCATCTTCGGTCGGTTTGTTGGCGGCGCTCTGCAAGGCAGAAAAGAAGTTGGTCAGCGCGCCAGTGATACCGGTGTTGCTGTCAGACAACAAGTTGTTGAGCGGCGTGACCTGATTCAGGTAGGCGGTGCTGTCACTGTTGAGCGAGGTGGCGGTCTGCAACTGTGCATCCAGGAAGGCGTTGTACACACGGCGCACATCCGCCAGCGTCGTACCGGTGCCCATGAACAACTGGCCTTCCTGAAGCGAACCCTTGGCACGCTGGATGTTCTGCTGACGGGAGTACCCGGCGACATCGGCGTTGGCGATGTTGTTGCCTGTGGTATGCAGACCCGACTGGGAGGCCGACAACCCCGACATGCCAATGTTGATCAAACTCGCCATGTTTCCATACCCTTAAAGTGGTGTTGTGGTACCGAGCGATGCATAGCTCTCGTACGACTTCATCTGTCTTGCGATCTGCGAGATCTTGCTGGCGTAATTCGGGTCGGTGGCGTACCCGGCCTTTTGCAACTCTTGCACGAACTGTTCTGGCTTATCGGCCGCCTTCACCGCTTCTTGATAGCGGGAATTGTTCTGCAGCAGGCTCACCAGGTCGTGGAAGCTGTCCTGGTAGGAATCGTAGGAGCGGAACGCTGCCGTCTCCTTGACGAACTGGCCGTCACGGAACTCGCTGGTGATCGCCCGCGCCGAATCGCCTTCCCAATTGCCCGTGGCCTTGATGCCGAACAGGTTGTGGCTGCTGCTGCCATCGCTGTTGCGCATGACCGACTTGCCCCAACCGGTTTCCAGGGCGGCCTGGGCCACCAGGTAACGCGGGTCGACACCGATACGCTTGGCGGCCTGTTCGGCCATCGGCAGCATGGTGGCGACGAACGCGTCGCTGTCGGCGAACGCTTTGTTCGGCGCCAAGGGTGGCTGCGCCACGGCACGGCCGGTGATGCGCAGGCCGCGTTCGGGCACGGCAAAACTCTGGGCCACCTGCTGCCCATCGCGGGCCGGCACGGCGGCGGTATTGGTGGCCGCCGCCGGATTGTCCGCCGAGGGCACGATACCGGCCAGCAAGCGGTCGGTCAGCTTGCCCGGCAACGCCAGGCGCCGTGAATTGAGCGCGGCAACGTCGTTGCGGCTGGCAGCCGACTGCGCAGCATGTACCGGCTCGGCTACCTTGTTGCCCCACAGCGCCGGCGCACTGCCCTCGATACGCGGGAACGGGCTGGTGTTGACCGGCGCGCTCTTGTTCTTCGACAGCTGGCGCACCAGCACGTCCTGCAGGCCGATACCACCACCCTCGCGGGACATGCTCACGGCCAGCTGCTGGTCGTACATGTCGCGGTACTGCTTGACCGTCGCGCTGTTCATCGGGTTGTCATCGGCCAGGACATCACTGGCCTTGCGCGAGGCCTTGAGCATTTCGCTGATGAACAGCGACTCGAACTCCTGGGCCACCTTGCGCACGTTGGCGTCGCTGTCGCGATCACCGTGCTTGAGCGAGCTCAGGCGATTGAGGTCGGTGTAGGCGCCGCTGTCGGCCGCGCTGGAAACCAGGCTTTTCGAGTTCATGCGTGGCGTCCTCAGATCACGATCAGGTCGGCCTGCAAGGCGCCGGCCTGTTTCAGGGCTTCGAGGATGGCCATCAGGTCGCTGGGCGCTGCGCCCACCTGGTTCACCGCACGGACGATTTCATCCAGCGTGGTGCCCGGGCCGAACTTGAACATCGGCTTGGCTTCCTGTTGCGCGTTGACCCGCGAGCGCGGCACCACGGCCGTCTCACCATTGGAGAACGGCCCCGGCTGGCTGACGATCGGGTCTTCGGTGATGGTCACGGTCAGGCTGCCGTGGGTCACCGCGGCCGGCGAGACCTTGACGTTCTGGCCGATCACGATGGTGCCGGTACGCGAATTGATGATGACCTTGGCAACAGCCTGGCCCGGGTCGATCTCCAGGTTTTCAAGGATCGACAGGTAGTCCACACGCTGAGTCGGGTCCATCGGCGCGCTGACGCGCACCGAGCCGCCATCCACGGCCTGGGCCACGCCTGGGCCCAGCAGTTCGTTGACCTTGTCGACGATACGCTTGGCGGTGGTGAAGTCGGGCCGGTTGAGGTTCAACGTCAGACTATTGCCCTGGTTGAAACCACTCGGTACTGCACGCTCCACCGAAGCGCCACCCGGGATACGGCCAGCTGACGGAACGTTGACGGTGATCTTCGAGCCATCGCGGCCTTCGGCATCGAAGCCGCCGACCACCAGGTTGCCCTGGGCGATCGCATAGACGTTGCCGTCGATACCCTTGAGCGGCGTCATCAGCAGGCTGCCGCCGCGCAGGCTCTTGGAGTTGCCGATCGAGGACACGGTAATGTCCACCACCTGGCCCGGCTTGGCGAATGGCGGCAGGTCGGCATGCACCGACACCGCAGCGACGTTTTTCAGCTGCACGTTGCCGGAGCCGGCGGGCACTTTGATGCCGAACTGCGACAGCATGTTGTTGAACGTCTGCAGGGTGAATGGCGTCTGGGTGGTCTGGTCACCCGTGCCGTTGAGCCCCACCACCAGGCCGTAACCGATCAACTGGTTGGAACGCACGCCCGAGATACTGGCGATGTCCTTCAGGCGCTCGGCATGGGCGCCGAACGCACAGGACAGAAGCAAGGTTGCGGCAATCAGTTGCCTGACGTTGAACATGTTCATCCGTACTCAGAAGGGCCAAAGCGGGCTGAGGAAGAAACGGTCCAGCCAACCAGGCTGGCTGGCGTCGGCGAAGGAACCGGTACCCGAATAGGTGATGCGCGCATCGGCCACACGGGTGGACGGCACTGTGTTGTCGGTGGCGATGTCGTCGGCGCGGATCAGGCCGGCGATGCGCACCAGCTCTTCGCCGGTGTTCAGGGTCATCCACTTCTCACCACGCACGGCGATGATGCCGTTGGGCAGCACTTCAGCGACGGTGACAGTGACCGAACCCGTCAGCGTATTGCCTTGGGTAGCCTTGCTGTCGCCCTTGGTGGCGCGCTCACCGCTGTAGCCCGCTTCCAGCGACAGATCGCCGCTGCCGAACGGGTTGTTGGTGCTCGGCGTGGCACCGAACAGCGAGGTCAGGCCGATGTTGGCGCTGCTGTCCTTCTGGATCTGCGAACCGGCATTCTTGCTGGCCGAGGTGCGTTCGTTGAGCGTGATGGTGATGATGTCACCGACGCGGAACGCCTTGCGGTCGCTGTACAGGTTCTGCTCGAAACCGGCCTGGTAGATCGAACCGTTGTTGGCCGCTGCCGGCAACGGGGTGCGCGGCAAAACCGGCGCGTAGTACGGGTCGTTGGGCTTGGCCGTCGGCGCGACGCAACCAGCCAGCAACACCGCCCCCCCCAGGGCGAACAGGGACAACAGACGATTCATGACGCTTACCTCACGGTGTAACAGGGACTTGGGCTTACAACTGCTGGGTGACAAACGACAGCATCTGGTCGGCGGTGGAGATGACCTTGGAGTTCATCTCGTAGGCGCGCTGAGTGGTGATCATGTTCACCAGCTCTTCCACGGTGCTGACGTTGGAGTTTTCCAGGGTCTGCTGCAGGGTGGTGCCGAAGCCGTTCAGGCCTGGGGTACCGACCTGTGGGGCACCACTGGCAGCGGTTTCCAGGAACAGGTTGTCGCCGATCGCCTGCAGGCCGGCCGGGTTGATGAAGTCGGCGGTCTGGATGTTGCCGATCACCTGCGCTGCCGGGTTGCCCGCAGTGGTGATCGACACGGTGCCGTCCTGGCCGACGGTGAAGGTCTGGGCGTCGTTCGGCACGACCACCGCAGGCTCCAGCGCAAAACCATTGGCGGTGACGATCTGGCCGTCGGAGTTCAGGTGGAAGGTACCGTCACGGGTGTACGAAACCGTTCCGTCCGGCTGCAGCACCTGGAAGAAACCACGGCCGTTGACCGCCATGTCCAGCGGGTTTTCGGTGGTCTGCAGGCTGCCGGTCTGGAAGCTTTTCTGAGTGCCGACGATGCGCACACCGGTACCGACCTGCAGGCCCGACGGCAGTTCGCTGTCCTGGGTGGACTGCGCGCCTGGCTGGCGTTTGATCTGGTACAGCAGGTCCTGGAATTCGGCGCGGTCACGCTTGAAGCCGGTGGTCGACACGTTGGCCAGGTTGTTGGAAATGACCGTCAGGTTGGTGTCCTGGGCGGACAGGCCGGTTTTAGCGACCCAAAGAGCCGGAAGCATCAGTATTCTCCTCGTGCGCCTGTTTTACGGCACCCGTTCAAGTGTGGTTAGCCGAGTTGCAAAACACGCGCCATGGCTTCGTCGCCTTCCTTGGCCGCGTTCATCATTTTCACGTGCAGTTCGAATTGGCGAGACAGCGCCAGCACCGACGTCATCTCTTCGACGGCATTGACGTTGCTGCCCTCCAGGAAGCCCGATACGACCTTGACGTTGACGTCGGCAGCAGCCGGCTGGCCGCTGGTGGTGTGGATCAGCCCGTCCAGGCCCTTGGTCAGGCCTTTGGTGTCCGGGTTGACCAGCTTGATCCGGTCGACTTCAGCCATCACCCGTGGGTCTTCACCCATGGAGCGGATGCTGATGGTGCCGTCAGCGCCGACTTCGACCTTCTGCTCTGGCGGAATGGCGATCGGGCCGCCGTTGCCGATCACCGGCATGCCATTGCCGGCGCGCAGCACGCCGAGGGCATCGATGTTCAGGCTACCGGTACGCACGTAGGCTTCGCTGCCATCGGGGGCCTGCACGGCAATGAAGCCCTGCCCCGCCACCGCCACGTCCAGGTCACGCCCAGTCTCGACCATGGGCCCTTCACTGAAGTCGGTGGCAGGACGCTCGGTCATGGCATACGCCCGCGACGGAAAGCTGTCACCAAACACCGGCATCGAGCGCGCCTGCTCCAGGTCACGCTGGAAACCATTGGTGGAAATGTTCGCCAGGTTGTTGGCATGGGCCTTCTGCGCCAGCGCGTTCTGGCTGGCGCCGGTCATGGCCACGTAAAGCATCTTGTCCACAGTCATCCTCCGCTGCACTGGCGATTGCTTGCCGCTCGCCGTTGCTGTGCAGGCACTCAAGCAAGTTCCGAACCAACTTTTTGAAATCGTGGAATAGCCCGTAAATACAGGCTTTGAGGGGAGCTGCCGACCATGAGAACGCCGGTTATCCGGCGCCGGGTTGCCGGTGGCGGCAAAGCAGGTGTTTGCACCGGCCTCATCGCCGGCAAGCCGGCTCCCACAGGGTTTAGCAGCGCTGCGGATATTGTGGGGGCAAATGTCTT
>NZ_RHQR01000021.1:0-98223 GCF_003936645.1 Pseudomonas sp. p106
TGCGGGAATAGCTCAGTTGGTAGAGCACGACCTTGCCAAGGTCGGGGTCGCGAGTTCGAGTCTCGTTTCCCGCTCCAGTTTAAATACTGTGGCGTCTATGCGGTGCAGTGGTGGTGAAGGTCGTCAAGACGCTTCACGCCGACAGCGGTAAAGCTTCACAATGCGGGAATAGCTCAGTTGGTAGAGCACGACCTTGCCAAGGTCGGGGTCGCGAGTTCGAGTCTCGTTTCCCGCTCCAAATGTAAGACGAAAAAAGGGACCTCTGGTCCCTTTTTTTGCGTCTGGATTTTTTGCCATGGACGGCGAGAGTACGCCGATGCCCCTGGAGCAGGGGCGATGCCGTGCTCAGCGGTAAGTGATGGTGAAATTCAAGGCGCCTTCGGCCACACCAGGTTTAACCGTTGGGGCGGTCTGAACGTAGCGTGCCTGAAAGTCCAGGCGGGTCAGGCCGACGTCAAGCTCTTTGACCAATTGGTCGGCCTCCAAGGGCATCGGTGAGCCGTCGCCGCGTAGAATCTGGATACCGATGCCTGCAGCATCCGAGGTGGTGGTCAGGCTGAACAGACCTTGGTCGGGGTCAATGGCGCTGGATCCTCGGACACCGTCGAGTTGCAGGTAGATATCTGCGCGTTTGGCGCCCGGCGTACTGTTGTCCTGGCAATCGTTGAGGGTGATATGGAAGGGGGTGGCCGGCGTGTGCGTGCCGACGCCCTTGAAGTCATCTACCTTGTGGTCGCCCAGCAGGACAGGGTCGGCACTGACCGCATCGGCTTTGAGGGTGCACTGTGCGCGATTGACCGTCGCTGTTAGCCGATAATCCAGCACCTTGCCCAGGTCGTGGATAAAGCCATGGAACATCTCTCCACTGACCCGCTGCGGGCCTGCGTCAATATCACCGGTCTTGATGAACAGCGCTTGGCCGTTGACCGCGCTCAGTTGCGCGGCGAACACAGTATCTTGGGTCATGGCCCCGGAGTAGGGAATGGCAGTGCCGTCGTCCGGTGTGAAGCTGTTGCTACTAGCGCCATTGTACGGGACGCCCATATCGATGTAGACACCCACGCCCGGGATGTTGGTTTGCAGCACATGGCCATCGACGTTTTTGCCGTCGACCGGTGGCAGGCTGCCGCTGAACAACGGTGCAGTGTTGAGAAGCCTGGCGGTCACCGGGGTGACGGGATTATAGAAGCATTGCAGCGTAGTGCCCTGTTCATTGCGGGCGAACAGGTTGGCTTTGCCGATGAGTGCTCCGACCGGGGCGTCGCGCGGGACCCAGAACGTGCCCAGGTCTTTTTGAAAGGTCAGGTAGGTGGGGCCGCCAGCGGCAAATGCGCAGCTGCCGTGGGCGCTGGTGGACGCCAGGCCGAGCGCCAGGTTGCACAGGATCAAGGCGAGTGGGTGCAGGTGGCTGCGGCAAGATGAGGTCATGAGGTGTGTCCCTGTGGGGCGTTGGCGGAAGCCGGGTCGGTGTCGTCAGCTGAGTGCGGTAGGCAATCGATCGTTTGCATGCGATAGCCGTCGCTGACCGGCATCGCGCGTGCATCCAGCGTCACATGGCATTTCTGGATTTCGATGTCGCCCCAGTGCACCTGCAATTGCTGCTGGCCGGGTTCGGTGGTGGCCAGCAGTGTTTGTCCGGCTTGGCCGACCACACCCAGTGCCTGGCCGTGGGTATCGCTGACCTGAGCGCCGAACGGCAGCGGCCGGCCGTCGGGCTGCTGCAGGGTAAGGACCATGCGCACCACTTTGCGTGCATCGAAACGGGCTTTGACCACCGCGCCCCGGCGAGGCACCACTTGTTGGCTGGCATTGTCGATGACCACTTCGGGTGATAGCTGGTCGGTGTCCAGCACCAGTGAATTGATCCGGTAGGGGTTCAGGTGTGAGACCAGCAGATAGCCCTGCTCATCGGTGCGTGCCGAGGACGCATTCTGCACACCGACGTTGGCGACGTTGGGAACATGGACCAGGGCAGGGTTCTCGCCCAGGTAGCTGCCCAAGGCGATGCCGTCGGCATGCACCAGCAGCGCACCGCTGGCGTTCAGCGACAGGCTGCGTTGGTCGTTTGCTTCGCTGTAACCCACGCCAAAGCTACCTTGGCTGCCTTGATACGCGAGCGCCACAGCGCCGCTCTGGCGGTTGTTCTGGTCGCTGGCGAGCGAAGCATGGTAGCTGAGACGATCATCCAGCAGGCCGCCCTGCAGGCTCGCCCGCTCGCTGTGCTTGCCGTCGGAATGTTGCAGGCTGAACGAGGCGGTGTGCGGGCGGCGGCCGAAATCAAGCGGCAGGCTCAGGCTTACCCCGAACAGGCGGCTGTTGGTATTGCGCGCGCTAAGCGATTGAGAGGCGAACAGGTTGATCGCCAGTTTGTCCACGCGTGTGTTGTACTGCAGCTGGTACTGGCGGCGCTGATAGTCGCTGCGCCAGTAGTCTTCCTGGGACAGCGTCAGGCTCAGTGAGCTGCTGCGCCCAAGGTTCTGGTACATCGAGGCTTCGACCCGGCTGCGCCGGCTGCCTGCAAACCGAGCATCGGCATAACGCTGCTGAACGGACTCGTCAAAGTCGCGATAGCCCTCGGTGGAATAGCGGTAGCCTGCAAAGCGCAAGCTGGTGCGGGTCTGGAAGCTCTTGCCATAGCGCAGGCTATAACTTTGCCCCTGGACGCGGCCAAGCGTGCTTCCCAAGTCTGTATTGGCTTGGGTGGCATCCAGTGACAGCGCGCCCAGCTCGCCAAAGTCACGGGCCATGCCCAGTGCTGTGGCGCGGTAATGGTCGCTGGCGAGCACGCCGCCGTAGAGGGTGGTGTTCCAGGCGCCGCCGCGGGCCAGCGTGCCCTGCCAGAAGCGCGGGTTGTCGAGGTGCTTCGCGCCATTGTAGTTGCCGGCTGTGGCGGTGTAGTGCCAGACGCCTTCACGCAACAGGCTGCCCAGCGATGAATAGGGCTGGATGAAACGGCTGACCTGGCCATCGCTTTCCGTGACCACGACTTCCAGCTCACCGTTGCCGGAGCCGACACTCAGGTCATCGATTTCATAGGGCCCGGGCGCGACGTAGGTCGAGTAGATTGCAAACCCGCTGCGCAGCACTTCGACCTTGGCCCGGCTCTGTGCGACACCGCGGATTACCGGAGCGTATTGGCGCATGGTGTCGGACAGCATGCCCTGGTCCGAGGCCAGGCGTGCACCGGAGAAGGCAAAGGTGCGAAATACCTCGCCGCTGGTAAAAGTCTCACCCAGCGTGAGGTTGGCATACAGGCCGGGCAGGTCGCGCTGTGCGTAGGTGTCGGTGCGTGTCCAGCGGCGCAGGCCTTCTTCATTCTCGCGCAAGGCCTGCTGGCTGCGTAGGCGCCAGGGCCCCAGGTTGAGCCCGCTGCTCAGGTAAAGGTCCTGGCTGCTGGAGTTGCGCCCGTCGCGTCTGGTGCTGTGCTGGGCAGACGCCTGGTAGTTGACGAAGGCAGCATTGATCCCAGTATCCCAACGCTCCTGCGGCACGTTGCCCGAGCGGTCCTGGCGCAGGGCGATCTGTGGAATGGACAGCGACAAGCGCAGTTGCGACGGGTCGAAATCGACGCTCGCTTGCGGGATCAGCGCAGGCAGGTCGACACAGCGATCGTCGTCGGGCAGGGGCGTTTCCAGCGCCTGTTCACGCAGGTTCAGAGTGCGCAACAGTTCGCTGGTCAGGCAGGCTTGCAGGCCTGTACCTTGGGTGGCCTCATGGAATTCGATCTCGCGTTCTTCGACGGGCGTGAGGTTGACCAGCAGTGCCACGCGATAGCGCCCTGCTGTCAGCGGCGTCTGGGCCGCCAGTGTCTGCAGCGCGAGCGCACCGGCTTCTGCCGCCTGGCCAGGGGGTTGGCGCATGAAGCCTGCCTGGAACTGTGCAGGAAGGTCGGCGGCAAGAGAGGGGGCGCTCAGCACCAGGGTCAGGCAACCGCCCATCAATGGCGGTTGCAGGGCGAAGCGCAGGCGCGACGGCAGAGGCCTGCGCCGGTCAAATTGGAGCATGGGAGGGTCCTGAACTGCGCTACCGATCAATGCCTGGGCGCGGTCGGTGAGCGATGTGTGGTGCGTGGGTTGAGCAGCGGCGTACCGGCCGCATCAGGGCCTGGGTACAGCGTGTTCGAGGGCGCTAGGTTAGGCTGGCGCGGGGAGGTGGGATGTAGGAAAGGTCTTTGCTTTGCGGTGGAGTCGTCCACGTAATGCAATGAACTCCCGCCGCAATGCGCAGCGGGAGTTCATATCAGTTAACGCTTTTGTTAACTCTATTCGATCCTCCACTCCGTGCCGTTATTTCTCCAGGCTATTTTTTGACCTAGACCTACTAAGGTAAGGTCAGCCGGAATCGGTCTCCATGGACTGGGCGGCACTGATTCGAGAACGGTATTGGAACCGCCACCCTTTTGAGAGTTGTTCGACTGCGGATTCCTGCGAGAGCTTGGAGGGGTATGTGGGGGCGACTGATGGTTTTCATTGGTCTGCGGACCCGGCCCTTCAAAGTTGTCTGACGAACTTGACGAACTTGACGAACTTGACGAATTGCGGTGCTGGGGCCCCTGGCTGGACTGCTGGGGCCCCTGGCGGGACATGGGCGGTGGATTTCGCGGCGACTGCTGCGAATTTGCTGTGTTCTTGGGGAATTGGACGTCGGTGATATTCTTGAAGAAGGCCTTTTTCGCCGCCTGATAACTGGCCATCGCCTTCGCGGATTGGGCGGCCCTGGCTGTGCGCAGTGCAGCGCGGACGCTATTGATCCCCACACCCCCGACGAAGCCGCCCAGAAAGCTGAGCCCATAGGCGATGTAGCCCAAGTTGGCATTATCGTCGTTGGTCGCCGTCAAGTAGGCTTGAATGCCTAGCGCCGCTGCGTTGGCAGCTACTCCGCCTATTCCTGCAATATAACCTAGGGTGATACCGATGCTCGCCGGTGCCGTCCAAGGCATCGTGATTACTGATACGCCCAGCATCAAAGCGGCGATGCCCACCCCCAACCATGCGCTCCACGGCGTCTTCGGCTTCTCGGGCGGGTCGACATACGAGGGGGGATCGCGATGCGGCGAAACGCCCTCAGAGCGGTGCCCGGTTGGGTCGCGCCAGTTGACTGGGTTGCCCAGGGCATACAGGTAGGGGTTGACTCCCGACTCTTCGGGGCTAAACGAGTCCGGGCTGTGGAAACGCATCAGCGCGGGGTTGTAGGCGCGATAGCCGCTGCCTAACAGGTACCAGCCAAGTACCTCCTCGCGGGCTTCGCCATTGAATGCCAGGAGGCTGCGCATGCCGTTGTCTTCAGGCCGTTCGCCGTAGGCGCTATAGTCTGCATGGCGGGTGCCGTCAGCATCGCATTCGCCGATGACGCTGCCGGGCAGGTCGCTTAGCAGCAGTTGCGTGGCGGCGGGATCTGTAGGGTAGCGCTGTACCCCCAAGGGCTGGTTTGCGCCATACAGGTACTGTGTGAGCACACCGTCTTGCGAGGTGCACTGCAGTTGTTGGCCCAGGAAGCGGCGGGCGTCCTGCCGGGTGCCACGGTGCAGCGAGCCCACCAGCACATTATGGCCATCGTACTGGTATTCGACCAGAGGCGTCAGCCCGTCGGCATCCAGCACTCGTTGCAGGCGGCCGAGGGCGTCGTACTCCAGCTTGCGTCCTTGCTCGTCATTGAGCATGTTGCCGAGTTCGTCGTAGTCGAAGGCTTGCTCTTCGGGGTAATCCTCAAGCAGCTGATGCGTGACTCCTAACAGTTTGAAACTGCCATCGGAGGCATAAGTAAAGTCAGCCCTGTCGGTGTTGCCATCGGCAAATACGGTTTGGCAGCGGGTGAGGTTGTCCAGCTCATCGAAGCGGAACAGCTGGCTGCTGATCGGCCGCCCCTTGGCATTGCACGGCAGTGCCTCTCCTTCACAGTAGTGCGCGACCAGGCGGTCGAGCTCATCGTATTCGAAGGTTTCCTTACGTACCTCTTTACCACCGCGTTCCAGGGTGCGGTTTTGCAGCATGTCGTTGTCCAGCCAGGTCAGGGTGATGACCTGTATTTCACTGCCGGTTGCGCTCAGGGTTCGTTTTACCTCGCGTCCCAGCGAGTCATAGTCCTGCGTGCACTGCACATGGCGCTCGGCATTGGCGCTGTCGCGGGTGGTGGTACAGGCGAGCAAACCTTGGCTATTGTATTCGAACGCCGCTTGCAGGGTGCCCTGCTCGATGCTGGTGACCCGGCCCAATGCGTCATGGCCATAGATGCTGTCGTGGACATCGGAGTGCTCGAGGGCCCTGATTTGGCCTTGCAGCGAGTAGCGGTAGTCGCTGTGATGCTTGAGCTGGCCGGCGACCTTCCAGGATTCTGCTGCCAGGTAGCCCTGATCGGAATACTGGTATTCGCGGCTCCCATTGCTGTTGCCAGCAGTGGAAATGTCTGCGCTCAGCGGTTCGTATGCAAAATTGGCTTGCAGAGTGCTGTTGGTCAGTACCTGCTCATCCATTTCGATACTGGCGTTCACGTGAGTGGGTTGCGCGGTCAACTGCGGTAAGTACTGATAGCCGATCACCCGCTTGCGCATGCCCTTGGCGGTGCTCTGGAGGGTGTAGGCGGTGCGTTTTTCCACCAGCTGGGTTGTGCCGTGGTAGGTGTATTCTTCTACCCGCGGGCCTACTTTGAGTTTGGCCAAGCGATCCAGGCCGTCGAACGCTCGCTCGCAAACCGTCTGGCTGTCGCTGGCGCCCGCCTTGCGCACCTGCAGCGAGGTGGTCAGCTCGCCGGTGCTCTGCGGGGCAAAATGACGGATCAGTGCGGTGCCGTCCGGGCGCACGGTCTCGGCCATACGCCCCCAAACGTCGTAGACGTATTCGGTGACGCGTCGTGCTGCCTGGGTGCTGCTCTCAGTGAAACTGAACGTGTCTTTGATACAGCGGCCAAGCCCGTCATACACGAAGTCCGTGCGGCCCGCCTGAATGGCTGGCTGGTCGCCCCGCTCGAGCTGGCGATACTCGAAGACCGGTTTATTGAAGGCATTGAGTTGGCTGACTTGTAGCTGTTGCTTGACCCCCGGTGCATCCGGGCTCTCGCGCCAGCGAGTGACAAGATCGCCACCGTCACCGAAAGGAGTTGCGTGCGTCACCTCCTTGATGCCATCTGGGCGAAGCACCTCGCTGCGCGCGCCCCAGCCGTCGTAACCATAGCTGTAGTTGCGGGTCACATCTGGCGCTAGCGCCTGGGTATCGACGATGTCAGGCGGGTAGTCGTAGAAGGTTTCGCCGATCAGGCGGCCCACCGAGTCATAGCGCTGTTGTGACACGGTGTACTGGAGGCGCTGTTGCGGGTTGCCCGGGGCACTGACCTCACGCTCTTCCCTGATCTGCCGGTTCTGGCCGTCGTAGACGATGCGCGTGAGCACTCCTTTGGCATCGATGACTTCTTCGCAGGTGCGTGTGCGGCCGTCTTCGCTCAGACGCGGATAGGCAAAGCGGCGGGTCGCCTTGTATGCCGGTTCGTCTGGCGCTGTGGTGTGCTCCACGACGCGATTGAGCACATCGTATTGATAGCGGTTGACCACGCCCAGGGTGTCTTGCTCTTCGACCAGTTGGCCACTGAGGATCGACTGTGCCGAACGAGTGGTGGCCTCCAGGGTGCCGCACGGCGCACTGTAGGTCTCCCGGGTCTGCATCCAGGTAGGTTGCCCTGCAGGGTCATTGATCAACTCATAGCGCCAGCGGCGGCCCGCCGAAACACCATTCATGCTGAACTGATGCTGATCGATTCGGCCGTGCAGAAGTGGCTTTTCAGGCATGTTCAAGTAAGTACGATGATTGCTGTGCAACAGCGTCTCATGTTCCTCGCCCTGCTCGGGGGTGACCGCGAAGGTGTCTTCCTGCTCGAGCGCGAGCCAGCCATCAGGCAGCGCGTTGTAAGTGCTCTGGCGCAGGCCGGGCAGCTGCACATAGCGGTAACGATTACGTTTGATCGGGGCTGCTGGCAGCGTGTCATCATCAACCGGGGCCGGGTAGACAGTCTCGCACTTGAGGTTACGCACGAAACCTTCCGGGTCTGCCGGGCAGCCGTCGCTTTGCTCCTTGGGATAGTACTCGCGCACGGTGCGCATGCCATTGGCCTGAATTTCTTCAACCAGATTGCCGCTGGCGTCATAGCGGGTTAGCTGGGTTTCATCGCGACGGTCTTGCGAGTTGCCTTCCAGGGTGAAGGTCTTGGTGACCTTGTGCGGCAACTGGAAATAATTCGGCTGGTCTGCGAATTGCCGATTGGCCAGTTCGTGATAGGTGGTGCTGACGGTTTCGATGCAGCCTTGCTGGGTGGTGACCTGTTCGGTCATCAGATGGAAACGGTTGAAACTGCGCTTGACGGTGCGCAGTACCTGGCCATCAAGGTAGTGGCTTGCCGTGGATTCGTAGCTGAAGCCGGCCTGTGTCGATTTGTAGAGGTTGTCTTCGCCGCCTTCGGTCCAAGTGACGCCCGCGCCGTTGCCCAGAAAGTTGTTGCTGCTGAAGGTGTAGGTGTTTTTCATGTGGGTTGTTTCATCCAGCGGATCGGGCTGGAGAACATGTTCGGCGGCATAGGGCAGTGTTTGTGCAACCCCGGGAAGCGCGTGGCCGTCTTCCTTGTAAGTCACTGTCTCGACACCACCTACCGGGTTGCTCAAGCGGGTCAGGTAGTACGACCCGCCGATGGCTCGATAGCTGAACTCCCATCTGGCCTGATCGGCACCGGGCAAAGTCATACTGATCAGTTGGTCGCCTTGCAGGCCCAGGCTGAACCGGGCTCGGGCGTCAGTCTCTGGTTGCAGGTCCAGCAATACCTGGTCGTTGCGGCCGTAGTCGATGTTCAGCAGGGTGCGCTGGCTGTCGTCTCGAATCGTCGCCAGGCAAGGCTGGCCATTGACCGGGGTGTAAAGCAGGTCGATACCATGCCCCGAAGGCGCCAGCACTCGAACCGGCAGGGCCACTTCAAAGTTGGGGGCCTGTGGCTCAAGGATCTCGGTGAGCCCAGACTTGTGCGCGATGCGAAAGCGTTTTTTTTCCCCCTCGCTGATATTGCGGAACTGGAAGCTTTCCAGCTTGCGCTCCGTGATAACGGCGGTTTCTCCCGGGCCATTGTCGGCGACATGGAAGCTCTCGCCGGTGTGCAAGTCAAGCATGCCGTTGGGCACGCTGAACCTGGTCAGTTTCAAGCTCCAGCCGATGCCAAAGCCGGTGTTGCGTTCGTTCAGGGGGTTGAAACCCAGTTGCAGGGGCAGGTTGGGGCCGCACAGCGCGTTGGCGTTGAGCTCCGGCAAATCGATACCGAGCGTATATTGGCCGGTGCGTGGATCGACGCTGCCTTGAACGAAACTCATGAAGTTGAACGCATTGGAATGCAAAGACATACCGTGTTCCTCGTGAAACCACTCAGCTCAGCGGGTGGGGGGGGTAGGTGAAGTTACAACGACCACTTTGCCGAGGGTGTCGCGCTTGACTGTACCCGTGCTTTTGCCCTCTACGACGATACCCAAACCCTCTTTGATAAAGTCGTTGGCAATATAGGTGTTGAAGAAATAATCAACATCCTGATTGTTCAAGCGTGCCGTATGGTGCGTGGTTTTCAAGCGCAAACTCCATTCGGGTTCACCCGCCTTCATATTTCTGGAATACAAGGTGATCAGTGATGCAGACGGTATGTCGTCCATTTGAATTTTGCGCGGTGTGCCAAGTCGAGTGTCGCCGCTTGTCAGGTCAAGTGTGAAGGTGCCGCCCTTGGTAATTACAGGGATGTTGAGTGCCCGGGAATCCTGGTCGGGATCGGTAACGATAATGACCCCTGATTGAAGCGGAGTATTTTCATGTGTCATGACAGAAACCTCATTGGTTAAGCGCTTCACTCATCTGGGTGTGAGTCGCCAATGTCAGCGCAGGTTCGCGCGCAGGGCCTGTAAAGCCTGATCAAAGGCTAGGAGAGTTGGCCTTAAGGCGCACCTAGTAGTTTTGCCAGTTGTCCGGCTTATTCAGGGCGGTTTATAACTGAGGTCAGATCAGCCGCAGGCGGTACACGGTGGGCAGGGGGTAACGCCTTCATTATTTATCAACCGTCAACGGCGTTATTCAGCCATTACCACGGTTGGGTATCCACCGTCTTTAATCCGAGGTCGTTAAACATGAGTGCGCAGCACAGAGCATTGCTCGAGGAACCAGAAGTTCCTGATTTGAATGAATATGATGAAGTTGATCTGACGGCATTGGGTGACCGGAACCTGATGACCTACATTAAATATACCGGTATGCAAGATGGAGACTTTGTTCGGCCCCGTTGGGTGGGTGCCAGCCCGTCCGGCGAGGCGTTTGATGATGTTACAGCGCAGCTTCAAGTTGGCCCGGAGGATGTGGCCAATGGGCTTGAGGTCACTATCCGCAACGACAGGCTCCGTGCCGCCGAAGGGGGTTGGGCGTTCTACTCTTATCAGGTCAACGATGGGCAGGAGTCCCTGCGTAAGTTCTGTTACGTAGGGCTGCGCGCACGGACCGAACCGGAAACCCTTTCGGTGCTGCATGCCTTGCCGTCACATGGCTTGACACTTCAGCCAGGTGCCTTGCCCGCCGGTGGGGCAATTACGATGCTGGTTGCACCGTATCAGGCCATGCAGGTAGATGACACGATCACGCTGCAACTGGTGGGGTATGACGAGGACGGAGTGGAGGATAGCGTTTGGTCGCGTACGCTGACCGTGACAAAAGACCATTTCGACAAGATTCCATTGTCTGCCGATGTGCCCAAAAACTGGTTCGGTTTCTTGGAAAAAGGCTACATGGAAGGCTTCTACCGCATTGACCTGGTGGACGGTGGTAGTGTCGATTCGCCTCTGCAGCGCTGGGAAATCGACTCGAAGGCAACGTTGCCCGACCTGCTCGCTGCCCCGCGCATCGAGGGCCACAGCGAAGGTGACCCTCTGGACCCGACACAGTTTCGCAATGGTTTGGCCATTGCGGTGCCGGCGTATCCAGGTATGCAGGTGTCTGACCATGTTGTCCTGCATTGGCGCAGCCCGGCGGGTGATTTGGTCCAGGCGGCGCGGGTCGATCCCAGCAGCCTGGCTGCCGGCTCGCTTTTTTTTCGAGTGCCCGTCGAGAATGTGATGCAAAACGCCGGTAGCAGTGTGCGATTGAGTTACCTGTATGGACGTAAGGGAGGCAACTTGAGCTCGAGTGAGCTTCAGGTGACTGTGGCATTGATACGGTCGCTGCCTGCCGCCGATGTAAGGGGTGCCATTCCAGAAGGCCCGGCTGATGCTGGCCGCATCCCCGGCCTTGAAGCCAAGGACGGGGTTTACGTCGTAGTGCCTGCAGACACGCTGGCCCCAGGGGAGCTTGCCGAGGTGCACTGGATGGGCCAGTCAGCGCTAGGCCAGTACATAGCCAAGGAGCCGGTCAGCCCGGCCAACCCGCTTCGCTTCTTCATTCCCAAAGACTATGTGCCAGCCAATTTTGGGCGCGGCGAAAAGGACGAGTCCAGGCGCTTTCAGGTGTTTTACCGGCTGATCGGTGCTACCGGCCAAGTCGACTCGGCGCCCTACAACCTTCGGATTACGCCGGTGCCCAGCACCAGCTACCCACAGATTACCTGCACGCAGGCCGATGCAGGTGGGCTCTCTCTGGCGAAGGTACCGGCAGCGGGGGCCGACCTGGCGTTGGGCACTTGGCTGTTCGGTAAGCAGGGCCAATTGCTGACAGTTGTGGTCAGTGGCGTGACCGCGACGGGCGAGGTCGAAGAGGTGATTCTGGACAGCGCTCCTGTCACTGCCGAGCAAGCCGAGAACGGCGTAAGGGCGAAGTTGCCCAAGGCATTTCTGGAAGGGTTGATAAGGGGCGAAAGTTTTACCATTTCGCCACGGCTCAGCTTTGACGGCGGCGTTTATTTCACGCCGTTTAGAAGTATCACACTGACGTTGAACCGCTAGAAACAACTGACCGACCGCCCTGTGGCCAACGCATTGCTACTGCGCCATTAAGGGCGTCTGCGGATACCCAACAACGTGCGTCGTACCTGTTTTCTTTAGGCATTTACATGGCCTGAGGACAGGTGTCGCTCGCCTGTTAATGAAGACTCGATTGTCTGGAGATACATTAAATGGCCAAGCCCACACTCGAAGAGTATTTGTCTTACCTGAGCGTCGAACCCCGCACGAAAGGGTGGGGCGCCTTGCTGGTTTATGACCGGTTTAAAACCAACATGCTGTTGGCGCAAGAACATATCGAACGGTTTGATGGCAGTCACTGGTTGAAACCGATCAGCCTGCGGGTGGAAACGGAGGGCAACAGCTGGACGGATATTTCTGAGTTGACGCTGGACAAGCCCAGCCTGTCGTTCGTCAATTCCAACATCAGTAGTTCGGCTGCCCGTTTAAGCATGCACGTGTCGGGGGGCAAGTTCAAACAACTGCGCAAAGCGCTCGGCAGTGGTCAAACAGAACTGGTAGGGCTTTCGCGGCTCGATCCGTTGAGCGCCCCGGCTGTACGCATGAACATCAACCTCAATCAAAGTAATAACGGTACGATCACGGATGAAGGGCGAGTGACCTTGGACCTCTCCCAAGGGTCGGCTTATACCTTCGAAGTGTCGAGTTGGAAAGACTTGAACGAAAAGGTCGGCAGCGCCATTCAGCGCACCTTCGCAGCGCTACCGGCCGAGGAGCGGGTGTGGGAGCTGAATATTCTCAAGCCTGTCGAGGGCGAACTCAAACCCACGTCTTTTGCGGTGCGTACCCATTCGTTGGCCAAGGCTGGGCAATCGATCGTCAGCAGTGATCCGGCTGAGCTGGACGAGGGCGCAGTGGTGGTCGGCGTCGCGTTCAATGGTGCACGGGGGGGCGACTTCCCAACCCGGGACGAGGACATGCCGTACTTGTTGCCGGAGTCGGGTTCCTCGGATCCGTTCACGATGAACCTGCTGGTGGGCAATGATGTCTGGAGCAAACAGGTGCTTGCCCAGATGTTCAAGAAAGTCCCGGGTTATGAAAACGAGCAACCGGAGTATGAATCGCAGGCGGGTTTCATCACCCAGCTGACTTGGCCGGGGCTCACCCTTACAAGCCCCGAGCAGACACACCGTTTTCCAACGCCTCCTTTGTATGAAGGGTTGGACGGTGCAATTACCGCCAGGCGCATCGATGGCTTCAAAGCATGGCGGTTTGATTTGCTGAGGACCTCGGTGAACATGACGCTTGCTTCAAAGGGCGGCGTTGTTGTGCTGGAGTGGAAAGGTCAATGGCCGCCGTCTGGAGAGGATCACCCAGTTCTGGAGTCTGACGAGTTTATCTGGAGAGCCAATGGGGGCAATGGCAGTCTGGCAGTCAAATATCCGGTGGCGATTGACTATACGTGTCGGCAAAACTTTGCGCTTGAACTCGAGACCGCTGGCGAGCACAAAGGCCGTGTCAAAGTGGTGAAAAAAGAACAACAGATCGATGTTGCTCTGGCTCAATACGACGGTCGGCAATTCGTGTGGTTGGAAGAAGTATTCAAAACAGCCCAAGACCTTTTCAAAACTTCTTTCAAAAACGCGTTCGATCAGGTGGTTACGGCGGTTGCGTCGGCAGGCGCGTCTATCGATGTGCTGCGGTTGAACGGTTTGCTGTTCCGTAGCGAGCAAATCGCTGAGCCTCGGAACCTGCAGGTACCTGGCGACCTGTCATTGCTGGGTACTTTGGCACCGAAGCTCACCGCATTCGCCGTCGAACCGCTGGAAGCCACGCTTTCTGCGGGCACCACACAGACCTTTAGGCTGGCGCCACTTCCTGGTGCAGCTGTGGCCTGGAGCCTCGATCACCTGCCAGGTGAGTCAGGGGACAAGGGCACCATTGCCAACGGTGTTTATACCGCGCCGGCAAGCGACGCAATCACGGGGACGTCCAAGCGGGTCATTGTCACCGCAACGGCTGGTGATCAGGTCAGCCGGGCGTTGGTGACCGTCGTGCCGCAGGGCGTTTCGGTTTTCCCCTTCATGCTCAGCGGCCAATTCTCTGACCAGTCGCCTGCCAAACCATCCCGTTACGTTGTGGTCGGCGGCAGCCTGGGCGCTCCGATGAGTTGGGCGATGAAGCCGGGCTCCAAAGGCACCCTGCGGTTACCGGGCGCTGAAGATTCGGACCTGGACATTCCGGTGGACAAGGAAACGCGTATCTACGTCGCCCCAACCAAACAGCAGGGGGCTCCCGGTACAGTCGATTATCTGATGCAGCTGGACACGGTCACCGTGAGCTCGGGGGCACACACAGAGGCCATGGATGTGGTTATTCCGTGGACAACCACCACTGCCGAGATGAGGGTCACTGCGCAAACGGACAATACCCTCAAACTGGCCTTGTGGGCACAAAGTTGGGACGGGGGCGTAGTGGAGATACCGCCTGCGAACACGCTGTGGTTTCTGGTCAAGGGCGAGGGCGATCTGGCAACGACAGGGATCTACACACCGGGTGCGGAAGGTGACTACATCATCGTTGCCGCTGTTGACAAGACCTCGCCGGTCCTTCTATGGGGCTACGCAGTGCTGCCCATGCCCTATGAGCAGACCCACATCGAACTGATCGAACATGTCCAGGTGCACAGCACTCAAAGGAGGAGCTGATCATGGCTGCCAACTCCAAACAAAACCTGCTCGATGAACTGAAAAAAGGGAGTGTGTTGCATGGCTGGGGCGCAATCCTGGCCATCGGCCGGGAGCGCTTCAATCAGTTGCTCCAGACACAATTTGTCGATGCCTTCGCGACGCAGGATTTTACCTTGCCGATCAGCGGCGAGTACTTCATGGAGAATCGTACCGAGAAGGTCGTGTTCGACAACCTCATGCTCGGCCCCCCGCAACTGTCGTTCAAGCATGCCAGCGGTAGAACGGCGCACGTCACCGTCAGCATGGAGTTGATCGCCGGTACCTGCCATGCGATCGCTCAGCATCCCAAGGCACCAGCCTGGCTGCGTCGAAGTCATGTATTGATGCAGGGCATGGGTTACCAGTTGCAGATGCAGGCGGTGTTGAGGGTGATTCCCATACCCTTTTCCAGCCAGAGCCAGTTGATCCTGGACCTGAGCACTGTCACCGAGCCTACCTGTAATCTGGCCTCGTCCGAGATCGCCAGCCGTGCGATGGGAGACTTCATCAAGCAGCAACTTGATCAGCAACGCACTGAGTGGGTACTGCCTGTGCTGACACTCGACTTGCTGGGTTATGACGCGACGGCGATAGAGAGCTTCGATGTCGTGACCCAGAAAGCACCTGAGGGCGGCGGCAGTGGCGCCTCACCCGAAGACGATGGTGCAGTGCTGCTGTTGATGCAACTGCGCGGCAGTGCTGCCCGGGGGGACGTTCCTTCTGCGCTGCCCTACCTGTTGCCCGCGCTGGATGACGGGGCGGCAACTACAACGCTGCCTTGCTGGTAGACCGCATGCGGGCGTCACTGTTGAGCCGGCGTGCCGAAAACACGCTGGCGCGGATAATGCTGGTGCAGGCTTATCAGGTGAGCATGGCCGAAGAGCATGTTGCGCATGATGCAATTCTGTTCGGTGACATCGGGGCCACTGCGCAAAGCGCAGACCTGCAACCTGCCCTGAGCAGTGTCGCGGCCTCGCGCCAGGTCAATTACCAACTCAAGGGAACACCCGCCGGTGCATGGTCGGCGCGCAACCTGCTTCATCCGCGAGCCTGCGGTGAGGTCGTCGAAGGCCGCTATACCGCCTCAGCGCTGAACGAGTTCGTCAGCCATCAACAAGTGGTGGTGGTCACTGCACACGTTGCCGGCGAAACGGGCAACAAGACCAGTACGGCCTTGGTGGTCGAGTCCAGCGACCCCTTGGCCATATCACCCAGGGTGGTGCTTTGGGGCGAGGGAGACGCTGCGATCAAGCTGAATGCGTCCCAGAGTGAAGGGGTGCAATGGTCGCTCGAGGGGGGGGAGCATGGCATCTTGCAGCCCGACCCTGCCGACCCGCGCATCGCCCACTTTGTGCCCAAGGACCAGGCGGGGGCGGCCCAGGTCGTGCTGCAGCGTATCAAGGTCAGCTGCGGCGCCGAGAGTGGTTATGCCACTGTGGTGATACTCAACCGTGCCCCAGTGCTGAAGGTTGAACCGTTTCATGTGAGCACGATGCCACCGAGCGGGATGCAGACGTTCACTTTGGCCGACTACCCCGCTGACCGGTGGGTACTGTTCGGTGCCGGCGAGATCGACTCGGCCACCGGCGCGTACACGGCGCCTGAAAGCGACGCGGGCGAAGTCAGCGTGGTCGCCGGTATCGCTGGCATACATCCCGGTTTTGCCGTTATCGAGCACCAGCCTAACAGGCCACAACAAGTGGCCAGCCTGCGGGCGCGCTGGAAGACGCTCAACAGGTTCGAAATTTCGCTCAACAACGCCAACCGCAACCGGGTGCTGGCCAATGGGCTGCAGCAGGTCGGTATCGACATTCTGATCGAAACCAACTCGTTCGAGGGCGATGAGGGTGTGGTCTGGGACCCAGTGAGTGATCTGGAACTCTCGACGCTGGTGATCCTGCATGAGGATGGCACTGAAGTCGATTATCTGCGTCCCGGGTGCGAAGGGCTTGACCCGGACGAAACCGGTTCCCCGAGGAAATGGGCGGTCAGCAAGGTTCGCAATCGCTTCGACTACTTGCCCACCGGCAGCGCCCCGGCTGCGCAGGTGCCATTGCGCACGCCCGCTGATGCCAGGCGCACGGTGACTGTCTATGTACATTGCCTGGAGGCGGAAGTCAGTAAGTTCAAGGCCAAGTTCCAGGACCATTCCAATGGCTGGCACTACTCGCAGGAAAAGGACGAAACCAAGGGGGTCGTGCAACTTGAAGGGGTGCGTGTACCGGCACCGAGCATCAGCAACTACTCGATGGTGGCAAAACGTGTGGCCAGCCGAATGGGTTCGGATCACGGCCAGCCGCTGGATACCTTCAACTATTGGCACTACACCACCGATTACTGGGTGATCAGCGCCAGGGACGTGCAGTTTGCCAGCGCTCGTTTCGATCACGCCTCGATGATCAGGTGGGAAAGCGAACTGCTCAAGGAGTCGTATTGCACGTACACCGGCTTCGCCTTCAAGCCACGCCGTTACCCGGGTGCGGTACCTGCGTCTACGGGCATCGAGTATCAGGCTGAGTTGCAGTTGTTGGCGAAAGAGTCCTTGGTGAATTTCAAGGAACTGGATTACGGCTTCAAGGGGCAGGAAGACGTCGCCGAAGGCAGCCTGCTGTTAAGCCTGGATCGGGCGCCCAACCTGAACTACTGGTACGACACAGGCGGCAAGAAATACCGTGAAGTGCTGGACAAGCCATTGTTGTTCACCCTGATCGACAACTTTGGCATTGCGCACCGGCTCAAGGCCACTTTTGGCGGCGGAGCCGATGGCCGAAACACACTGACGCTTGAACTTCAGTAAGTGTTTGTCGCCCCTTGGCGGGGCGACTTTTTTCCGCTATCAGAACGAGTGTGTTCCTATGACGACGCAATCCCTTATTCATTCCAACGCTTTCAATTTTCTCAGCTTCGTGCAGGGGAGTGTCGACCCGCGAACCGGGTTGTATTCACTACTGATAGAGCTGCCCGAGTTGCCTGCCAACCACCTCAGCGGCCCCACGCTGCCACTGCGCCTGGGCTACAACCCGCTGAACAGCCAGGACACCGGATTCGGTGTCGGCTGGAGCCTTAACCTCAGCCAGTTTGTCGTCAGTAGCGGCATGCTCAGCTTGCATACGGGTGAGAGTTTCAAGGTGGCAGACAATGGCCCTGGCGAAAAGGCCGTGATACCTGAACGCAAGATCGACAGTTTTCATTTCGACAACGTCAGCGAGGGAGGGAACAAGTGTTTTCGGATCGCCCACAAGTCCGGCTTGATCGAGCTGCTTGAGCCGCAGGCACCCACATTTGCGGTGGCTTTGCCTGTACGCGTGCTGGCAGCGAGCGGGCACGGCATCAATCTGACCTACCAGGTGGTAAACGGCGAGCCGTGCCTGGCATCCATTACCGATGACACCCAGGTCAACGGTCGCCCGCGCACCTTGCTCAAGATCGATTACAGTAGCCATTCACGGGTGCTGATCGACCTGAACCCTGATTCCGAAGCGTTCGCACGCTACACCCTGGAGCGCACGGGTGATGAGCTGGTCAAGATTGTTTTGCCAACTGCGGACCAGGCACGCTGGGCATTCACTTATCGCCGGGTGGGCGAGTTGCGCTGCCTGACTGATCTGCACACTCCCGTCGGTGCACGCGAAGTCATTGAGTACAAGGATGACGGCCATGCCTTGCCCGGCGGCCAAGGGCGAACGGTGCCGTACGTGCAGCGGCATGTCCTGAGCCCGGGCGGGGGGCAGCCGGATATCGAAACGCGGTATGCCTTCAGTAGCAACAACTTCCTTGGTAATGGCACGGGGGTGGCCTGGGAGGACAACGGGCTGGACAACCTGTACAAGTTCACCGGTTCCAGCTTTGTCTACAGTTCGACTGCGAGTCAGTATCAGGATGGCACCGCGCTGCGTACGACTGAGCGCACATTCAATCGCTTTCACTTGCTGACCTCGCAGGTCACCACCCAGCAAGGCTGCATCGAAACCGTCACAACGACCTATCACGAACGAAGTGACACTTTGTTCGCAGACCAGCCGAACAACTTCCAGTTGCCAAACACGGTGACCTCTGCCTGGTCGTTACAAGGCAACTCCAGGGATCGCCGTACTGAAGTGTCCGCCACGCAATACGACAGTCACGGCAACCTCACCCTGGAGGTACAGGCCAATGGTGTACAGACACGCTATAGCTATTACCCGGCCGAGGCTAGCGAGGGCTGTCCGAGCGACCCGGAAGGTTTCGTGCGCACCCTTAAATCACAGGTGCTGGTGCCCGCTGCCGACGGTGAGGGGAAGGCAGAGGCCCTGAGCCGAAATTTCACCTATATCGCCTTGGGCGCACTCGATGCTCAGGCCAAGGGCCAGCTTTTGCCAGACAGCGAAGCCCAGGTGCGTGTGATTGACGGCACCATCCTCTGCCATACCGGGATTGAGTACGCCGAGGCGCTGGCCGATCCGCTGCTGCATGGCCGGCGCCTGAGCGAGGTGCGGAGCATGGGCGGCAAGCCTACCCGTACCGACTACCGCTATGCCCTACGGGTGGTGAATCAGCACCCGGTAGTGGAGATACAAGCTACGGCGACCGGCTTCGACGGGGCGCAAAAGGTCAATACGCTGCAGTACTCGGAGCTGATCGGCGAGCCCCTGCTCAACTACGATGAAAACCAGGTGCAGATTGCCTACGAGTACGACCAGCTCAGGCGGGTAGTGCTGGAAACGGTGGCTCCGAACATGGAGGAGTTCAAAGCCGCGCGCGCATACAGCTACCAGTTGTCCTCCACGGGAAATCAGGCTGTGCAGGTCATGAAAGATGTCAAAGGGGTTACCACCTGGAGCTACGTAGACGGCCTCAATCGTGTGGTTCGCCAGTTGCGCCAGGACCCTGACTTCGCGCAGACAATGGCCGCCCAGGAGGCGCCACGGTTGAGCTACAGCGCTGCCTACGATGCCTTGGGCAATCTGCTTGAAGAAACCGAATATGAATGGCTGGCGCTGGACGATCTGCCGCTGCGCACCCGCTTCGAATACGACGCCTGGGGGCAGCGCAGCTGTGAAATCGGCCCCGACGGCGTGCGCACCCATGAGCAGATCGACCCGATCGGTACGCCAGAATCGAAAGGGCCGATCCTCACCCAGTGGCGCGAGGCGGCGGACGGCCTGTTGCGCACTGGCAAGACCGTCACCTGGCAGAATCTTTTCGAAAAGCCGGTACGGGTCGAACGTTTGCGCCTGGATGGTACGCGCGAGAGCTTGCACCAGTACTTTTATGACGGCCTTGGTCGCACGGCGCGAGAAATCGACGGCCGCGGCGCCCAGACTGCTTTCGCCTTTGATGAGTTCGACCGCTTGCACACGCATACCCTGGCCGATGGCTCGCAGGTGGTGCGTGAGTATGCTGGTCACAGCGATGAAGACTTGCCGGTGCTGATCAAGGTGCTGCACCCCGATGGCGCTACCCAGAGCGTGTTGGGTGAGCAGGTGTTCGACGGCCTGGGTCGCATGGTCGAATCAATTACCGGCGGTCGCCGGCGCGTGCTGCAGTATGCCGATGGCATGCGTCAGCCTGAATCGGTCATCACACCCAGTGGCCAGAAAATCCGTTACCAATACCTGCCTCAGTTGGGTGAAGAGCCTTTGCAACGGACGGTGATTGACTCGGGGGTCGAGGCTCAATACCAGTATGACAAGCAGAATGCGCGGTTGCTGTACTGCAAGGAGCAGGGCGAGGAGCTTTCGCGTACTTATTTCAGTACCGGCCAGGTACGGTCGGAGACGCGAGTTCAGCAGGGGGCTCGCTACGAGATGGCCTATGTACACAGCCTGGGCGGACGCCTGTTGAGTTACACCGATGTACTCGGGCAGGTTCAGTCTTATACCTACAATTCGCTGGGCCAACTCGAACAAACCAGCCTGGGTGCGCTGACCAGTACGTTCACCTATGACTCGCTGGGGCGTAACAGGTCGATCATGACCCAGGCGCGTGATGCCGATGGCAGCGTTCGCAGTTTGCAGACCACCCTTGAGTACGATGAGTTTGAGCGTGAAACGTCGCGCCGCTTTGATTTTGACGATGCGCAACAAGTGCTGGCGCAGGCTTATGATGCGCTCGATGCGATCGTGAGCAAGACGCTCACCGAGGACGGGCGAGTGCTGCGAGAGGAGGCTTACACCTACGACGAGCGTGGCAGATTGACCGATTACATGTGTGAGGGCGAAGACGCATACCTGCCGGTCGACCCCTACGGCAAGAAAATCCAGGCCCAGCGCTTCGATTTCGATGCCTTGGACAATATCTCCCGAGTGCGCACGCGTTTTGACGGTGGCACCCTCGATGCCCGCTATCAGTTCGACAATGAACTGGATCCTGCACAGCTGACTGGTTTCGAAATTCGCGGGCTTGAGGATTCGCCGCTTATTGTCGCGCTCGAGTATGACCTGGACGGCAACCTGGTGCTTGACGAGCAAGGGCGCACGCTTGCGTACGATGCGCTGGGGCGTTTGCAAAGCGTCAACGGGGCGGCCGGTACAGCCAGCGCGAACTATGCGTATGACCCGCTGGATCGCCTGGCGATGCAGGAAACCCTTTGAGCGGTGCGCACGGTGTAACCGGTGTTTCTGGGCTTTGGCGATGCGGTTAGGCGCATATCCGGAGTGATCTGGTGCCCTTGAGATCGAGCGCCGCCCGCGCGGCGCTCGATCTTGTTGATAACTCGATAATTACTCGGCGGTTTAAAAGGCTGATGCAAGAAGTCAACTGTCAGTTCTGCCAGTTGTTCGTGTTGAACAGGGGCCTTTAAATAACGGTATGCAACTCGCTTAGTTTCGGCGTCCTTAACCCTCCAGCGCGACAGGATAAACGTAATGAGCACGTATGAAAAAAGGACCATGACGGCCGAGCAAACCCGCCAGGCCGTGCGTCAGCAGCGGGCGCAGGCTTCTGTGTCCACTGCATTGGAAGCCCCGTTGATCGACCCGAGCCTATTGGCCGATCCCGCTGATAACACGCTGAAAAGCCAAGTGTTGCTCAGCGCTGATGGGGAACTGACAGTCAGCATCCCGGCATGGGACACGTTTGCGCCGCCCGGCTTCGGCGTTTACGACACTTTATATATTTATCATTTAAGTGAGAACGGGGGGCGGGAAGAACTAATCAATAGGGAACTTGACGAAAGTAATAGAGACGAGTTCCCCCTGCCGTATACCGTGCCCAGGGAAAGAGTTGAGGCGTGGGGTGAAGGTACACAGACATTCACTTATGAGGTTTTACCTTACAGTGGGGGCACGAGGCTTCAGGGCGGAAGGCTCGCGCTGATCTTTGACCGCATTGCGCCCAACCGAGGTAACGTCCCGCCCGCTTTTGCGCCGATTGCAGATGTCACCGACGCCAACGTGGCAGATGTTGAGCTGACGTTGGGTTCGTACCCTGATCATGCCGCCGGCGACAAGGTTGCCGTCTACTGGTTGAAGGATGTACCCGAGGACCTCACCGCGGTATTACCTGCCGTGACTGTAGATGTCGGAACGTTACCACAGCAATTGAAGGTGCCCCGAACTGCCATCGAAGCCGCAGGCGATGGTGGCCTTTACGCCCTCTATCTGCTGGTTGACAAGGCCGGCAACATCAGCCGAATCGCCCCTCCTACCGCGGTGGGTGTTGCGCTTGGGCCATTGCCTTCGGGTTTGAAGGCTCCTGAAGTGCCGCTGGCTGGCGATGGAGTGATCGACCAGGAGGATGTGTTCACGGGTGTGTCGGTGCATATCCCGGCATTCGAGCACTTCAAGCCCACAGATGAGTTACAGGTGACCTGGGGCTCCCTCGAACTGGGTTGGCAGCCGATTGGCAACGCGCCATCTTTCCCACTGGCAATCAACCTGTTGCCGCTGCAAGTGTGGGGCGAGTATGCGGCCGCAGGCAGCGGGGCGATGTCGACACCTGTCAGCTATGCACTGCGACGGGGGGCGGTGCCAGCGGGCACCGAGCGGACGGCTGTGGACGTTAACCTTGAACGTATCGGGCCGGTCGATCCAGGCCCAGACCCAACCTGGCCAGACCCGGTCAACCCGAAGTTGGACAACGTCACGGTCAAAGGTGAGGTTTCGGGCAAAAACAATGAACTGACGCCGGACGACCAGTTCAAGCCTGCGACCCTGACGTTCGTGCTCGATAGCACCTTTATCGAGGGCGATAAAATTACCTTCCATTGGGGTGGAACCCATATCACTGAAGCGGATCATGAGGTGCTGGACACCGATCCCGGTGAGCAAGTCACGGCAACGATCCCTTGGGCTTACATCGAAGCCCACAAAAACGGCGTAGTGCCGGTGCATTACAGGATCACTCGGGACGGTGTTCCCAATGCCTCAGTGTCGCCATCGACCGATGTAACCGTAACGGCCATTGTCTTGGTCCCGGACGCCCCTGAGTTTCTTGGTGGCAATACCGAGGCTCCCGTGGGCTGGCTGACCTGCCGATCATTGTATGACCCGGATGACGATAGCGGTGCCGCAGCGGCCATTCGTGTTCAGGTGCCGGACCTGGCGGCATACGGTTTAGTGACGGGTGCCAAAGTTACGATGCATTGGACGGCAGTGCATGGCTTTACCGGTGAAACGCCAATACCGGACATTGACAAGGTCGAGGAAATTACCCTGACAGCGGAAAGTTTGAATGGGTTTGTATGGCGTGTGGAGCCCTATGACACACACATACTGCCCATACCTAACTTCAATGCTGCCCTTAAAGACGGGCGCGCCCGTGTTTGGTACACCTTCGAACTGGACGGTACGACGTACACGTCCGGTACTGAGGAACGCATCATTTCAATGCATCAACTGGGAGCAGCTTGCCCACTCAAACCGTAAGCAGGCAACGCATGAAGATGGCGTCAGCCATCTTCATCTCCCGTCAGATGTCTTTTGCTCAATTGACGAATATTCCTACAGAGGTTTCGGGTAGTGCCACGTAACTTGTACGAAATTTACCCCCTAATCCGTGGGTGATTTCAGTTAATACGACGGAGACCTTTGATTCAATGGCGACTGTGCTTAAAGAACGCTCGCACCCTTCAATGCAGGCGGTGCTCATGTTACCTGTACTCTTGCTGGCTAGCCCGGTTACCGAGGCGTTGACCGTCGTGGAGGGCAAGCGAGCGATCGACGCCACCACGCCGGTCGACAGCTATCAGCTCAACCCTGGCGCCTGGCTTGAGGCGGTCGATGCATCGACCCTGCAGTTGGATATCGGTAGCGGTGCGCAGTTGCAGATGCAACGCAGTAACGTGGATGCGCAAGGCGCTGATGGCATCGCCCTGCGTGGTGGGGCGAGGGTGACCATAGCGGACAACTCGCGTGTGGTCAGTGACCGCTATGGCCTGCGTTTGGAGTCTGACGGCACTGCGGGGGCTTCCGCCACGATCAGCGACAGTCATGTTGAAGGTGCCCGCGGCGGCGCATTGGTGTCATCAGCTGCCACCTTGAGCCTGCAACGCAGCGAGTTGATCGGTACCGGGACCGCTGCGGCAGCGAACATGTTTGGCGGTGCGACACTGACGGCTCAAGACAGCCGCTTGGTAGGTGCGCAAGCTGGGGTGCGTATCTTCTCCGATGCTGCTTTGCCGGGTACAGCCACGCTGAACCTGGTGGGCTCTGATGTGCAAGGGCTGGACGGCTCGGCCATCATTGTCGGCAATCCGTTGCTCGGCCCTGCCAATGGGGTAATAAACGTGGCAGGCGGCTCCACGTTGCGCGGTAGCAACGGTACCCTGCTGGAAGTGGTGGGCCGGTCGACGGCGAGCATGACTGTCGACAACAGCCAACTTGTGGGAGATGTACGCGTCGAAGCCGGCTCCAGTGCCTCGTTGACGCTGGACAACCAGGCCAGCCTGACTGGCCGCCTGGAGAATGTGTCCGGTCTGTCCATTAACGACCAAGCGCGTTGGAATATGGTCGAAGATAGCCAGGTCGGCAGCCTGGCTCTCAATGGCGGCAGTATCAGGTTCGGTGAACCCGACCAGTATCAACGTTTGGCCTTGGGGACTCTGGCAGGCAGCGGAACGTTCATCATGGACAGTGACTTCAGTACTGGCCAGACCGACTTCCTTGATATCACCGGAACTGCCACCGGTAGCCATAGCTTGCTGGTGGGCAGCAGCGGCGCTGATCCCTCGGTTGAAAACCAGCTGCATCTGGTGCACGCCGCGGCGGGTGATGCGCAGTTTTCATTACTCAACGGGCCAGTCGACCTGGGGGCTTTTTCCTATGACCTGGTGCAGCGAGGCAACGACTGGTTCCTCGATGGCTCGCGCAAGGTCATCAGCCCTGGCACTGCTTCTGTGCTGGCTCTGTTCAACACGGCGCCGACTGTGTGGTACGGCGAGCTGACGACGTTGCGTAGCCGCATGGGCGAGTTACGCCTGGATGAGGCAAGTGCCGGTGGCTGGGTTAGAGCCTATGGCAACAAATTCAACGTGTCCGATGCATCGGGTAGCCCTTACCGGCAAGTTCAGCAGGGTTTCTCGTTGGGTGCCGATGCGCCGCTTCCGGTAGGCGATGGCCAATGGTTGATCGGGGTGATGGCGGGCCACAGCGGTTCTGATCTGGACTTGGTCCGGGGCGCCTCGGCAGAGGTCAAGAGCTACTACCTGGGGCTTTATGCAACCTGGCTCGATGCCCAGAGTGGGTACTACCTGGACGGTGTGGTGAAGCTCAACCGTTTTGACAACTCATCAAAAATCGCCTTGAGCGATGGCACGCGGACCAAGGGCGACTACGACAACCTTGGCGTGGGGGCATCCGTGGAGTTTGGTCGGCACCTGGACCTGGGGGCTGGTTACTTCATCGAGCCCTACACGCAATGGTCGGTGGTCAATATCCAGGGCAAGGACTACCAGCTGGACAATGGCTTGCAAGCCCAAGGTGATGATACCCGTTCGCTGCTCGGCAAGGCCGGTGCCACCGTTGGGCGGACCTTCGAACTGGGCGAGGGGCGATTGCTGCAGCCGTATCTGCGCGCAGCCTATGCGCATGAGTTCGTTCAGAACAATCAGGTGAAGGTCAACAATAATCGATTCGACAACGATCTGTCGGGTTCGCGAGGCGAGCTTGGGCTAGGGGTTGCCGCGACCTTGAATGATCGCTTGCAGCTGCATGCAGACTTTGATTATGCCAATGGTGAAAAGATTGAGCAGCCTTGGGGGGCTAACGTCGGGCTGCGTTACAGCTGGTAGGTCGGTCGCAACAGGGAAGGTTCAGCCTTCCCGTTTTTGTGCACGGTAACAAACGTAAGGGGAAGCATGATGCAACGATCAGCGAGAGGCCTGCCCACCGATACGCTCCTCGAACCGCCTGTTTCGCCAGATGTTCTGCCCAATATCCCAGGAGGGCAGGACAACTTGCTGCCCGTATCGGCGCTTGCACGTCCATTGCGGATTGAAGTGCCTATGTGGGACTACTCGAACCCTTCACCCGACTACCCGGAAAAGCTTTTCCTGTATTGGGGCGCGCAGTTGGTCGAGGAGAAAACCTGGTTCGACACCATACCGCCGCAAGACCTGTACGCCGATGTCCCGGTAGCGCTATTGGCTCACGGCCAGGTGCTTGTGACCTACCGCGTCCATGGTTACAACGGAAGTCAGGTGGTGTCTGAGCCACTGACACTGACGATCGACAAGATCGCGCCGTTGCTGGGGGGCGAGGACGGTGCCTTGATTGTTGAGGAGCAGGTCCTGGACGAGGGCGTTACGGTGAGCTACCTGGAGTCTCATGGTGATCGTTTGTTGGCCACTGTGCCGGGGTACGACAGCCCGGCAGTGGGCGATATGCTGACGTATTACTGGGACCGAGCGCCCTTTGCCAACGAGCAGGTTGCCGAGCTTGAGGTGACAGATCAGAACGTCGGGCAGCCGTTGGTACTCGAATTTCCCGGAGACATGATTCGCGAGCGTGAGGATGGTGCGCGTTATATCCATTATCGGGTACGTGATCGCGCGGGTAATGTCAGTGCACGATCGCAGCCCGTCACACTGGCGGTAACGGCCACGCCGGTGCCCAGGAGCTTGAGCCCGGTGCTGATCGCCCAGGCTGAGGGTTCAGGGCCACAACTGACGCTTGCGCTTGACGACTTTGACGCTCCCTTGTTGATCGAGGTTCCGGCCGAGGTGATGGTGTATCCCGGTGAAACGATCACTGTCGTGTGGGGGGAGCCGGGAAGCGTGGGGCACTATTCAACCCGGACCCCGTACGAGGGGCGCGACCGGCACTTTGAAATTCCGGTGCAGAAGGTTTTGGCGCAAAGCAAGCGGACCCTGCCGGTCATCTACCAAGTCGATGGTGGTGACAGTGCTCTGGACTCTGATCCGGTCAGGTTGGAGGTGAGGGCGATGACGCAAAGGCTGCCTCAGGTAAACCTGGTGGGTGCCGACAGTACAGGCTTTCACTTGGCTTCTGCGCCTGCCCATGTACCGATCAAGCTGGACACGTGGCGGATGATCGCCGAAGGGCAGCGGGTCAGCATCCAGGTGACGGGCGTATTGCAAAGTGGCAATGAGGCGCCCGCCCATGATGCACTTGTCGCACATCCGGTATCGGCTACGCAAGCCAGGCAGGGGATTGGCATGGATAACGCTGTGACGGTGCCAAAAACCTATCTGGCAAGCCTCAGGCTCAATGAACGGTTTACTGTCAGCGTTCAGGTGAGTTTCGATGAGGGCGGCAACTGGGTCCGTTTCCCCTCCATCAACCTTACGTTGCGCGCCTGAGGGTATAGGTTGGCTCACTCTGGTTTCACCGGGCTGGAGCGTTCGGCTGTAATGCCGCTGTAGTCATTGATCGTGGTGAAGTTGACCTGAAGGCCCTGGGTTGTCGGTAACCGCTTCAGCGCATACGTCTGACGGCTCAATGGCAGGGCCATGTCGTGGGCCGTAATGGTTTCACTAAACCCAGCGCCGCTGATGACCAGTCGGTTGAAAGTGAAGTGGTAGGGCGAAGGGTTGTCGACAACCAGGTGCGGTTTGCCGTCTATCAGTTGTACCGACCATGCCAGGTCCTTGAGCCGGTCTTGCGGGCGGTCTTTCAGATGGCTGGGGCGATAGAACAGCTTGATGCGCGTACGCAGGGCAATGTTCAGAATATTTTGCCGGGTATCGGCCGTCGCCTGCGGAATTTCCTGCAAGTTGAAATAGAACAGCGACTCACGGTCTTGCGGCAGGTCATTGGGTAGTGCGTTGATCTGCACTGTCTGCTCATTGCCGGGGTCCAGACGGAACAGCCCAGGCGAGGTTATGAGGGGGACAGCAGTGGTTGCATCGTCGGCTTCGGTATTGACCCAAGCCTGAGCGGCGAACGACGTTTTCGAAGGGTTTGCGACAATCACTGAGGCGCTGCGTTTGGCGCTCTCATGGACGATACGGGTATGGCTGATGGTAAGTGCCGCATAGGCAATTGGCGTGTTGACGCCGAGCAGCAGCAGGCAACTGCACACAACAGCCAGGGGGTGACGGAAAAACAGCATGGCGTTGGACCGGGTGTAGTTGGAATCGACTCCAGGTGCAGGCACCTGGAGTGCGTGTCAAGGCAGGTTCACCACGAAAGAAACTTCCGCCTCGGCCAAGCCTTCGCTAACGGTGGCGGCAAAGGATTCATACGCCGCGTAGAACATCAAGTCTGTCGGGCGGGTTTCATACAGGTCGTATTCTTTGGATTCGGCATTGGGGTTGATCTTGGTGCGAGCCTGGTCCTTGATCACAAGACCCAGGCCCGTGGCGCCGCCGCCGCGAATACCGTAGAGGTTTGTGCCCACTACACCGTGCAATGGAGTAAAGGTGATCTTGGTTTTTGCGCCGGGTGCGATGGTGCAAGTAGCGCTAGGCGTTACGCGCAACGCAAATGCCACGTCTGGGGTAACGGTGCCGCTGGCGCTGAAGTACTTGGTGGTGAAGTTGCCGAGCGATACACGAGGGATAACGCTTCCGCCGGGGTTGACCACTTCGATCGGGCAGGTGCCGCCGCCATAGACCGTACCGTAGAAGTTGATCTGGCCGGTTTCGGGGGCTGCGAATACGTTGCTGCTGGCCATTCCCAAGGCAAGCATGAGTAAAGTCTTTTTCATTGGCAGTTCCTTGAATCCTGTTCGTATGTGGGGCAGTCCCGGAATGCTCCCAGACGGCTAAGCGCCTGTTGGGGGGAGCGGCGAACAGGTTAAAGGGGGGGGGATAAGCGGGATGTAGGAATAATTAGCAAGCCTGCATGGATTGCGGGATGGCAGCCGCCGCAAGGCGCGGCGCGTCGGCCTGTCGCGCCCCCCCCTGATGCGGCAGGGCGTATCGCTTAGTGCGCTGATCGTCGATTCGACAGGCTGAGCATTTCTTTGTGTTGATGCCAATCGAATGTTTCGCCCTGTTGTTCGGCTTCGTAGCGCATTTCTTCCAGCTGTTGATACAACTCGAGTTCTTCATCCGGCATGAAGTGCAGGCAATCGCCGCCAAAGAACCAGAGCAGGTCACGGGGTACCAGGTGGGCAATCTGCGGATAGCGCTGGATGACCTGGCAGATCAGATCCTGGCCCAGGTACTGGCTTTGCAGCGGATCGGTTGGCAGATGGGTAAGCAGCTCGTCGAAGCGTTCCAGGAACAGCACGTGGCTTTCTTCGGGAACCTGCTCGCTTTCTCCGAGCGCCACCAGAATGGTACGCAGGTGGTGCAGCAATTGCAGGTGGTGTGCCAGGTAGGATTGGGCCATGAACGTAACTCGATTGCATAGACAGTGCTGAATCATACGCTCCCGGCCACTTCGTGTCGCGACCGAGCGCACACAGGCTATCTCCTGGCTGGAGGCTGGTTCGGCTCAAACCAGCTTCTGCAAGCGAGTGCACTGTCAACTGCAATTACTGCCAGTTGCCGCTGTACGTTCGGGATGTTCACATGAACCCATTGAAACAGGAGATATTGCAATGGCTGATGGTATACCCGACAGCGCGCAACCCCCGACCCGCGGCGATACGCTGAATACTGTTTTGGTCGACCCGCTCACACTGGTGGTCGGTGTCTTGAGTCGCCAGATCGTCAATGCGTCATGGGTTGACTACGCCCGGCGTAATTCGCGCCGCGTGAGTGAGCAGGTGCAGTACGACCGGATGGTCGAGGGCGCTATATGGCGCGTGGGCACCCTGAGCTTGGGTGCACCATGCGTTACCTACAACGAACAGCACATCACGATAACGAACACCATCGTAAAAGATTCACAGTTTGCTTTGCGCGCGGTGTTGGGGCGTGTTGGGCGACGAGTTCATGAAATGCTGGAAACATTACCGGCTTCGAGAACGGCATTCACAGTCAAGGTGCCACTTGCCAACGGCTACCTGCGTTACAAGTTGCTAGAGGGGTCGTTCCTTCGGCTGCAGTGGTCCGGTGAGGCACTGTTCGAACATACGGACGGTGACTTTAGTTGGGCAGCGCTTACCGAGCACTATAAAGAAACGGCGCGTGTCAACCTGTATGGAGTGTTGCCGCCTATCAGCCCGTTACTGCACGATGTGAAAGGCTCTTTCAAGCTTCGAGAAGCGTCATTGGACCTGACGTTGTCCAGTGGGTCGAGTGAACTTGCGCTGGGGGGGACCAACTCGCTGAGTGCCCCGGAAACGGCGGGGGATGCGGGCGTATTGTCTTTTTTGAGCGTTCTCTTTCCCGAGGTTTTACTGGGGTTGCCTCCGGTTGACAACGCTTGGCTCGCCGGTTTTTGCACACCGCCAGGATCGCTGCGTTTTACCGCCGGGCAATTGATTCCGGAGTTGCTACTGTATTGGGCAATGTACGACGCTAACAGCGTGGCTGACCAATACCGCCATCAGGCACACGTCGAACAACCGCTCGCCATTACCCCACGGCTTCGATTGGTTGGAGTCAGTGATGAGAAGCAGGCATTGACGTTGGCGCCAGCCGCGGCAAATGTGCAATGGGCGTTCGAGGGTGCAGCATCAGGGCGCCTGATGAGCGAGAGGGGTGAGATGTTTTATTATCCAGCCAGTGCACCTACGCCAGCATTCGCGCTTGACTCCAACAACAAGACCAAACGTGAGGTGGCACTACAATCTGGCCCGCGTACGCTTATCAGTGCAGATGTGATCAAGGCCACGGCAGGTAGTGAAACAGCCATATCCACCTTCGTTACGTTGCACACCATAGAATCCCACTACCTGAAAGCAGAACTGGTAAACAACAAAGTCAGGCTGCTGCTTTTTTATGACAGTTGGGAAGGTGAGGTGGAGGTGCGAGCCGCTGACACTCGATGGACTGTCATTAGTGGCAACGGCACAGTGTCCGCAACGGGTGTTTTTACGCCACATCCGACGGCGCCTTCACCGTTCACGGTGCTATTGGCTGAAGATACTCAAGACCAAGCCCGGTTTCATTATTGGGCCTCGATTGTAATACCCGTGCCAACACTGACTGCCGCCCGCTTCGTTGACTTGACCAACGGTTGAATGTGGAGTACCGAAGAGCAACCCGAGGCCGGCGGCAGGCCCCGGGCGCTGACATTGACGTTAGCGAATATGCCCTTCAGCGCGCGTAAGCTGCGCTTTTTCAAAGGCATCCACATCGATGACCTGGCGGCGAGCGTGCTGCGCATCGAGCAAACGCTGGCCTTCATGCGGCTGCAGTACGCCAGCATCCACAGCCGCATCGATGGGCGACTCCCCGGGTGCTGGTCGTACGGTACCGTCCTTCACTGACTGGTGCAGCGTTCGTTGCAGTGGCGCGACCTCATCGAGCAGGTCGCTGGCGCGTTGCAACGCAGCCACAGGGTCGCCTTCGGCCTGGGGCCGGAAGCACCCTGCCAGCAATTCTTCCAGCGCTGGGTCGCCTTTGCTTCTGCCAATCAGTTCGGCCACCTGCGCATCCAGTTCGTCGCTCGGCCCGGTATGCCTGCGACCGAACGGGAATACCAGCACCCGCAGGGCGCAGCCGACGAAGCGGTTGGGGAAGTTGTCCAACAGCCGGTCCAGGGCGTTTTCAGCCTGGCCAAGGCTTTCTTCCATGGCCCAGCGCAGCAGGGGGCGCATGTGCTCGGGCGAGCCAAGGTCATGGTAGCGCTTGAGTGCAGCCGAAGACAGGTACAGGTAGCTGAGCACATCGCCGAGCCTTGCACTGAGGCGTTCGCGGCGCTTGAGTGCGCCACCGAGCAGCATCATCGACAGGTCAGCCAGCAAGGCAAAGGCCGCAGCCTGGCGGTTCAGGCTGCGAAAATATCCCTGGCTCAGGGCGTCGCCTGGCACCTTCTCCAGATGACCCAGCCCCAACCCGTGCACCAGTGTGCTCGCCGCGTTACCTGCGGCGAACATGATGTGCTTCATCAGCAGTTCGTCGAACTCCTTCAGGGCCTGGCCGTGGTCCTCGCGGCCTGCCAGGGCCATTTCATCGAGCACGAACGGGTGACAGCGGATGGCACCCTGCCCAAAGATCATCAGGTTGCGCGAGAGAATGTTCGCGCCTTCGACCGTGATGAAAATCGGCGCCCCTTGCCAGTTGCGCCCCAGGTAGTTGTTCGGGCCCATGATGATGCCCTTGCCGCCATGCACGTCCATGGCGTGCTGAATGCATTCGCGGCCCCGTTCGGTCAGGTGGTACTTGAGGATCGCCGACAGCACCGAAGGCTTTTCGCCCAGGTCCACGGCCTTGGCGGTCAGCAGGCGGGCGCTGTCCATCAGCCAGGCGTTGCCGCCGATGCGCGCCAATGATTCCTGGATGCCTTCGAAAGCCGCCAGTGGCACGTTGAACTGCTCGCGGATGTTGGCGTACTGGCCGGTGACCAGGCTGGTGTATTTGGCAGCACCTGTGCCCACAGCAGGGAGGGAGATGGAGCGGCCCACCGACAGGCAGTTCATCAGCATCATCCAGCCCTTGCCAAGCATGGCCTGGCCGCCGATGAGAAATTCAAGCGGGATGAAAACGTCCTTGCCGCTGTTGGGGCCGTTCATGAAGGCCGCGCCCAGTGGCAGGTGGCGTTTGCCGATTTCCACACCGGGGGTGTCGGTGGGTATCAGCGCCAGGCTGATGCCCAGCTCTTCTTCTTCGCCCAGCAGGTGATCCGGGTCGTAGGCCTTGAAGGCCAGGCCGAGCAGGGTGGCGACCGGGCCGAGGGTGATGTAGCGCTTTTCCCAGTTCAGGCGCAGGCCGATGACCTCCTCACCTTGCCATTGGCCTTTGCAGATGACACCGGTATCCGGCATTGCGCCTGCATCGGAGCCGGCCAGGGGGCCAGTGAGCGCGAAGCACGGAATGTCGTCGCCCCGGGCCAGGCGTGGCAGATAGTGGTTGCGTTGCTCGTCGGTGCCGTAGTGCAGCAACAGCTCAGCCGGGCCGAGGGAATTGGGTACCATCACCGTGGAGGCTAGGTCACCACTGCGCGTGGCGAGCTTCATGGCGACCTGAGAATGAGCGTAAGCGGAGAAACCTTTGCCGCCGTATTCCTTGGGAATGATCAGGGCAAAGAAACCCTGCGATTTGATATGGGCCCAAGCCTCGGGCGGCAGGTCGAGATCCTGACCGATTTGCCAGTCGCTGACCATCGCGCACAGCGCCTCGGTCGGGCCATCGATGAAGGCCTGTTCTTCTTCGGTAAGTGTTGGCGCAGGGTAGTCGAGCAGCGTGCGCCAGTCGGGGCGGCCGCTGAACAACTCGCCGTCCCACCATACGGTGCCGGCGTCGATGGCTTCGCGTTCGGTCTGCGACATGGGCGGCAGGGTGCGCTGGAACCACTTGAACACAGGGCCGGTGAATACCTTGCGCCTCCACTCGGGTAGTAACAGCAGGGCAGCCTTGGCGGCCAGAACCAGCCAGATCAACGCCAGCAGCCAGCCGGGCGCCGAGCTGAAGATGCCCATCAGCAAGGTATAGCCGGCAACGATGGCGAGTATCTGCAGCGGTGGCAGACGCCGGTGGGTGAGGTACGCCGTGCCGATCACCAGGACCAGCAACCACAACAGCAACATAATCCTTCCTCCTTGGAACCAGGGGCTTGGGCCGTCTCACAGAGCTTAGACGCAACACAGTGAACGGCAGTCTCAGAACAGTGACAGGGTGTGGCTGTGGGAGTTTCAGCTCATTGTTCGTCTATATCGACCCACTCGCCGATGCAGGCGACAGAGGCCTGGAGTAGACTCACCCCTTCGCATTCATAAGGACGTCGTCATGCTGAAGATCTGGGGTCGCAAGAATTCGAGCAATGTGCGCAAGGCGCTGTGGATCGCCCACGAGCTGGGCCTGGATTTCGAATCCATCGACGCCGGCGGCGCCTTCGGTGTCGTCAACGAGCCGCACTACCGCACCCGCAACCCCAATGGCCTGGTGCCCATGCTCGAAGACGGCGACCTTACCCTGTGGGAGTCCAACACCATCGTGCGCTACCTGTGTGCCGAATATGGCGCCGTGCAGGGCTGGTACCTGGACAACCCGCGCCAGCGCGCTTTGGCGGACAAGTGGATGGACTGGACCACGTCGTCCTTTGCAGGGGCGTTCCGGCCGCTGTTCTGGGGCCTGCTGCGCACGCCCGAAGACCAGCGCGACTGGGTCGCGATCAATGCCGCGCACAAACAGTGCGCGCAGTTGCTGTCGATCGCCGATGAAACCCTGGCGCACCAACCGTACCTTTCCGGTGACCAGATCGGCATGGGCGACATCCCACTGGGGAGCTTCGTGTACGCCTGGTTCGAAATGCCCATCGAGCGCCCGGCCATGCCCCACCTGCAAGCCTGGTACGAGCGGCTGAAGCAACGCCCGGCCTACCAGGCGGCGGTGATGACGGCACTGACCTGAACCTGCTTCGATAGTCACTATCAATACACATGACTGTACTTGTGCGGCCAGGCCTTGCACCATGGCCGCACTCACTGCGCCAGTGACTTGCCCTGGCGTGTCCTGACCTTTTCACTCGGTACGTGACCCGCTATGAGTTCTGCCCTGTCCATCCGACAGCTGACCAAAACCTACGGCAACGGCTTCCAGGCCCTCAAAGGCATCGATCTGGACGTCGCCGAAGGTGACTTCTTCGCCCTGCTGGGCCCCAATGGCGCCGGCAAATCCACCACCATCGGCATCCTCTCGACCCTGGTCAACAAGACCAGCGGCACGGTGAACGTGTTTGGCCATGACCTGGATCGCGAACCCTCGGCGCTCAAGCGCTGCCTGGGCGTGGTGCCCCAGGAGTTCAACTTCAACCAGTTCGAGAAAACCTTCGACATCGTCGTGACCCAGGCCGGCTATTACGGCATCCCGCCGAAACTGGCCAAGGAGCGCGCCGAGCAATACCTGACCCAGCTGGGGCTGTGGGACAAGCGTGACGTGCAGTCGCGTTCGTTGTCCGGTGGCATGAAGCGCCGCTTGATGATCGCCCGGGCGTTGATCCACGAACCGCGCCTGCTGATCCTCGATGAGCCGACAGCGGGGGTGGATATCGAGCTGCGCCGTTCGATGTGGAGCTTCCTCACCGAGCTCAACCAGAAGGGCATCACCATCATCCTGACCACGCATTACCTGGAGGAGGCCGAGCAGTTGTGCCGCAACATCGGCATCATCGACCACGGCACGATTGTCGAGAACACCAGCATGCGTAAGCTGCTGGGCAAGCTGCATGTCGAGACCTTCGTCCTCGACCTCAGGCAGGACCTGGCCCAGGCGCCCACGCTGCAGGGCTACCCATGCCGCCTGCTGACACCCCACACCCTTGAGGTGCAAGTGGACAAGGACATCGGCATTACCGCGCTGTTCGGCCAGTTGGCCCTGCAGAACATCGAAGTGCAGAGCCTGCGCAACAAGACCAACCGTCTCGAGGAGCTGTTCGTGTCCCTGGTTGAAAAGAACCTGTCGAAGGTGGCCGTATGAGTGTGGAACTGCGCACCAACTGGGTCGCCCTGAACACCATCGTCTACCGCGAAGTGCGGCGCTTCCTGCGTATCTGGCCGCAGACCTTGCTGCCGCCGGCCATCACCATGGTCCTGTACTTCGTCATCTTCGGTAACCTGATCGGCCGGCAGATCGGCGACATGGGCGGCTTCACCTACATGGAGTACATCGTCCCCGGGCTGATCATGATGTCGGTGATCACCAACTCCTACGGCAACGTGGTGTCGAGCTTTTTCGGCAGCAAGTTCCAGCGCTCGATCGAAGAGTTGATGGTGTCGCCGGTATCGCCGCACATCATTCTGGTCGGCTACGTGCTGGGCGGGGTGCTGCGAGGCCTGGCGGTGGGGGTGATCGTGACCATCCTGTCGCTGTTCTTCACCCACCTGCAGGTCCATCACCTGGGCGTGACGGTGGTCGTGGTGTTGCTGACGGCGACCATTTTTTCGCTGCTTGGCTTCGTCAACGCCGTGTTTGCACGCAACTTTGACGATATCTCGATCATCCCGACGTTCGTGCTGACGCCGCTGACCTACCTGGGTGGGGTGTTCTATTCGATCAACCTGCTGCCGCCGTTCTGGCAGACCGTGTCGCTGGCCAACCCGGTGCTGCACATGGTCAACTCGTTCCGCTACGGCATCCTAGGGGTGTCGGATATCAGCATTGGTACGGCGATCACCTTCATGCTGGTCGCCACCGCAGTGCTCTACGCGCTGTGCGTCCGCCTGCTGGTCAGTGGCCGCGGCATGCGCGCCTGAGACCCTGTGCTTGCGCCGGCGCCATTGCCGGCCAATCCACCAGCGCCAGTACAGAAGGGTGGTGAACCAGGCGATGATGCCCAGCACCACACCACACACTACCGAGCCCAGCAGGAACGGCTGCCAGAGCGTTGCCAGCTGGCCGGTGATCCATTCGAAGGTAAGGTCTTCGGGCAGGCTGCGCGGCGGCGTGCCCAGCAACCAGGCGCCGGTCATGTAGGTGACGAAGAACACGGGCGGCATGGTCAGCGGGTTGGTCAGCCACACCAGGCTGACGGCGATCGGCAGGTTGCCACGCACCGGTATCGCCAGCGCTGCCGCCAGCAGCATCTGCATGGGGACGGGAATCAACGCCGCGAACAGGCCCACACCCATGGCCCGGGCCACCGAGTGGCGGTTCAGGTGCCAGAGATTCGGGTCGTGCAGCAACTTGCCGAAAAAGCGTAAGGACTTGTGTTCCCGAATGCTGGTCGGGTCCGGCATGTAGCGTTTGAAAAGGCGGCGCGGCATGTAGGCTCCCCGAGCGGTCATCGGGGAAGTATGCCTTGATTCCATCTCAGCCTCGTTCAGAGTTTGTGACAATTGTTGAGCGAGCCTTGGCGTCATTTCGTCTATGCCTGAGGGGTAACTGCGTTTCTGGAGCTCTAACTCATGCGCACAGGGATGTTTGCGCTGGCGCTCGGGCTGTTGTGCCTGGGCGTTCTCCCCGAATTGCCATCGGTCGGGTGGCTGTGGCTGCTGCTCGGCGGCGGCCTGGTTTGCCTGAGCACACGGCTGTGGCCGCTGGGCTGCTGCGTGCTGGGTATGTGCTGGGCTTGCTGGTCGGCGCAGGAGGCACTGGATGATCGCCTGGCCCCAGGCCTGGATGGCCGAACGCTGTGGCTGGAGGGCAGGGTGGTCGGCTTGCCGGCCCATACGCTGAGTGGTGTGCGCTTTGAGTTGGAGCAACCTCGCTCGCGCCGCGCTGCGTTGCCCCAGCGCCTGCAATTGCACTGGTTCGATGGCCCGCCGGTACGGGCTGGCGAGCGCTGGCGCCTGGCCGCGACCTTGCAGCGCCCGGCCGGGCTGCTCAACCCGCACGGTCCGGACCGGGAGGCGCAGTTGTTGGCCAGGCGTATCGGCGCCACTGGTACGGTCAAGGCGGGCCATGTGCTGGACGCCGCGCAGCCGGGTTGGCGTGACGCACTGCGCCAGCGCTTGTTGAGCGTCGCCGCGCATGGCCGGGAAGCGGCCCTTGTCGCGTTGGTGCTCGGCGATGGCGCCGGCCTGGCCCGTGAGGACTGGCAAGCGCTGCAGGCCACGGGCACGGTACACCTGTTGGTGATTTCGGGTCAGCACATCGGCCTGGTCGCCGGCCTGCTTTACGCCTTGGTCGCCGGCCTGGCGCGCTGGGGCCTGTGGCCACGGGCGCTACCCTGGTTGCCGTGTGCGTGCGGCCTGGCACTGGGCGCGGCGCTGGCCTATGGCTGGCTGGCCGGTGCGGGGGTGCCGGTGCAGCGCGCCTGCCTGATGCTGGCGGTGGTTCTGCTCTGGCGCCTGCGCTTTCGCCATCTTGGGGCGCTGTTCCCTTTGCTGCTGGCCCTCATCGGGGTGCTGGTCGCCGAGCCGCTTGCGCCGCTGCTGCCAGGGTTCTGGTTGTCGTTTGCGGCGGTGGCGACCCTGGTCTACTGCTTCAGCTCACGTCTGGGCCGCTGGCGGCCCTGGCAAGGATGGACCCGCGCCCAGTGGGTGATCGCCATCGGCTTGCTGCCGGTACTGATCGCCACCGGTTTGCCAGTCAGCCTGAGTGCGCCACTGGCCAACTTGCTGGCAGTGCCCTGGGTCAGCCTTGCGGTATTGCCCTTGGCGCTGCTTGGAACGTTGCTGCTGCCCTTGGCAGGGGTTGGTGAAGGCCTGTTGTGGTTGGCGGGTGGGCTGCTGGATGTCTTGTTCCGGTTGCTGGCTTGGGTGGCGCACTGGCGCCCGGCGTGGATACCGCCTGCTTTGCCGGTCTGGGCCTGGCTGATGGTCTGTTTGGGTGCGTTGCTGGTGCTGCTGCCGTCCGGTGTGCCCCTGCGCAGCCTGGGCGGGGCGATGCTGCTGGCGTTGTGGGTGCCCAGGGAGGCTGTGCCGCAGGGGCAGGTGGAGGTCTGGCAGCTGGATGTCGGGCAGGGCTTGGCGGTACTGCTGCGCACGCAAAACCATAGCCTGCTTTACGACGCCGGCCCGGCGCGGGGCGAGAGCGATCTGGGTGAGCGGGTGGTGTTGCCGACCCTGCACAAGTTGGGCGTAAAGCGCCTGGACATCATGCTGATCAGCCATGCCCATGCCGACCATGCAGGTGGCGCGCCGGCTGTCTACCGTGGGTTGCCGGTGTTGCGTGTGCTGGGCGGCGAAGTGTTGGAGGACCTTGCACTGCAGCCTTGTGCCAGTGATGAGCAGTGGGAATGGGATGGCGTGCGCTTTTCGCTGTGGCATTGGGCCCAAGGGCAGAGCAGCAACGACCGCTCTTGCGTGTTGCTGGTCGAGGCGCAGGGGGAGCGGCTGCTGTTGGCAGGCGATATGGAGGCGGGCGCCGAGCGCGCGTGGTTGGCGGCCCACGCGACGCCACGTATCGATTGGTTGCAATCACCGCACCATGGCAGCCGCAGTTCCTCGACAGAGGCATTCATCCGCGCTACGGCGCCGCGCGGCGTGCTGATTTCACGGGGGCGCAACAACGGTTTTGGGCATCCGCATGTGCAGGTGGTCGAGCGCTATCGGCGGCATGGGATGGCCATTCACGATACGGCGGTGGAGGGGGCCTTGCGGTTGCTGCTGGGCAACCATGGCGAAGTGGAAGGGGTGCGGGCGCAAAAGCGCTTTTGGCGGGGCAGCGCGCCGTGATGGTTGATGAGCCTGCCCTGGGTATAGCCACACAATTCCCTGACCTTCGGCAGATGAGCCCCCCGCGCGCCTATGTTAGAGTGGCGGCCTTTTTCCGAGGGGGCGTTTACTGTGTGGGAATTGGTCAAGTCCGGTGGTTGGATGATGCTGCCGATCATTCTGAGCTCCATCGCTGCCATGGCTATCGTCGTCGAGCGCCTGTGGACCCTGCGCGCCAGCCGCGTTACCCCGCCGCACCTGCTGGGCCAGGTGTGGATGTGGATCAAGGACAAGCAGCTCACCAGTGACAAGCTCAAGGCCCTGCGCGCCGATTCGCCGCTGGGTGAAATCCTCGCTGCGGGCCTGGCCAACTCGCGCCATGGCCGTGAAATCATGAAAGAGTGCATCGAGGAGTCTGCCTCGCGGGTCATTCATGAACTGGAGCGCTACATCAGCACCCTCGGTACCATCGCCGCGATGGCCCCACTGCTCGGCCTGCTGGGTACCGTGCTGGGCATGATCGATATCTTCAGCGCCTTCATGGGGTCGCAGATGACCGCCAATGCGGCGGTGCTGGCCAGTGGTATCTCCAAGGCCCTTGTCACTACGGCAGCCGGCCTGATGGTCGGCATCCCGGCAGTGTTCTTCCACCGCTTCCTGTTGCGCCGCATCGACGAACTGGTGGTGGGCATGGAGCAGGAGGCGATCAAGCTGGTGGAGGTCATCCAGGGCGACCGCGAAGTCGAAGTGGCCGGAGGCAAGGCGTGAAGTTCCGGCGCAATCGCCAGCGGGAGAACGTCGACATCAACCTGGCGTCGTTGATCGACGTGGTGTTTGTCCTGCTGCTGTTCTTCGTGGTCACCACCACCTTTACCCGTGAGACCCAGCTGCGTGTGGAGCTGCCCGAGGCCGTCAGCGCCGAACAGCCCGTCGCAGACCCGGAAAAGCTGGTGGAGGTCACCATCAGTGCAGACGGCGTGTATTCGGTGAACAATCACCTGTTGCCCAAGAGCGACCTGGCGACCCTGACCGAGGCGATCCAGCGCGAATCGGGCGGTGACAACACGCTGCCGCTGGCCATCAGTGCCGACGGCAAGACCCCGCACCAGGCCGTGATCACTGCGATGGATGCCGCCGGCAAGCTCGGTTTCAGCCAGCTGCGCATGACCACCGTCGAGGCCGCCCAGGGGACACCTTGATGGCGCTCGCTGACCGTCTGCTAGCCGCCTGGTACGCCGGGCACCCGGCCCTTGCCCTGCTGCGCCCGCTCGAGGCGCTTTACCGGCGGGTAGTGACGCGCAAGCGCGCACGGTTTCTCAGTGGCGAAAGCGCCAGCTACCGCGCCCCGGTACCGGTCATCGTGGTGGGCAACATCACCATTGGTGGCACCGGCAAGACGCCGATGATCCTCTGGTTGATCGAGCATTGCCGGCGCCAGGGGCTGAAGGTGGGGGTGGTCAGCCGCGGCTACGGTGCAGAACCGCCTCGCCTGCCCTGGCGTGTCGAAGCCTCGCAGAGTGCCGAGCAGGCCGGCGATGAACCGTTGCTGATCGTTCAGCGCACGGGTGTGCCGCTGATGATCGACCCCGACCGCTCCCGCGCCGTGCAGGCATTGCTGGCCAGCGAGCCGTTGGACCTGATCCTGTGTGACGACGGTATGCAGCACTACCGCCTGGCACGCGACCTGGAACTGGTGCTGATCGACGCTGCGCGTGGCCTGGGCAATGGCCGCTGCTTACCGGCCGGGCCCCTGCGCGAGCCTGCCGAGCGCCTGCAAGAGGCTGATGCGGTGCTGTTCAACGGCGCCAGCGCCGACCGCCCGGAGGGCTTCGCCTTTCGTCTGCAACCCAGTGCGCTGGTCAACCTGCGCAGTGGCGAGCGCCGCGCGCTCGACTTCTTCCCGGCGGGCCAGCGCCTGCATGCGGTAGCCGGTATCGGCAACCCGCAACGTTTCTTCAATACCCTGCTGGGGCTAAACTGGCAGCCGGTGCCGCATCCGTTCGCCGACCACGCCCAGTTCAGCGCTCAGAGCCTGGCTTTCAGCCCGCCACTGCCGTTGGTGATGACCGAGAAGGATGCGGTGAAGTGCCGCGCCTTCGCTGCCGATGACTGGTGGTACCTGGCCGTGGAGGCCCTGCCTACGCCGGCCTTCTGTGACTGGTTCGACAGCCAGCTGCAACGCTTGCTGCCTGGGCATCGAACGCCCTGAGCCCGCTTTTCAATTTCCGGCCATCTGGCCTCAAGGACGCTTCCATGGACACCAAACTGCTCGACATCCTGGCCTGCCCGATCACCAAGGGCCCGCTCAAGCTCAGCGCTGACAAGACCGAGCTGATCAGCAAGGGCGCAGGCCTGGCCTATCCGATTCGCGATGGCATCCCGGTGATGCTGGAAAGCGAGGCGCGTACCCTGACCGACGACGAGCGTCTGGACAAATGAGCTTGAACTTCACCGTGGTCATTCCCGCCCGCCTGCGCTCGACGCGCCTGCCGGGCAAGCCGTTGCTGCTGATCGCCGGCAAGCCGATGGTTCAGCATGTCTGGGAGCAGGCGCGCAAGAGCGGTGCCGGCCGTGTGGTCATCGCCACCGACGATGCCGGTATCGTCGAGGCTTGTCAGGCCTTTGGCGCTGAAGTGCTGATGACCCGCGCCGACCATGAGTCGGGTACCGACCGCCTGGCTGAAGTGGCTGCGCAGCTTGGCTTGCCTGCCGACGCCATCGTGGTCAACGTCCAGGGTGACGAGCCGCTTATTCCGCCGGTGATCATCGATCAGGTCGCAGCCAACCTGGCGGCGCATCCGGAGGCAGGTATTGCGACCCTGGCCGAGCCGATCCACGACCCTGAAACCGTGTTCAACCCCAATGCGGTCAAGGTGGTCAGCGACAAGAACGGCCTGGCCTTGAGCTTCAGCCGTGCGCCGCTGCCGTGGGCGCGTGACGCTTTCGCCAAGGACCGCGATCAACTGCCGCAGGGCGTGCCCTACCGTCGCCATATCGGCATGTACGCCTACCGCGTCGGTTTCCTTCAGGACTTCGTCAGCTGGGGCCCGTGCTGGCTCGAGCAGACCGAGGCGCTTGAGCAGCTGCGTGCGCTGTGGCATGGCGTGCGTATTCACGTGGCGGACGCCATCGAGGCGCCAGCAGTGGGTGTCGATACTGCACAAGACCTCGAGCGCGTGCGGCGCTTGCTGGAGGCCTGATGCGCGTCCTGTTCGTTTGCCTGGGCAATATCTGCCGGTCGCCCACCGCCGAAGGTGTGCTGCGTCATCAGTTGCAGGCCGCAGGCCTGGCTGGGCAGGTTCACGTGGCCTCTGCCGGTACCGGTGACTGGCACGTGGGCAAGGGGCCTGACAGCCGCACCTGCAAGGCCGCCCTGGCGCGGGGCTATGACCTGTCGCGACAGCGTGCCCAGCAAGTCAAGGCTGAGCACTTTGCCGAGTACGACCTGATTCTGGCCATGGATGAAAGCAACCTGGGCCACCTGCGCGCCATGCGTCCGTACAATGCGACTGGCGAGCTGGACCTGTTCCTGCGCCGCTATGAGGCGGCTGTGGATGAAGTGCCGGACCCTTACTACGGCGGTGCAGAGGGCTTCGAGCAGGTGCTGGACCTGATCGAGGCGGCCTGCCGTGAGCTGGTTGTCGAAATCAAGGGGCGGTTATGACGGCGCACTGGCAGGAGCAGGTTTCGCTCAAGCCTTACAACACCTTCGGCATCGATGTTAAAGCCCGCTACTTCGCCCAGGTACATACCGACGATGAGGTGCGCGAGGCCCTGGCGCAAGCGCGCCAGCGAGGGCTTGCGGTGATGGTGATCGGCGGCGGCAGCAACGTGCTGCTGACCCGTGATGTCGACGCGCTGGTGCTGCACATGGCCAGCCGTGGCCGCCACGTCCTTGGCGATGACGCGGGGCGTGTGCTGGTGGAGGCCGAGGCGGGTGAGCCCTGGCATCCCTTCGTGCAATGGTCGTTGCAGCAAGGCCTTTGTGGCCTTGAAAACCTCAGCCTTATCCCGGGCACGGTGGGCGCGGCGCCAATGCAGAATGTGGGTGCCTATGGGGTAGAGATCAAGGATGTGTTCGCCGGTTTGACGGCACTGGACCGGCAGACGGGCGAGCTGCGTGACTTCGGGCTTGAGGAATGCGCCTTCGGTTACCGCGACAGCCTGTTCAAGCGTAACCCTGGGCGTTGGTTGATCCTGCGGGTGCGTTTTGCCCTGAGCCACCGGCTGCAGGCCCATCTGGATTACGGCCCGGTGCGTCAGCGTCTGGCCGAGCAGGGCGTGCAGGAGCCGACGGCGCAGGCGATCAGCGACGCTATTTGCAGCATTCGCCGCGAGAAGCTGCCCGACCCGGCAGAGTTGGGCAATGCCGGCAGCTTTTTCAAGAACCCGGTCGTTGCCGTCGAACAGGTGGCGCGCATCCGCGCTGAGTTTCCAGGTGTGGTGGCTTATCCCCAGGCTGACGGGCAGGTGAAGCTGGCCGCAGGCTGGTTGATCGAGCAGGCCGGCTGGAAGGGTTATCGGGATGGCGATGCCGGCGTGCACCGCTTGCAGTCGCTGGTGCTGGTCAATTATGGCCAGGCGAGCGGGGCGCAGTTGCATGGCCTGGCGCAGCGCATTCAGGCGGATATCCTGGCGCGCTTCGGGGTTGAGCTGGAGATGGAACCCAACCTGTACTGAGGCCGGTGCAGGCACGACAAACGGCCAAGAAAAAGCCCCGCCAGTTCACACTGGCGGGGCTTTTTCATTCAGCCGTGGCTATCAACCGTGATGAGGCTTGTGCTCATCGGCGGTCTCCAGCGCTGGCGTGCCAGCAGCGGCCGCTTCCTGCGCAGCCTTGGCTGCCGCTTCGGCCTCACGCTTGCGACGACGCACTTCGCGTGGGTCGTTAGGGGCGCGGCCGTTAGGCAGCATGACGGTGGCCGCTTCGACCGCTGCCGGTGCTTCTACCGGGGCAGGTTCGGCGACTACAGGTGCTGCTTCAACTACGGTTGCTACAGGCTCGGCAGCCACTTCTGGCTGGGTTTCGACGACAGCAGAAGGCAGCTCGGCAGCCGGCGCTTGTTCAGCGGCGACCTGGGCTTTCTCTGCTTCACCTGCTTCGATGGCCGGTGCTTCGACAGGTGCCTCTACAGGCGCCTCGGCAACCACTACCGGCTCGACCGCAGGGGCCTGTTCGACTACCGGCTCAGGCGCAACTTCAACCACAGGCACGGCACTGGCTTGGACCGCGGCGACCGGCTCGCTGAGCGGCTGCTCGACCACCGGTGCAATGGCGATTTCCTCGGCCTTGGCGACGGCTTCGACCTGCTCGGCCGGCTGAGCGACTTCGCTGTTGTCGGTGGTCGCGGCTTCGGCACTGGCGCGTTCAGCCTGCTGGTTGGCTTGCGCTTCGGCGCCGGCACTGATGTTGCTGCTGGCGACAGCGGCGGTGACGGCCAGGCCGGCAGCCAGTTCGGCACCCAGCTCGGTGGCCTGGTGCTGTTGCGGTTGCTCGTCGCTGCCTTCTTCCTCGCTGCCTTCGATCAGCTCGCCATTGGCGTTGCGCTGGCGCTCACGACGGTTGCTGCGGCGACGCTGGCCGCGGGAGCGGCGGCGCGGACGCTCGTCATCGGAACCTTCCTGCTCGTCCTGTTGCAGCTCCTCGTTCGGCAGTTGCTCATCGGCGAGCTCTGCAGCCTTCTCGGCAGCCTGCTCAGCTTCACGTGGCTGGCGCTCTTCGCGTGGCGGGCGAGGCTGACGTTCTTCGCGCGGTGCGCGTTCTTCGCGAGGTGCACGCTCTTCACGTGGAGCGCGTTCTTCGCGTGGGGCACGCTCTTCACGAGGCGCACGTTCTTCGCGAGGTGCGCGTTCTTCGCGAGGCGCACGTTCTTCGCGTGGAGCACGCTCTTCACGTGGCTGGCGCTCTTCACGAGCGGCCGGTGCTGCATCCAGAGGCTCACGCAGTTCGCGGACGCGCTCTTCGCGGTTGCCGCGGCGGTCTTCGCGTGGCTGGCGAGGTGCGCGTTCTTCACGAGGTGCGCGCTCTTCACGAGGGGCACGTTCTTCACGAGGGGCGCGCTCTTCACGCGGCTGGCGCTCTTCACGCGGCGCACGCTCGGCGCGTTCTTCACGAGGTTTGCGCTCTTCGTCACGGCGGCCGTTGCGGTTGCGGCTCTGCTGGCGGCCGTTGCGACGCTCCTCGTTACGCTGAGTGCGCTCGGTGGCAGGCTTCTCGGCTGCGACCACCGGTGCGGCGGCAGGCTCTTCCTTGCCGGCGAACAGGCTGACCAGCGACTTCACCAGGCCTTTGAACAGGCTTGGCTCCGGAACGCTGGGTGCCGGGGCTGCCGGTGCGGCAGGCTGCTGTTCTTCGACAGCGCTCGGTACCGGAGCGTTGGCGCGGGCCGGTGCGGTCTTGACCGCTGCTTCCTGGCGCACCAGGGTGCGCGTGGCGGTCGGCTGCGGCGCTTCTTCGGTTTCGGTGGCGGCGATTTCGTAGCTGGACTGGTTGTTCAGCACTTCCGGGTTGTCGTCGCGCAGGCGCTGGACTTCGAAGTGCGGGGTTTCCAGGTGGTCGTTCGGCAGAATGATGATGCGGGCACGGGTGCGCAGTTCGATCTTGGTGATCGAGTTGCGCTTCTCGTTGAGCAGGAAGGCGGCCACCGGAATCGGTACCTGGGCGCGTACTTCGGCAGTACGGTCCTTCAGGGCTTCTTCTTCGATCAGGCGCAGGATGGCCAGGGACAGCGACTCGACATCACGGATGATGCCGGTGCCGGAGCAGCGCGGGCAGACGATGCCGCTGCTTTCGCCTAGCGACGGGCGCAGGCGCTGACGGGACATTTCCAGCAGGCCGAAGCGCGAGATGCGGCCGACCTGCACGCGGGCACGGTCTGCCTCGAGGGCTTCGCGTACTCGTTCTTCGACGGCGCGCTGGTTCTTCGCCGGCGTCATGTCGATGAAGTCGATGACGATCAGGCCGCCGATGTCACGCAGGCGCAGCTGGCGGGCGATTTCCTCGGCCGCTTCCAGGTTGGTCTGCAGGGCGGTTTCCTCGATGTCGCTGCCCTTGGTGGCGCGCGCCGAGTTGATGTCGATGGAAACCAGGGCCTCGGTCGGGTCGATCACGATCGAGCCGCCCGATGGCAGGTCGACGACGCGCTGGAAGGCGGTTTCGATCTGGCTTTCGATCTGGAAGCGGTTGAACAGCGGCACGCTGTCTTCGTACAGCTTGACCTTGCTGGCGTACTGCGGCATCACCTGGCGGATGAAGGTCAGGGCTTCTTCCTGGGCATCGATGCTGTCGATCAGCACTTCGCCGATGTCCTGGCGCAGGTAGTCGCGGATGGCGCGGATGATGACGTTGCTTTCCTGGTAGATCAGGAAGGGTGCAGCGCGATCCAGGGATGCTTCCTTGATGGCGGTCCACAGCTGCAGCAGGTAATCGAGGTCCCACTGCATTTCTTCGCTGCTGCGGCCAAGGCCAGCGGTGCGCACGATCAGGCCCATGTCGCCTGGCACGGTCAGGCCGTTGAGGGCTTCACGCAGTTCGTTGCGCTCTTCGCCTTCGATGCGGCGGGAGATGCCGCCAGCGCGTGGGTTGTTGGGCATCAGCACCAGGTAGCGACCTGCCAGGCTGATGAAGGTGGTCAGGGCGGCGCCTTTGTTGCCGCGCTCTTCCTTCTCGACCTGGACGATGACTTCCTGGCCTTCGCTCAGGACATCCTTGATGTTGACGCGGCCTTCAGGGGCTTTCTTGAAGTACTCGCGGGAGATTTCCTTCAGCGGCAGGAAGCCGTGACGTTCGGAGCCGAAGTCGACGAAGGCGGCTTCGAGGCTGGGCTCGATCCGGGTGATCTTGCCTTTGTAGATGTTGGCCTTTTTCTGCTCACGCGCGCCGGACTCGATGTCCAGGTCGTAGAGACGTTGGCCGTCCACCAGGGCTACACGCAACTCTTCGGGTTGAGTTGCGTTAATCAGCATTCTTTTCATGTTGTACCGTCGGTTTCCGGGCTGCCGGAAACGGCGTTCGGCACACACGACTTCTCATGGTCGGTGCCAAGGTGCGCAAAGGGTGGCCGGGCCACCCCCGTGTCGAGCAACGTTCGGCACCAGCCGGTTTCCCAGCCTGCCGTTGTCGCGACGACGCGTCCTGTTTGCTGCGGTGCCAAGAGGCCCCTGCGGTATCTGCAGAGATATCCGAATCGATATCCGAATCAACCCAGCAGGCCTCGTGCACTCAGTCAGGAGGAGGAATCAACCGTCAGCCGTGGACGCCCATGGGGCATCTGTTCAGGACCTTATCCGCTCGCCGGCCATTCACTGGGCCGGTGGCCGGACGCGGTGCTACACGGTCCGAGGGCTGTGCATCTCCACCCTGCACGTATCCCTGATAATTCGGGTGCTGCCGCGCGCTGAATCCGCAACGGGTTGCATTTTTCGCCAGCGCAGTTTCCGCGCTGACGCCATTCATGTCCAAGGCAGGTATTTCCGAAGCATTCGCCGTGCGTTGCGTGCAAGCGTCGGGGCGGGCAGAGGTGCAGCGAAAAGAAGCGGGTAAGCAGGTGAAACACCGCACTTGTCGTTTTTTTTCGGTCTTCTCTACACAGCGCTGGTGGCGATTCCAGGCAATTCGGTAAACTGGCGAAAACCCCGTAGGACGGCCTCGCGTCCTGCAGAATTGCGTTGGTCAGGGACCGGCCAAGGGCCTGGTTCCGCTGGCCTGCCGCTTTTGGCGGCGTTCGCGACTATAGCAGTAATGATTAAGTGCTTCAATTCCATAAAAAATTGTTATGATCCCTTGATGACGACCAATACCCCTCCGACTTCCGGCGTTCAGCTGATCGAAGTCGCGCCGGAGCTTGCCGGCCAACGCATCGACAATTTCCTCATCACGGCGCTCAAGGGTGTACCCAGAACGCTGGTCTACCGCATCCTGCGCAAAGGCGAGGTTCGGGTCAACAAGGGCCGTGTCAAGCCTGAGTACAAGATCCAGGCGGGTGACATCGTCCGTGTGCCCCCTGTGCGCCTCCCCGAGCGTGACGAGCCGGCCCCGGTTGCCCAGGGGCTGCTGCAGCGCCTGGAAGCTGCCATCGTCTACGAGGACAAGGCGCTGATCGTGATGAACAAGCCGGCCGGTATCGCCGTGCATGGCGGCAGTGGCCTGAGCTTCGGTGTGATCGAGGCGCTGCGCCAGTTGCGCCCCGATGCCAAGGAGCTGGAGCTGGTGCACCGCCTGGACCGCGACACCTCGGGCCTGCTGATGATTGCCAAGAAGCGCAGCATGCTGCGCCACCTGCATGCCGCGCTGCGTGGCGATGGGGTCGACAAGCGCTACATGGCGCTGGTGCGTGGCCACTGGCCTACCTCGAAGAAGCAGGTCAATGCTCCGTTGCTCAAGAGCAACCTGCGTTCGGGCGAGCGTATGGTCGAGGTGAACGAGGAGGGCAAGGAGGCGCTCACCCTGTTCCGTGTGCTTCGCCGTTTCGGCGAGTTCGCCACCATTGTCGAGGCGCGCCCCATCACGGGGCGTACCCATCAGATTCGCGTACATACTCTGCACGCTGGCCACATGATCGCTGGTGACAGCAAGTACGGCGACGAGGATTTCAGCCGCGAAATTCGTGACTTGGGAGGCAAGCGCCTGTTCCTGCACGCCTATGCGCTCACGGTGCCGCTGCCTGATGGTGGTGAGCTCAAGCTCGAAGCGCCTGTGGACGAAGTCTGGGCGAAAACCGTGGAGCGTCTGGGGGCGTCCTGATTCATGAAAAAGTCTTACGAGTTGCTGATCTTCGACTGGGACGGCACCTTGGCCGACTCGATCGGGCGGATCGTCGAGGCGATGAATGCCGCCGCCGAGCGCGCCGGTGAGGCGCCAAGCCCGGAGGAGGCGGTCAAGGGCATCATCGGCCTGGCGCTTGGTGAAGCCATTTCAACCCTCTATCCGCACCTCGATCCTGTGCAGGTCGAAACCTTCCGTCAGCACTATGCCGACATCTATACGGCGCTTGATCAGCAGCCTTCTCCGTTGTTCGAGGGGGTGGTCGAGTCGCTGGATGCCTTCCGGGTCGAGGGTTATCGCCTGGCAGTGGCGACCGGCAAGGCGCGTCGTGGTCTGGATCGGGTGCTCAAGGCCAATGGCTGGGAGCGGTTTTTCGACATCACCCGCGCCGCTGATGAGACCCGTGGCAAGCCGCACCCGCTGATGCTCGAGGAAATTCTAGGGCATTGCGGTGTCGAACCTGGGCGGGCGCTGATGGTCGGAGATTCGGCATTCGATCTGCTGATGGCCAATAACGCCGGTATGCATTCTGTGGCCGTGGGCTATGGTGCCATGTCGCTGCAGGCGTTGGCCGAGTTCGGTCCGCAAGTGTGCATCGATCACTTTTCCCAGCTGCGCGAGTGGCTGGCAGGTTCTGCGCAAATCCAATTCCAAGGTAGGTGAGCATGGTTGACGAGTGGAAAGCACCCGGTTCCGAGACTGAAGAAGAGCGCCTGGCGCGCGAAGACCGTCAAGAGGATGAGCGTGTAGAGCGCAAAAGCTGGAAGCTGCTGGAGAAGACCCTGCTGGCCGGTGTCCAGGAGCAGCGCAGGGCGCGTCGCTGGGGGATCTTCTTCAAGCTGCTGACCTTCGTCTACCTCTTCGGTGTATTGGCCCTGTTCCTGCCTTGGACGGATATGGACAAGGCCGCTTCGCGCAGCACCAGCCATACCGCATTGGTGGAAGTGCGCGGGGTGATCGCCGATCAGGAAGCTGCCAGTGCCGACAATCTGGTCAAGAGCCTGCGCGAGGCGTTCAAGGATCCAAAGACCAAGGCCGTGGTCATGCGTATCAATAGCCCCGGAGGCAGCCCGGTGCAGGCAGGCTATGTCTATGACGAGATTCGCCGGCTGCGCGGCGAGTATCCGGACATCAAGCTGTACGCGGTAATCGCTGACCTGGGTGCGTCGGGTGCCTATTACATTGCCAGTGCGGCGGACGAGATCTATGCCGACAAGGCCAGCCTGGTGGGGTCCATTGGTGTGACGGCGGCCGGGTATGGCTTTGTGGGGTCGATGGAGAAGCTTGGTGTGGAACGGCGCACGTATACCGCCGGTGAGCACAAGGCCTTCCTGGATCCGTTCTCGCCGGAGAAGCCTGAAGAGCGGGCGTTCTGGCAGGGCGTGCTGAATACCACCCATCAGCAGTTCATTGCCATGGTCAAGCAGGGCAGGGGTGATCGCCTGAAAGACAAGGAGCACCCTGAGCTGTTCAGTGGCCTGGTGTGGTCGGGTGAGCAGGCCAAGGCGCTGGGGCTTGTCGATGGCCTGGGTAGCGCGAGCTATGTGGCGCGTGAGATCGTGGGGGAGAAGGAGTTGGTCGATTTCACGGTCGAAGAGTCACCGTTCGATCGCTTCTCCAAGCGCATTGGTGCCAGCGTGGCGGAGAAGTTGGCCATGTACATGGGCTTCCAGGGGCCTGCCTTGCGCTGAGTGCTTGCCTGGCCCCATCGCCGGCAATTGCTGCATAAGGCTTGCGGGTGATGGGGCGCAAGACCGCCTCTGGTGGTCTCAGGGCACTGTCACGCCTTCCGTGCTCAGCATATCCACCAGCCGGATCAACGGCAGCCCGATCAGGCTGGTGGCATCGCACCCGTGGGTGCTCTTGAACAAGCTCACACCCAGCCCCTCGGCCTTGAAGCTGCCCGCGCAATCGAGCGGCTGCTCGGCCGTCACGTAGCGCTCCACGCGCTCCCGGTCCAGTTCCCGCATCGTTACGGTAAACGGCACGCAATCGACCTGGCATTGCCCTGTGGCGGTGTTCAGCAGTGCCACCCCGGTCAGGAAGGTGACGTGCTGTCCGCTGGCCTCCAGCAATTGCTCGCAGGCGCGCTCGAAACTGTGCGGCTTGCCCAGAATCTGCTCGCCCAGTACCGCGACCTGGTCGGAGCCGATGATCAGGTGCTGCGGGTGGCTGCCGGCCAGTGCCTCGGCCTTCTGCCTGGCCAGGCGTCGCACCAGCTCTGTGGCGGGCTCGTCAGCGAGCCGCCGCTCGTCAAGGTCGGGGCTTGCCCAGGTGAAGGGCAGGCCCAGGCGCGCGAGCAGTTCGCGCCGGTAAGGGGAGCTGGAAGCCAGCAACAAAGGCAGCATGGTAGACTCCTGATCAGTTGATCCCGATTCTAACATGCAACATACCGCCGAATTTCCTTTGACAGGTGCAGGGGGCATCCCTAGAATGCTGCGCCTATGTTGAATGACCCGATTCCACCTCACGTTGACCCGCGCAAATTAGCCGATCGTGGCGTAACCCTTAACGGTTCGCTGCAACTCGCTGATTTGGAAAGACTCTGCGACCCGCTTTCCGACAATGTCGGTACGGTGCAGGCGAAGTTCGATTTTGAACGAGATGAACAGCACGTGGTGGTTATCCACAGCGAGCTGGATGTCGAAGTCAAAATGGTTTGCCAGCGTTGTCTTGAGCTGGTCACCCTGCCGATTCACAGCGAATGTACTTACGCTGTGGTGAAGGAGGGTGCGAATACCCAGTCGTTGCCGAAAGGCTATGACGTGCTGGAACTGGGCGAAGATCCTTTGGATCTGCAGGCCTTGATCGAGGAGGAGCTTCTGCTCGCCTTGCCCATCGTGCCTGCTCATCATCCGGAAGAATGCCAGCAGCCGGCGGGCGCAGACGAGCCCGAATCGAGCAAGGACGAGGTATCGCGGTCCAACCCGTTCAGTGTTTTGGCGCAGTTAAAGCGTGACCCAAACGTTTAGGAGTTAATCAATTATGGCTGTTCAGCAGAACAAAAAATCCCGCTCTGCCCGTGACATGCGCCGTTCGCACGACGCTCTGTCGGAAAACGCGCTGTCGGTAGAAAAGACCACCGGTGAAGTACACCTGCGTCACCACGTATCGCCAGAAGGCGTATACCGTGGTCGTAAAGTGATCGACAAGGGCGCTGACGAGTAATCCTTGTCTGCTCAGATCATCGCGATCGACGCAATGGGCGGGGACTTCGGTCCCCGCAGCATTGTCCAGGCTAGCATAGCCTGCCTTTCGGCTACCCCCTCGCTGCACCTGACCCTCGTCGGTCAACCATCCCTCCTAGAAGATCTTGTCAGTGGCCTTGCGGCTGCGGATCGTGCGCGCCTGCAGATTGTCGCTGCCAGTGAGGTGATCGGTATGGACGAGCGGCCATCCCAGGCGCTGCGCGGCAAGCCGGACTCGTCGATGCGCATCGCCCTTGAACTGGTGCGTGATGGCAAGGCCCAGGCCTGCGTCAGTGCCGGCAATACCGGCGCGCTGATGGCGTTGTCGCGCTTGGTGCTCAAGACGCTGCCGGGTATCGATCGGCCTGCCATGGTCGCGGCTATCCCGACTCAGGCGGGGTACTGCCAGTTGCTCGACCTGGGTGCCAATGTCGACTGCAGTGCCGAAAACCTCTACCAGTTCGCTGTAATGGGCTCGGTGGCCGCACAGGCCTTGGGTGTCCAGCGCCCGCGGGTGGCACTGTTGAATATCGGCACCGAGGACATCAAGGGCAATCAGCAGGTCAAGCTGGCAGCCACGCTGTTGCAGAACGCTCGCGGCCTCAATTATGTCGGCTTCGTCGAAGGTGATGGCCTTTATCGGGGGGAGGCGGACGTGGTGGTGTGCGACGGCTTTGTCGGCAATATCCTGCTCAAGTCCAGCGAGGGCCTGGCGACGATGATCGCTGCGCGCATCGAAAAACTGTTCAAGGGTGGCCCGTTGTCACGTGTTGCCGGGGCCGTCGCGATGCCGCTGCTCAAGCGTCTGCAGGCCGACCTGGCGCCGGCGCGGCATAATGGGGCAAGTTTTCTGGGGCTGCAGGGTATCGTCATCAAGAGCCATGGCTCGGCCGGCGTGCAGGGCTTTCAAAGCGCCATCCAGCGTGCGCTGATCGAGATCCAGGAAAACCTCCCGCAGCGCTTGCACGGGCGCCTTGAAGACCTGTTGCCTTAGGCATTTCGCCGATGAAGTGCTTAAATGTGACCGCTTGGTCCGCGTTTCCATCCAAGTTTTCAGTTTCCGCGTCTAGTCTTTGGCTCGGCGCACCCTATCCGACGACAAGATCATAAGGGCTTGTTCAATGTCTGCATCCCTCGCATTCGTCTTCCCCGGTCAAGGTTCCCAGTCGCTGGGCATGCTCAAAGAACTGGGCGCTGAAAAGCCGGTGATCGTTGAGACCTTCAAGGAAGCCTCCGAGGCTCTGGGTTACGACCTGTGGGAGCTGGTCCAGGAAGGCCCGGAAGAGCAACTCAATCAAACCGACAAGACCCAACCGGCCATCCTCACTGCCTCCATCGCCCTGTGGCGCCTGTGGCTGGAGGAGGGTGGCGCGCAGCCGGCCTTCGTGTCGGGCCACAGCCTGGGCGAGTACAGCGCTCTGGTCGCTGCTGGCAGCCTGTCGCTCAAAGACGCCGTCAAGCTGGTCAAGCGCCGTGGCGAACTGATGCAGGAGGCCGTGCCGGCCGGTCATGGCGCCATGGCCGCCATCCTCGGCCTGGGCGACGATGATGTGAAGGCCATTTGCGCCGAAGCGGCCGAAGATGAAGTGGTCAGTGCAGTCAACTTCAACTCGCCGGGCCAGGTGGTCATCGCCGGCAACGTCGCGGCGGTCAATCGTGCCATCGAGCTGTGCAAGGCCAAGGGCGCCAAGCGCGCCTTGCCGCTGCCGGTCAGCGTGCCGTCGCACTGCGCCCTGATGAAGCCGGCTGCCGATCGTTTCGCCGAGCACGTCAATGCCGTCGAATGGAAGGCGCCGCAGATTCCGGTAGTGCAGAACGTTACTGCCGCCGTCGCCGCCGACCTCGACACCCTCAAGCAGGATCTGCTGGCGCAGCTGTATCAGCCGGTTCGCTGGGTTGAATGCGTGCAGACCCTCGCTGCGAACGGCGCGGTCAACCTGGTCGAATGTGGCCCGGGCAAGGTGCTGGCTGGCCTGAACAAGCGTTGCGCCGACGGTGTGACCACCTACAACCTCAATACCCCCGACGCCGTCGCCGCCACCCGTGCGGCGCTGGCCTGAATTTGGAGAAGCTTGCATGAGCCTGCAAGGTAAAGTTGCACTGGTTACCGGCGCCAGCCGGGGTATCGGCCAGGCCATCGCCCTCGAGCTGGGCCGCCAGGGCGCTACCGTGATCGGTACCGCCACCTCGGCTTCCGGTGCCGAGCGCATCGCTGCCACCCTGAAAGAGCACGGTATCACCGGTACCGGCATGGAGCTGAACGTCACCAGCGCCGAGTCGGTGGAGGCGGTACTGGGTGCCATCGGCGAGCAGTTCGGTGCCCCGGCCATTCTGGTCAACAACGCTGGCATCACCCGCGACAACCTCATGCTGCGCATGAAGGACGACGAGTGGTTCGACGTGATCGACACCAACCTGAACAGCCTCTACCGTTTGTCCAAGGGCGTGCTGCGTGGCATGACCAAGGCGCGTTGGGGTCGTATCATCAGCATCGGCTCGGTCGTCGGTGCCATGGGTAACGCTGGCCAGGCCAACTATGCGGCCGCCAAGGCCGGCCTGGAAGGCTTCAGCCGCGCCCTGGCGCGTGAAGTCGGCTCGCGCGGCATCACCGTCAATTCGGTGACCCCGGGCTTCATCGATACCGACATGACCCGCGAATTGCCAGAAGCGCAGCGCGAAGCCCTGCAGACCCAGATTCCGCTGGGCCGCCTGGGTCAGGCCGAAGAAATCGCCAAGGTGGTTTCCTTCCTGGCATCCGACGGCGCAGCCTATGTCACCGGCGCTACCGTGCCGGTGAACGGCGGGATGTACATGTAACACTGCAACTCAATGTGACGGATTGCTTAAAAAAAGAGTCATACTCCCAGCCTAAAATCCGTTATAAAGCTGCAACCAGATTCCAGGCAGGGGGCAGGGTGACTGAAGCGAAGGTGCGTTCCGCTTGAAAAGCGAACGTCTTTCTATAAAATTGGTCACCGGCCAGCTGCCTGACATATATCCATTAGGAGTGAAAACTAGGTATGAGCACCATCGAAGAACGCGTCAAGAAAATCGTCGCCGAGCAACTGGGCGTCAAGGAAGAGGAAATCAAGAACGAATCTTCTTTCGTTGATGATCTGGGTGCCGACTCGCTTGACACCGTTGAGCTGGTGATGGCTCTGGAAGAGGAATTCGAGACCGAAATCCCTGACGAAGAAGCCGAGAAGATCACTACCGTTCAAGCTGCCATCGACTACGTCAACGCCCACCAGGCTTAAGACGCTGTAGTCGACGCTTCTTGTCGAGAAGAACCGCACTGCCTTTGCCGGCGTGCGGTTTTTTCTTTGCGAAGGTCCTGCAATGATCCGCGGGCTTCGAGAGCCTGTTGCCATTTCATTCCATTGCCTTGAATGCAATGGCAAGAGACTCTGTTATTAGAAAAGGAGAGTACTGTGTCGCGTAGACGCGTCGTGGTCACTGGTATGGGTATGCTGTCGCCACTGGGTACGGATGTACCGAGCACCTGGCAGGGCATTCTGGCTGGCCGCAGTGGCATCGGTCCGATCGAGCATACGGACCTTTCTGCCTACTCCACCCGTTTTGGCGGCTCGGTGAAGGGCTTTGAGGTCGAGCAGTACCTGTCGGCCAAGGAAGCTCGCAAGCTTGACTTGTTCATCCAGTACGGCCTGGCGGCCGGTTTCCAGGCGGTACGCAATGCCGGCCTGGAAGTCACCGACGCCAACCGCGAGCGCATTGGCGTGGCCATGGGTTCTGGGATCGGCGGCCTGACCAATATCGAAGAAACCAGCCGCACCTTGCACGATCAAGGCCCGCGCCGCATTTCGCCGTTCTTCGTGCCAGGCTCGATCATCAACATGATCTCCGGCTTCCTGTCGATCCATCTGGGGTTGCAGGGCCCCAATTATGCCATTGCCACTGCCTGCACCACTGGCACCCACTGCATCGGCATGGCTGCTCGCAACATCGCCTACGGTGAAGCCGACGTGATGATCGCCGGTGGCGCCGAAATGGCCGCTTGCGGCTTGGGCATGGGTGGCTTCGGTGCTTCTCGCGCACTGTCGACCCGCAACGATGAGCCGGCCCGTGCCAGCCGCCCGTGGGACAAGGGGCGTGACGGTTTTGTACTCTCCGACGGCGCCGGTGCGCTGGTGCTCGAAGAGCTGGAGCATGCCCAGGCCCGTGGTGCGACCATCTATGCCGAGCTGGTTGGTTTCGGCATGAGCGGCGACGCTTACCACATGACTTCGCCACCCGACAGTGGCGAAGGCGCTGCGCGCTGCATGGCCAACGCCTTGCGTGATGCTGGCATCCAGCCGGCTGAGGTCAGCTACATCAACGCCCACGGTACCTCGACTCCGGCTGGCGATATCGCTGAAGTCGCGGCGATCAAGCGCGTGTTTGGCGAGCACGCCTACAAGCTGGCTGTCAGCTCGACCAAGTCGATGACCGGTCACCTGCTGGGGGCTGCGGGCGCTGTAGAGGCCATCTTCAGCGTGCTGGCGATCAACAGCCAGATGGCACCGCCAACCATCAACCTCGATGAGCCGGACGAAGGCTGCGACCTCGACTTCGTGCCCCATCAGGCGCGCAGCATGCCGATCGACGTAGTGCTGTCCAACTCGTTCGGCTTTGGTGGCACCAACGGCTCGCTGGTGTTCCGCCGGTTCGCCGGCTGATGCACAGCTGGATCGACGGCCAGCCCGCGACTGCGGTCAACCTGCAGAACCGTGGCCTGGCGTACGGCGATGGTCTGTTCGAGACCATCGCCGTACGCAGTGGCCGCCCCAGCATGCTGGACGGTCACCTGGCACGTCTGGCCCTGGGCTGCCAGCGCCTGGCAATCAATGCCGACCTGGCGTTGGTGCGCGATGAAATCCTGCGTTATGCCAGCCAGCTGGGTGACGGTGTCGCCAAGCTGATCCTCACCCGGGGCGACAGCCAGCGTGGCTATGCGCCGTTGGCAGGTGCCGCGCCGCGGCGCATCCTGATGGGCAGCCCGCTGCCCGGCTACCCTGCCGAACATGCCGAACACGGTGTGCGTCTTTTCCCTTGCCAGACTCGGCTTGGGGAACAACCGTTGCTGGCAGGCCTCAAACACCTCAACCGCCTGGAGCAGGTGCTGGCCCGTGCCGAATGGCAGGACAGCGAGCATGCCGAAGGCTTGATGTGTGATGGGCAAGGCAGGCTGGTCGAAGGTGTTTACAGCAATCTTTTCCTGGTGCGCGGTGGCGTGTTGCTTACTGCCGAGCTCAGCCGTTGCGGCGTGGCAGGGGTGATGCGCGGTGCGTTGCTGGAACAGGCGCAGGCACTGGCCATCCCGGTGCAGGTGCGTGACCTGCCGTTCGACGAGCTTGCGCTGGCCGATGAGGTATTCATCTGCAACAGCGTTTATGGGGTCTGGCCTGTGCGGGCTTTTGCTGCGCTGAACTGGTCGCCGGGCCCGCTCACCCGTAAACTGCAGGCCTTTGCCCGTACGTTACTGGATACCTGAATTCGTGAGACGCAAAATCCTGCTGCTGCTGGAAATGGGCTTGATCCTGGCCGGCCTGGCATTGGGCTGGTCTGCCTGGAAGGTCAACTCGGTGCTGGAGCAGCCCTTGCGCGTGACGCAGGAGCAACTGCTCGACGTGCCCAGTGGCACCAACCCCAATCGCATGTTCTACCGCATGGAGGGCGAGGGGTTGCTCGATGACGCCTTCTGGTTGCGCCTGTACTGGCGCTTCAACATGGCCGGCACACCCCTGAAAACCGGCGAATATCGCATCACGCCGGGCATGACCGTCGAAGCGTTGTTCGACGCCTGGCGCCGTGCCGATGTGGTGCAGTACAACCTGACCCTGGTGGAGGGTTGGACGTTCCGCCAGGTGCGTTCGGCGATCGCCAGGCACGAGAAGATCAAGCACACCCTCGATGGCCTTACCGACTCCGAAGTCATGGACAAGCTTGGCCACACCGGCGTGTTTCCGGAGGGCCGCTTCTTCCCTGATACCTACCGTTTCGTGCGGGGCATGAGTGACGTCGAGCTGCTGCAGCAGGCCTATATGCGGCTGGACGAAGTGCTGGCCAAAGAGTGGGCCGAGCGCGCCACCGACTTGCCTTATCGTGACCCGTACCAGGCGTTGATCATGGCCTCGTTGGTGGAGAAGGAAACCGGCATCCCTCAGGAGCGCGGGCAGATTGCCGGGGTGTTCGTTCGTCGCCTGCGGCTGGGCATGATGCTGCAGACAGACCCTACGGTCATCTACGGCATGGGCGAACGCTACAACGGCAGAATCACCCGTGCCGACCTGCGTGAGCCAACGCCTTACAACACCTATACCATCTCTGGTCTGCCGCCCACGCCGATCGCCATGGTCGGTCGAGAGGCGATCCACGCTGCGCTCCATCCAGCCGATGGCACCAGCCTGTACTTCGTCGCCCGGGGTGATGGCAGCCATGTGTTCTCCGATGACTTGGACGATCACAATTCTGCAGTGCGCGAGTATCAGCTCAAGCGTCGTGCAGACTACCGGTCAAGCCCCGCTCCCCAAGCGTCGCCAGAGTCTGGCGAACCCTCTGCCCAGGACCCGGCACCGGCCAGCGACCCCGCGCCGGCCGACGCGCCTGCGGCTGACGAACAACATTAAGGACTGCCTGTGAGCGGCTTGTTTATTACCCTGGAAGGCCCCGAAGGCGCGGGCAAAAGTACCAACCGTGATTACCTGGCAGCACGCCTGCGAGAGCAGGGGCTGGATGTGGTGCTTACCCGCGAGCCTGGCGGTACTCCGCTGGCTGAAAAGGTCCGCGAACTGCTGTTGGCACCCAGTGATGAAGTGATGGCTGCCGACACCGAGCTGTTGTTGGTGTTCGCCGCGCGCGCTCAGCATCTGGCGCAGGTGATCCGCCCGGCGCTGGAGCGTGGGGCCGTGGTGCTATGTGATCGTTTCACGGACGCTACCTACGCCTACCAAGGCGGTGGCCGCGGCCTTTCGGTAGAGCGGATCGCCGTGCTCGAGCAGTTTGTCCAAGATGAGCTGCGCCCCGACCTGACGCTGGTTTTCGACCTGCCGGTGGAAGTAGGTTTGGCCCGTGCTGCTGCCCGTGGGCGGCTGGATCGTTTCGAGCAGGAGGGCCAGGCCTTCTTCGAGGCCGTGCGCCAGGCTTACCTGCAGCGCGCCCGGCGCGAGCCGCAGCGCTACGACCTGCTGGACGCGGCGCAGCCGCTGGAAGCCGTGCAGCGCGCCATTGACGCGCTGTTGCCGGGCATCCTGGAGCGTTGCCGTGGCTGAAGCCTACCCTTGGCAGCAGGCGCTGTGGCAGCAGTTGGCGGGGCGTGCGCAGCATGCCCACGCCTACCTGCTGCACGGGCCGCAGGGTATCGGCAAGCGCGCCTTGGCCGAGCGCCTGATGGCCCGCTTGTTGTGCCAGCAGCCACAGGGGCTTGATGCCTGCGGGCAGTGCAAGTCCTGCTTGCTGCTCAAGGCGGGCAGCCATCCGGACAACTTTGTGCTGGAGCCTGAAGAGGCTGACAAGCCGATCAAGGTCGATCAGGTGCGCGAGCTGGTGTCGTTCGTCGTGCAGACGGCGCAGTTGGGCGGGCGCAAGGTCATCCTGATCGAGCCGGTCGAGGCGATGAACGTCAATGCGTCCAACGCCCTGCTCAAAAGCCTGGAAGAGCCTTCCGGCGACACCGTGCTGCTGCTGGTCAGCCACCAGCCCAGCCGGCTGTTGCCGACCATCAAGAGCCGCTGCCAGCAGGTCAGCTGCCCGCAGCCGAGCCTTGCCCAGAGCCAGGCCTGGCTGGCCACTGCGCTGGCCGGCAGTGACGAGGCCGAGCGTGACGAGCTGCTGACCCTCGCTGCCGGCTCGCCGTTGATGGCGGTGAACCTGCAGGCCCAAGGTGTGCGCGAGCAACGTGCGCTGGTGACCGATGGGGTGAAAAAGCTGCTCAAGCAGCAGCAATCACCCAGTCAGCTGGCCGAGGCGTGGAGTGGTGTGCCCTTGTTGCTGCTGTTTGACTGGTTCTTCGACTGGTCGCACCTGATCCTGCGTTATCAATTGACCCAGGACGAGGAGGGGCTAGGCTTGGCCGATATGCGCAAGGTGGTGCAATACCTTGCGCAGAAGAGCCGGCAGGCCAAGGTGCTCGAGGTGCAGGCGTGGATTCTCGAGCAGCGCCAGAAGGTGCTGGGCAAGGCCAACCTCAACCGCGTGCTGCTGCTGGAAGCCTTGTTGGCCCATTGGGTGCAGTTGCCCGGCTCCCGCTGATTTTTCATTTTTTCATGTGTGACGTCTCCCATGCTCGTAGATTCTCATTGCCACCTCGACCGTCTTGACCTCAGTGCCCATCAGGGCTCCCTCGATGCCGCCCTGCAGGCGGCCCGCGAGCGCGGGGTCGGGCATTTTCTGTGTATCGGTGTCAGCGCCGAAAATGCCGGGGCAGTGAAGGCGCTGAGCGAGCAGTACGCCGATGTCGACTGCTCGGTGGGCGTGCACCCGCTTGACCTGGCCCCCGGCGAGACCCCAGCGCTGGAATGGCTCCTGCGCGAACTGGCGCACCCGCATGTCGTCGCGATCGGTGAAACCGGGTTGGACTACCACTACGAGCCGGAGGCGGCCGAGCTGCAGCAGGCGTCGTTCCGCCTGCACCTGGAGGCGTCGCGCCAGACCGGCAAGCCGGTGATCGTGCATACGCGAGCAGCCAAAGCCGACACCTTGGCGCTGCTGCGTGAGGCCAGCCTGCCGCAGGCCGGCGTGCTGCATTGCTTCACCGAGGACTGGGAGATGGCCAAGGCGGCCCTGGACCTGGGTTACTACATTTCGCTGTCCGGTATTGTCACCTTCCGCAATGCCGATGCCTTGCGCGAGGTGGCGCGACAGGTGCCGGTCGATCGCTTGCTGGTGGAGACCGACTCGCCGTACCTGGCTCCGATTCCTTACCGTGGCAAGCCGAACCTGCCGCAGTATGTGCGTGAGGTGGCCGAGTACGTGGCTTCCTTGCGCGGCGTCAGCTATGAGCAGTTGGCCGGGCAGACCACCGACAACTTCAAGCGGTTGTTCCCTTTGGCCCGGGTGGCCTGAGCCCGGCGCTGACTCTCAAGGGCGCTGCAAATCTGCCCGTGGCCCCAGCTGCGCCATTGAGGCAAAAAAAACCCGGGTTCTGGGGGAGGAATCCGGGTTAAGACCATTAGGAGTAAAACAAAGGTACGCGGTCCGTGAGCACCTTTATCGACGCGCCACTGGGGGGGATGCGCCGCGCCAACACTTCAAGTATTGGTCAGGTTTGGCGCAGTGCCAGTGCCAATTGTTCGTTTTTTAAACAGATTTGGAATACGCCCGGGCCCGCTTCCTTCCTCAGCGCATGGCCAGGCGCCGTACTTGCTGCACAGCTTCGTCGATAAGCCGCTCACTGGTATAGAAGTGCGGCGAAAAGCGCACACCTGGGCCTCGTAGGGCACAGATCGTCCGCTCTGCGGTCAGGCTGCGGTGAATGTCTGCGCTGTTCTGGCCGCAAATACTGAATGTGACGATTCCACCCCGTCGCTCCGGGCTATCCGGGCTGTGTAACTGAACCCCGGAAATACCCGCCAGCCCTTGGTGCAACTGCTCGACACGTTGCTGCAATTGCCGGGCAACTTCGTCCATGCCGACTTCCTCGAGCAGCGACAGGCTGGCCTCCAGCGCGCAGGCGCCGAGCATGTTCGGGCTGCCGCATTCGAACCGCCGTGCGCTGCGGGCGGGTTGCCACTGGCGGCGTTCGAAGTCACCCAGATTATCCAGCATGTGCCAGCCATAGGCGTTGAGCCTTAGCTGCGGGCGCAGCGCGGCCCTGCAGTAAAATACCCCCAGGCCTTCAGGGCCCAGCATCCATTTGTGGCCGTCAGCCATGGCGAAATCACATTCATAGCGCTGCACGTCGAAAGGCAGGGCGCCAATTTGCTGAATGGCATCGACGCAGAACAGTACCTTGCGTGCCCGGCACCCCTGGCCCAGGCGCGTCAGGTCCAGGCGCAGGCCGCTGCCGAACTGCACGGCGCTGACCGCCAGCAGGCGTGTGCGCCGGTTGCAGGCCGCCAGTAGCGAAGCCTCCGGGTCGGCCCCGGCGAGGCTTGCCTGAACCACCTCGACGCCGCGATCGGTCAGCGCCTCCCAGACAACCCGGTTGGAGGGGAACTCCTCGTCGCTGATCACCACCTGGTCGCCGGGCTGCCAGTCCAGGCCGAAAGCCACCAGCGAGAGTGCCTCGGAAGTGTTCTTGACCAGCGCGATATCGCCGCGTGAGGGTGCGTTGAGCAGGCGCGCGAGCCGCTCACGCAGGCGTCGCTCGGTGGCCAACCATGCCGGGTAGTCACTGGCGCCCAGGTTCACGTTTTCCCGCGCAAAGCGCGCCACGGCTTCGCTGGCCCTGCGTGGCCAGGGGGCGATGGCCGCGTGGTTCAGGTAGCGCAGCCCCGGAGCCTGGTCAAACTCATCGTGAAACATAGACATGGTTGGATGATCCGTGCAATTTGCTGCAAGTTAGGCATAATAAACCGCTTCAATGTCATCCAGTCCTTCCCATGCAGAAAGAACCTCGTAAGGTCCGTGAGTTTCGCCGTCGCGAACAGGAAATCCTCGATACTGCGCTCAAGCTGTTTCTCGAACAGGGTGAAGACAGTGTCACCGTCGAGATGATCGCTGACGCTGTAGGTATCGGCAAAGGTACGATCTACAAGCACTTCAAGTCCAAGGCGGAGATCTACCTGCGCCTGATGCTCGACTACGAGCGTGACCTGAATGCGCTGTTGCATTCGGCCGATGTTGATCGCGACAAGGAGGCGCTGTCGCGCGCCTATTTCGAGTTCCGCATGCGCGACCCGCAGCGTTACCGGTTGTTCGATCGCCTGGAAGAAAAGGTGGTCAAGGGCAACCAGGTGCCGGAGATGGTCGAGGAGCTGCACAGTATCCGTGCCTCCAACTTCGACCGGCTGACCCAGCTGATCAAGGGCCGCATCAGCGAAGGCAAGCTCGAAGACGTGCCGCCATACTTCCATTACTGCGCCGCCTGGGCCTTGGTGCACGGTGCCGTGGCGCTCTACCACTCGCCATTCTGGAGCAATGTGCTCGAGGACCAGGAAGGTTTCTTCCAGTTCCTCATGGACATCGGCGTGCGCATGGGCAACAAGCGCAAGCGTGACCCGGAACCCGCGAACTGAAGCGCTCCGTCCCGGTCGGTTGAAGCCGGTGTGGAACGGGGGCTTGCAAAAACCTGAATTTTGAGTCAGGTTTTGCCGGCCCCGTTTCATCCATGCCGGAGTCATTCATGATTGTCGATCGTCAAGGCAGGCGTTTTCGCAACCTGCGCGTCAGCCTGACGGCTGCCTGCAACTATGCCTGCAGCTACTGCGTGCCCAACGGCAAACGCCTGGTTGCGGCGCAGGATGAGCTGTCCGCCGAGGCGCTGGCCCGCGGGGTGGCCTATCTGATCGAGGCAGCCGGTATTGAGCGCCTGCGTATTACCGGCGGTGAGCCACTGGTCAGCCCCAGGCTGGATGCTTTTTTGGCTGCAGTGGCCAAGCTCGAGCTCCAGGACATCACCCTGACTACCAATGGTCAGTTGCTCGGGCGCAAGTTGCCACAGTTGCAGGCGGCCGGCATCCGTCGTCTGAATGTGTCCCTCGATACGCTCGACCCCCAGGCATTTCGGCGCATCGCCCGTGGTGGCGACCTGGCCAGCGTTCTCGCGGGCATGCAGCAGGCCAGTGCCAGGGGCATGCAGATCAAGGTCAACATGGTACCCATGCGTGGGCAGAACCTGGACCAGGTTGTGCCCATGCTCGACTACTGCCTGGCCCGAGGTTTCGAACTGCGTTTCATCGAACTGATGCGCATGGGCCATCTGGCCCGTGATCACAACGCATTCCTGCAGCAGTTCGTGGGGCTCGACCAACTGCTGGATCTGATTGGCCACGCGCATGCTTTTGAGAGGGCCGATGCGCCGCTGGATGCCACTGCGCTGCGTTACCAGGTGCCGGGCAAGGGCCATTTCGGCGTGATCGCCAACGAGAGCGTACCGTTCTGCCGGAGCTGCTCGCGCCTGCGCCTGTCATCTACCGGCTGGCTGCACGGGTGCCTGTCGTCGAGCAACCGTCACTTTGTCGGCGATCTGCTGGAGCAGCCCCGTCATCAGGCGCTCCCAGCCCTGCAGCGGTTGCTGGTCAAGGCGTTGGCCGACAAACAGGCGCTGGCGTTTTCCGGTGACGTGATGGTGATGAAGGTGATTGGCGGCTGATCTGGCGCAAAAGCTGCATCCGCCGGCTATTCGCCGGTTTTTCGTCGCCGGTCACTGGAGGAAAGATGCGTAGCCTGGTCTTGCTGCTGGCGCTTATGGCGCTGGGCGGCTGCATGAATGTCAGCGATATGGGCGAGGGCGTCCGTTACCACATGAGCGATGCCGGCCTGCTGGATCACAGCGACACACGCCGCACGCTGTCGATTCGCCTGCAGCCCGATTCGTTCATCTTCATCGGCCAGGGCGCCTTCATGCCGCCAAGCAAAGGGCCAGTACCGAAGCAGAACGTGGTTGCCGAGGAGGCCTTCAAGAGCTTCGTCGAGTATTTCCCGCTGGTACGGCGCGCCCAGGGCCCGCTGGGCCTCGAAGAGGCCATCGCCGAGGCCCGGTCGGTCGGCGCCGACTATGTGCTGTATACCCGTTTTGCCCGCACCGACGACCGTATCGGCAATGGCAATGAGTGGTATGACGAGCAGGCTGTCGACCGCCTGGGCTGGGACACCGGTGTGGTGCAGATGATGCTGATCGAAACCAGTACCCGCTACCTCATCGACACTGCGCGAATCAAAAGCCGTGGCGGTTTGTTGACGTTCCACGACAATGCTCCGCAGGATTTGCTCGCAGCGCCGATGCGCGAGTACGCTCGTAGCCTTCTGGGCATGAGTGAGTGAGGGCAGGGTGATGACAGATTCCGGCAAGGCCAATGATCTTCTGGCGCAGTTACCCAAGCACAAGGGCCTGCCGCCGGTGCATCTGTGGAATCCGGACTTCTGTGGCGATATCGATATGCGTATTGCCCGTGATGGTACCTGGTACTACCTGGGTACGCCGATCGGGCGCAAGCCGATGGTGCGCTTGTTTTCCACCATCATCCGCCGGGATGGCGACGACTACTTCCTGGTCACGCCGGTAGAGAAAGTGGGTATTCGGGTCGACGATGCGCCGTTCGTTGCCGTTGCGCTGGATGTGCGGGGCACGGGCGAGCAGCAGGTGCTGAGTTTTACCAGCAACGTCGAGGATCAGGTAGAGGCCGGGCCGCGCAATCCGCTGCGGGTAGAGGTTGACCCTGTCACTCAGGAGCCTTCGCCTTATGTGCTGATGCGCAACAATCTAGAGGCGTTGATCCATCGCAATGTGTTCTACCAGTTGGTCGAGCTGGCGGTGCCTCGTGAGATCGATGGCGAGCAATGGCTGGGCGTCTGGAGCCATGGGCAGTTCTATCCCATCGGGCGCAACTGCTGAATACCTCGGCGTAGCAATAAAAAAACCTCCAGTGCTTGCGCATCTGGAGGTTTTTAGTATTTGGCTCCGCGACCTGGACTCGAACCAGGGACCCAATGATTAACAGTCATTTGCTCTACCGACTGAGCTATCGCGGAATCTGCGCATATCTTACCGATTGCCAGGGGCAAGTCAACCCGCCCCCAGCGAATCAGCCAGCCAAATCAAGCAGTTACAGCACTTCTACGATGGCCTTGGTGACCACGTGGATGTTGCTCTGGTTGAGTGCGGCCACGGCGATACGGCCTGTGTCCAGTGCATAGATGCCGAACTCGTTCTTCAGGCGTGCCACTTGCTCTACCGTCAGGCCCGAATAGGAGAACATGCCCGCTTGGCGGCCAACGAAGCTGAAGTCGCGCTTGGCGCCGTATTCGGCCAGCAGTTCGACCATCTGCTTGCGCATGCCGTGGATGCGCTGGCGCATTTCACCCAGCTCGGCTTCCCACATCTGGCGCAGTTCGGCGCTGTTGAGTACGGTGGCAACGATGGTTGCGCCGTGGGTCGGCGGGTTGGAGTAGGTGGTGCGGATCACGCGCTTGACCTGCGACAGCACGCGGGTGCTTTCGTCTTTGTTGCCGGTCACGATCGACAGTGCGCCAACGCGCTCGCCGTACAGCGAGAACGACTTGGAGAACGAGCTGGAAACGAAGAAGTCCAGGCCCGACTCGGCGAACAGGCGCACGGCGAAGGCGTCTTCGCCGATGCCCTCGCCAAAGCCCTGGTAGGCCATGTCGAGGAACGGTACGTGGCCCTTGGCCTTGACCACTTCCAGAACGTTTTTCCAGTCGTCCAGGCCCAGGTCGACGCCTGTCGGGTTGTGGCAGCAGGCGTGCAGGACAATGATCGAGCCAGACGGCAGGTTGTTCAGGTCTTCGAGCATGCCGGCGCGGTTGACGTCGTTGCTCGGGGCGTCGTAGTAACGGTAGTTCTGTACCGGGAAGCCGGCCGTTTCAAACAGGGCGCGGTGGTTCTCCCAGCTCGGGTCGCTGATGGCGACCACGGCATTGGGCGACAGGCGCTTGAGGAAGTCGGCGCCGATCTTCAGTGCACCGGTACCGCCAACGGCCTGCACGGTAACCACGCGGCCAGCGGCCAGCAGTGGCGACTCGGCGCCGAAGATCAGTTTCTGCACGGCCTGGTCGTAGGTGGCGATGCCGTCGATCGGCAGGTAGCCGCGCGAAGCGTGCTGGGCGGCACGCTGGGTTTCGGCTTCGATCACGGCGCGCAGCAGCGGAATGCGGCCTTCCTCATTGCAGTACACGCCCACACCCAGGTTGACCTTGTCGGTACGGGGATCGGCGTTGAATGCTTCGTTGAGGCCCAGAATGGGGTCGCGGGGTGCCAGCTCGACAGCGGAAAACAGGCTCATTGTTACCTTGGCTCTGAATGGAGAGTGATAGGGCGTACACGCTCCAGCCGAATGCACTGAAGCGGTGCACAAACGGGGAGTCAGTATAGTGATACCGACCGGTCACTGCGACAGTGTGGCGCAGCTTTTCCGGCTATTTGCGCAAATTTTTTTCAACCATTGGTCGAATTGCCCGGTCCACCGCAGTGAGCGTTCACACCGCCGCCTTGAATGCGGCCCCAGGCGGGCGCATTTGGGTATAGACTACTGGCTAAATTTACAGTTGCTGCGTTACCGCGAGGTCCGACATGTCCGAGTTCCAGCTCGTCACCCGTTTTCAGCCGGCCGGCGACCAGCCCGAGGCTATCCGCCAGATGGTAGAGGGCATCGAGGCAGGCCTGTCGCACCAGACCCTGCTCGGTGTGACCGGCTCGGGCAAGACCTTCAGCGTTGCCAACGTCATTGCGCAGGTGCAGCGCCCGACCTTGGTGCTGGCGCCCAACAAGACGCTCGCCGCGCAGTTGTATGGCGAGTTCAAGGCGTTCTTCCCGAACAACGCCGTCGAGTATTTCGTTTCCTATTACGACTATTACCAGCCCGAAGCCTACGTGCCTTCCTCGGACACCTTCATCGAGAAGGACGCTTCGATCAACGATCATATCGAGCAGATGCGGCTGTCTGCGACCAAGGCGCTGCTGGAGCGTCGCGATGCGATCATCGTCACCACGGTTTCGTGCATCTACGGCCTGGGCAGCCCCGAAACCTACCTGAAGATGGTCCTGCACGTCGACCGCGGCGACAAGCTTGACCAGCGCGCGCTGTTGCGCCGCCTGGCCGATCTGCAGTACACGCGCAACGAGATGGACTTTGCCCGTGCCACCTTCCGGGTACGCGGCGACGTCATCGATATCTTCCCGGCTGAATCGGACCTCGAAGCCATCCGCATCGAGCTGTTCGACGACGAGGTGGAGAACATCGCTGCGTTCGACCCGCTCACCGGGGAAGTCTTCCGCAAGTTGCCGCGTTTCACCTTCTACCCCAAGAGCCATTACGTTACCCCGCGGGAAACCCTGCTGGAGGCGGTGGAAGGGATCAAGGATGAACTCAAGGACCGCCTCGAGTACCTGCACAAGGCCAACAAGCTGGTCGAAGCCCAGCGCCTGGAGCAGCGTACCCGGTTCGACCTGGAGATGATTCTCGAGCTGGGTTACTGCAACGGCATCGAGAACTACTCGCGCTACCTGTCCGGGCGCCCGGCGGGTGCACCGCCGCCCACCCTCTACGACTACCTGCCGGACGATGCGCTGCTGGTGATCGACGAATCCCACGTCAGCGTTCCGCAGGTCGGGGCGATGTACAAGGGCGACCGCTCGCGCAAGGAAACGCTGGTCGAGTACGGCTTTCGCCTGCCATCGGCGCTGGACAACCGGCCGATGCGCTTCGATGAGTGGGAGTCGGTCAGCCCGCAGACCATCTTTGTCTCGGCAACGCCCGGGCCTTACGAGGCCGAGCACGCCGGGCGGGTGGTCGAGCAGGTGGTGCGCCCGACCGGGTTGGTCGACCCGCAGGTCGAGGTGCGTCCGGCGCTGACCCAGGTCGACGACCTGCTGTCGGAAATCCACAAGCGCGTGGCGCTGGGCGAGCGGGTGCTGGCCACCACGTTGACCAAGCGCATGGCTGAGGATCTCTCCGACTACCTGGCCGATCACGATGTGCGGGTGCGCTACCTGCACTCGGACATCGATACCGTGGAACGGGTCGAAATCATCCGTGACCTGCGCCTGGGCACTTTTGATGTACTGGTTGGCATCAACCTGCTGCGCGAGGGCCTGGACATGCCCGAGGTATCACTGGTGGCGATCCTGGACGCCGACAAGGAAGGGTTCCTGCGCTCCGAGCGCTCGCTCATCCAGACCATCGGGCGTGCCGCGCGCAACCTCAATGGCCGCGCGATTCTCTATGCCGATCAGATAACCGGCTCCATGCAGCGTGCTATCGATGAAACCGAGCGCCGCCGCGAGAAGCAGATCGCTTTCAACCAGGCCAATGGCATCGTGCCCAAGGGCGTGGTCAAGGACATCACCGATATCATGGAAGGCGCCACCGTGCCGGGGTCGCGTAGCAAGAAGCGCAAGGGCATGGCCAAGGCCGCCGAGGAGAGCGCCCGTTACGAGGCCGAACTGCGCACGCCGGGCGAGATCACCAAGCGCATCAAGCAACTGGAAGAGAAAATGATGCAGTTTGCCCGCGACCTGGAATTCGAGGCGGCGGCGCAGTTGCGCGACGAGATTACCAAGCTGCGCGAGCGGTTGATTACCAGTTGAAGCCTGGTTCGGTCCTTGGGGAGCGGCATGATGTTTGGCGGTCTCCAGGCGTCCGATAGCCCAATAACCCACCTCCCGCGCTGGAGCGCGGTGCCCGCACCCTGCTAACATCGTGCCTTTGTTTCATCTTTCGTTCGAGACCCTCCATGACCACCGTACGCACGCGTATCGCGCCATCGCCCACGGGCGACCCCCATGTCGGCACCGCCTACATCGCCCTGTTCAACTACTGCTTCGCCAAGCAGCATGGCGGTGAGTTCATCCTGCGCATCGAGGACACCGACCAGTTGCGCTCGACCCGCGAGTCGGAGCAGCAGATCTTCGACGCCCTGCGCTGGCTTGGCATCGAATGGAACGAAGGCCCGGATGTGGGCGGCCCGCACGGCCCGTACCGGCAGAGCGAGCGCGGCGAGATCTACGCCCAGTACGCCAAGCAACTGGTCGATGCCGGCCATGCGTTCTACTGCTTCTGCACCGCCGAAGAGCTGGAGCAGATGCGCGCCGAGCAGATGGCCCGTGGCGAAACCCCGCGCTACGATGGCCGCGCGTTGCTGTTGAGCGACGAGGAAGTGCAGCGCCGCCTGGCCGCTGGCGAGCCCCATGTGATCCGCATGAAGGTACCGAGCGAAGGTATCTGCGTGGTCCCGGACATGCTCCGTGGCGATGTCGAGATCCCATGGGACCGCATGGACATGCAGGTGCTGATGAAGAACGACGGCCTGCCCACCTACTTCCTGGCCAACGTGGTCGACGACCACCTGATGGGCATCACCCACGTACTGCGCGGTGAAGAGTGGCTGCCATCGGCACCCAAGCTGATCAAGCTGTACGAATACTTCGGCTGGGAGCAGCCCAAGCTGTGCTACATGCCGCTGCTGCGCAACCCGGACAAGAGCAAGCTCTCCAAGCGCAAGAACCCGACCTCGGTGACCTTCTATGAGCGCATGGGCTTCATGCCTGAGGCCATGCTCAACTACCTCGGCCGCATGGGCTGGTCGATGCCGGACGAGCGCGAGAAGTTCTCCCTGGCCGAAATGGTCGAGCACTTCGACCTGTCGCGTATCTCTCTGGGCGGCCCGATCTTCGACATCGAGAAGCTGTCGTGGCTCAACGGCCAGTGGCTGCGCGAACTGCCGGTGGAAGAATTCGCCGCGCGCGTGCAGAAGTGGGCGTTCAACAGCGACTACATGATGAAAATCGCCCCGCACGTGCAGGGGCGGGTCGAAACCTTCAGCCAGGTTGCTCCGCTGGGTGGTTTCTTCTTCGAGGGCGCGCTCAAGCTCGACGCCAAACTGTTCGAAAGCAAGAAACTCTCCGCCGACCAGGTGCGCCAGGTGATGCAGTTGATCCTGTGGAAACTGGAAAGCCTTCGCCAGTGGGAAAAAGAGCGTATCACCGGCTGCATCCAGGCAGTGGTCGAAGCGCTGGAGCTGAAGCTGCGTGACGCCATGCCGCTGATGTTCGCCGCCATCACCGGCCAGGCCAGCTCGGTGTCGGTGCTCGATGCCATGGAGATCCTCGGCCCTGACCTTACCCGCTATCGCCTGCGCCAAGCCCTGGACCTGCTCGGTGGTGTGTCGAAGAAAGAAAACAAAGAGTGGGAAAAGCTGCTGGCCAACATCGCTTGATGCGGCTTTGACGCGGGGCCATTGCCAGCGGGCTATGCCGCTGGCAATGGTTCAAGTGCTCAAAAGCAGAGTGCGCAAATCAGGGCAGGGTGGTAAGTGGTTGTTATCTGTGAAAAAAATTTTGGATATTTTCAAAATTTCGTTTGACAGCCCTGCAATCCGAACTTAATATGCGCCCCGTCCACAGCGATGAACGAAACGAAGCGCCAGGCACCCAGCCGGTGATTCAGTTCAAAGCGACATTGTGGGGCTATAGCTCAGCTGGGAGAGCGCCTGCATGGCATGCAGGAGGTCAGCGGTTCGATCCCGCTTAGCTCCACCAATTTAGCCAGGGTTCGCAGCAGCGAATCTTCGCGAAGGTTACGTCCCCTTCGTCTAGTGGCCTAGGACACCGCCCTTTCACGGCGGTAACAGGGGTTCGAGTCCCCTAGGGGACGCCAGTTTTGCACAAGCGATGTTCAATGCGTCGCTGGGCCGAGAGGCTAGAAATCCGGGGCTATAGCTCAGCTGGGAGAGCGCCTGCATGGCATGCAGGAGGTCAGCGGTTCGATCCCGCTTAGCTCCACCAATTCAGCCAGGGTTCGCAGCAGCGGATCTTCGCGAAGGTTATGTCCCCTTCGTCTAGTGGCCTAGGACACCGCCCTTTCACGGCGGTAACAGGGGTTCGAGTCCCCTAGGGGACGCCATTTTTACCCGCGTTTTGCGGGACTTTAGAGGCTCATTCGATTATTGAATGGGCCTTTTGTTTTTTCCCTCCCTGAAAAATGTGCACCGACAGGCGGTGGTCGATTCTGCTTGCCAAAAAATATTATGAGAATAATATTTCGATCATCATATTCTGATCGTGAGCCGGCCATGAGCGACAAGAAGACCAAGACCCGCGAGCGGATCCTTGAGGCTGCGCGAAGCGCGTTGATCCAGCACGGCCCCGCCGAGCCAAGCGTCAGCCAGGTCATGGGTGCTGCAGGGCTTACCGTGGGAGGCTTCTATGCGCACTTCGACAGCAAGGACGAGCTCATGCTCGAGGCATTTAGCCAGTTGCTCAGCGAGCGCAGGGCCCTGCTGGCTCACGTTGACCCGAGCCTGGACGGGGAAGGGCGGCGGGCGCTGGTGAGCGCGTTCTACCTGTCGCGCAAGCACCGCGATGCGCAGGTGCATGCCTGCCCGCTGCCCAATTCGATCGGCGAGATGCAGCGCCTGCCAGACGTGTTTCGCGAGGTACTGGCCGAGCACATCGAATTGATGACTGCGGCGATGGTTGACCGCCCTGAAGATGCCGACAAGGCCCTGGCTGATCTGGCCCTGATGATAGGCGGCCTGGCCCTGGCGCGTGCCTTGGGCACGGGCGAGCTTTCTGACCGCATCCTGCGTGCCGCCAAATCGGCGGTTATCTAAGCTTCTGACCCTGGAGCAAGGCGATGACTACCCTGAGCTGGATTCGCGGCGTGAATGGCACCCTGGGGCGTCTGGCCCCCGAGCATGTGGCCGGCAAGATGCGCCGGGCCTTCATGACCCCGCGCAACCTGCCGCCAAGGCAGTGGGAGTTGCCATTGCTGGCGAGCGCCGAGCGCATCACCCTGCGCTTCGGGCTGTCGGCATTGCGTTGGGGGCAAGGCCCGACCGTGTTGCTGATGCACGGCTGGGAAGGGCGTGCGACCCAGTTTGCCGCGTTGATCGAAACCCTGGTAAAGGCCGGGCATACCGTGGTCTCTCTGGAGGGGCCGGCCCATGGCTGTTCGCCTGGGCAGCAAGCGCACGTGGTGCTGTTTGCCCGTGCACTGCTGGAGGCTGCCGCCGAACTGCCGCCGTTGCGTGCCGTGATAGGCCATTCCATGGGCGGTGCCAGTGTCTTGCTGGCACTGCAGATGGGGCTTCGGGCCGAGGCTGCGGTGAGTATTGCAGCGCCGGCCCAGCTGCTTGGTGTGCTGCGCGGCTTCGCCCGCCACCTTGGCCTGCCGGCGCGAGCCAGGGCCGCGTTCATCCGCAAGGTCGAACAGGACGTCGGCATGCAGATCAATCGCCTGGATGTCAGTGGTTACCAGTTGGAGCTGCCAGGGCTGGTCGTGCATGCCGCCGATGATGCCTTGGTGCCCGCCGGTGAGGCCGAGATCATCCACAAGGCCTGGTTCGACAGCCGCCTGCTGCGGCTGGAGGAGGGTGGCCACCAGCGCGTGCTCGCCGACCCGCGCGTGAGCGAGGCGGTGCTCGAATTACTGGCGCGTGTCAGTGCGCCCGCCCGGCAAAGCGCTTGAACATCCGATACACTCTGCCCGTTCACTGACATTGGGAGCGGGCATGAGTTGGGACCTGGCAACGCCATTCATCATCGACCTGCGCGTCGGCAGCGAGGACATCGACGGCCTCGGGCACGCCAATAACGCGGTCTACGTCACGTGGCTGGAGCGTTGCGCCTGGCGCCACTCCCAGCGCCTGGGGCTGGACCTGGCCGAATACCGGCGCCTGGACCGGGCCATGGCGGTGGTGCGCCATGAAATCGACTACCTCGCTGCAGCCTACGAAGATGACGAGTTGCAACTGGCAACCTGGATCATCGATTGGGATCAGCGCCTGCGCATGTCCCGGCGCTTCCAGCTCAAGCGCCCGCGTGACGGTGTGACGCTGCTGCGCGCGCAGACCACCTTTGCCTGCATCGAGTTGTCCAGTGGCAAACCCAGGCGCATGCCGGCGGAGTTCATCGACGGGTACGGTCCTGCGCTGATCGGCGCCTGAATACCCGGCATTTTTTGGTAGACTGCCGGCTTTTCCCGCCGAGACCTCGAAATGCAAATTGCCCTGGCCCCTATGGAGGGGCTGGTCGACAACATCCTGCGCGACGTTCTGACCCGAGTGGGCGGCATCGATTGGTGCGTCACCGAGTTCATCCGCGTGTGCGACCGCCTGTTGCCTGCTTCTTCCTTCGACAAGCTCGCACCTGAACTGCGTCAGGGCGCGCGCACGGCTGCCGGTGTACCAATGCGTGTGCAGTTGCTGGGCTCGGACCCCGTCTGCCTGGCCGAAAACGCTGCGCTGGCCTGTGAGCTGGGGGCGCCGGTGATTGACCTTAATTTCGGTTGCCCGGCCAAGACCGTGAACAAGTCACGCGGCGGCGCAGTGCTGCTCAAGGAACCCGAACTGCTGCACGCCATCGTGCGTGAAGTGCGGCGCGCAGTGCCGGCGCACATCCCGGTCACCTCCAAGATGCGCCTTGGCTTCGATACCCCGGACGGTGCGCTCGATTGTGCGACCGCGCTGGCTGAGGGCGGCTCGGCGCACCTGGTGGTACATGCACGCACCAAAGTCGAGGGCTATAAGCCGCCAGCGCACTGGGAGTGGGTGGCGCGGGTGCAGGATGTGGTCAAGGTGCCGGTGTTCGCCAACGGTGAGATCTGGACCGTGGACGACTGGCGGCGTTGCCGCGAGGTAAGCGGCGCCGAGGACATCATGCTCGGGCGGGGGCTGGTGTCGCGGCCGGACCTGGCCTTGCAGATTGCGGCTGCGCGGGACGGGCGTGAGTACCAGCCGATGAGTTGGGAGGCGTTGTTGCCTTTGCTGCGCGAGTTCTGGCGCCAGGCCCAGGCCAAGCTGTCGCCGCGCTACGCACCGGGGCGGATGAAGCAGTGGTTGGCGATGCTCACGCGGAGCTACCCCGAGGCGGTGCTGCTGTTTGCCGAGCTGCGCAGGGAAGATGATTGCCAGCGGATCAGCCGGTTACTGGGCGTTGAAGTGCAGGCATTCGAGGAATGTGTCGCCTGATCAGTTCTGCCTGGGGCCGGTAAAGCCGCCGCAAAATTTTTTGTTTTTGCCCCTTGAAAGCCATCTCCTGAGCCCTATTTATTCAGTACGCGATGCCGAAGCCGGGTCGCGTAGTGACTTTACTTGCTGAATCTCAGGAGTTTATGACCATGACTACCGCTTTCTCTCTTGCACCTCTGTTCCGCCATTCCGTTGGCTTCGACCGTTTCAACGACCTGTTCGAGTCTGCGGCACGTAACGAGGCGGGTAGCAGCTACCCTCCCTACAACGTTGAAAAGCATGGCGATGACCACTATCGCATCGTCGTTGCCGCAGCCGGTTTCCAGGAGCAGGACCTCGACCTTCAGGTCGAGAAAGGCGTCCTGACCGTGATCGGCGGCAAACGCGAAAACGGCGCCGCAGAAGTGACCTACCTGCACCAGGGCATCGCCCAGCGCGCGTTCAAGCTGTCGTTCCGCCTGGCGGACCATATCGAGGTCAAATCGGCAGGCCTCGCCAATGGGCTGCTCAGCATTGACTTGCTGCGCATTGTGCCGGAAGAAGCCAAGGCCAAGCGCATCCCGATCAATGGTGACAAACCAGCACTCAACTGAGGCTGGCGGCGTTATCAGGGCTGCTACGCAGCCCATCGCCGGCAAGCCGGCTCCTACCCTGTGGGAGCCGGCTTTCCTGCATTGGGCCGCCTGGCGGCCCCAAATCCTTTTTTCCTTGCTCAGAAATCGGCGGGGGCCTCCAGCAGCATCTGCCGGAACTCCGGTAGCGGCAGCGGCCGGCTGTGCAGGTAACCCTGGTACAGGTGGCACCCCAGCCGCTCCAGAAATTCCAGTTGCTCTGTCAGCTCCACGCCTTCGGCGATCACCGCCAGGTCAAGGCTGCGCGCCATGGCGACGATGGCGCGGACAATCTCGGCGTCGTTGGAGTCTTGCGGGGCGTCGCGCACGAAGGTCTGGTCGATCTTCAGCGCGTCCACCGGCAAGCGCTTGAGGTAGGTCAGCGAGGAATAGCCCGTACCGAAATCGTCCATGGCGAAGCTCACCCCATAGCGTTTGAGCTCGCGCATCTTGCTGATGGTGTCTTCCAGGTTCTGGATCACGATGCCCTCGGTGATTTCCAGCTTGAGCATGTGCCGTGGCAAGCGATAGTCGTCCAGGCTGCGCAGCACCCGTTGGACGAAGTCGTTCTGGCGGAACTGCCGGGGGCTGATGTTCACGCACAGGCTGAAATCATCGGCATCGATCAACCCGTCTGCGAGCATGCGCGAACAAGCGTCGCAGGCTTCGTCGAGTATCCAGCTGCCAACTTCCAGGATCAGGCCGCTTTCCTCCAGCACCTGGATGAACTGAGCCGGCGGTTGCTGGCCCAATTGCGGGTGATGCCAGCGCAACAGTACCTCGGCTCCGATAATGCGGTTGTCGCGGGCATCCACCTGGGGCTGAAAGTGCAAGGCCAGCTCGCCCCGTGCCAGGGCCAGGCGCAGGTCGCTTTCCATGCGCAGGCGCTCGCTGGCGGCCTTCTGCATGGTGGTATGGAACAGCTGGGTGGTGTTGCGCCCTGAGTCCTTGGCGCGGTACAGGGCGATGTCGGCGCGTTTGAGCAGGTCGGCGGGGGTGGTGCCGTGGTCGGGGATCAGTGCCACGCCAATGCTTGGGGTTACCTGCAGACGCTGGCCGTCCAGCGACATGGGTTCGGCCAGCAGTTCGCGCAGGGTATCGGCCAGCTCCCGAACCTTGTTCTCCACCGCTTCGCGGCTGCCTTCCAGGCCACTGAGCAGTACCACGAATTCATCGCCACCCAGGCGTGCCACCGTGTCTTCCAGGCGCACACTGGCTTCCAGGCGGGCGGTGATGATCTTCAGCACCGTGTCGCCCACCGGGTGGCCGAGGGAGTCGTTGATGTGCTTGAAATGGTCGAGGTCGAGGAACAGCAGGGCGCCGCGCAGGTTGTGCCGGCGCAGCAGGGCGATCTGTTGGCTCAGGCGGTCCATCAGCAAGGCGCGGTTGGGCAGGTTGGTCAGCGGGTCGTGGTAGGCCAGGTGGCGGATCTGTGCCTGGGCATTCTTCAACTGGCTGACATCGCGCGCAGTGAGTAACAGGCAATCGGCCTCGTTGAGGCTGATCGGCTCAACCGATACTTCCACAGTGAGAATGTCGCCACGTTTGTTGCGCCCGAGCATCTCCCGGTGGTGTACCCGGCCACGCTCCTTCAGCTCCACCAGCAACGCGTTGCGCTGCTTGTCATCGGCCCAGATACCCAGCTCGTAGACGCTGCGGCCGATCACTTCGGCGGTGCTGTAGCCGGTCAGCCGGCAGAAGCCATCGTTGACTTCCACATAGCGACCGCTGTGGCGCTCGGTGATGGTGATGGCGTCCGGGCTGGAGTGAAATGCCTTGGCGAACTTCTCTTCACTGGACTTGAGCGCCGCTTCGGCCCGTTGCTGCTGGGTTATATCGCGCAGGGTCGTGACGCTGCAGGGCTGGTTGTCGACGCTGACCAGCCGGCTGGAAATCACACAGGTCAGTGGTGAGCCGTTGCGGTGGTTGACCACCACGGCGACATTGCTCAGGGCCTGTTCGCGGATAACCCGTTCGATGCGGTGGGCGCGTTCGATCGACTCGGCCCACAGGCCGATCTGTTCGGCGGTGCGGCCGATCACCTGTTCGGCGCTCCAGCCAAAGGTCTGGGTGAAGGCCGGGTTGATCTCGATGAACTGGCCAGTGTCCTGGCGGGTTACGCAGATCGGGTCGGGGCTGACCTGGAAAAGGCTGGCGAACTTCTCTTCCGAGGCGCTAAGGCGCAGTTCGCGCTCGACCTGCTCGGTGATGTCCAGAAGGGTGCCAGCCATGCGCAACGGGTTGCCGTGCTCGTCGCGGTACAGGCGTGCGCGGCTTTCGATGTAGCGTGAAGCGCCGTTTTCCAGTTGCACCCGGTAGGTTATCTGGTAGTTGCCTTCTGGGCCTTCGCGCAGGCTGCGGTAAGCCTGGCGCATGCCATCGCGTTCGTCCTGGGGCACGCCTTCGAAAAATGCGTCGAACGATTCGTGAAAGGGTATCGGGTCCAGCCCGTGCAATTGTGCGGCACGGGCCGAGCCATAGAGCATGCCGCTGGGTATGTGCCAGTCCCAGGTGCCCAGTTGCGCCGAGTCCAGGGCCAGGTCAAGGCGTTCCTGGCTATCCTTGAGCGCTTGCTCGGCGCGTTTGCGCTCGGACGTGTCGACGAAGGTGCTGAGCAGGAACGTCACCCCTTCCAGTTCGATGCCCTGGGCGCACAGGATGCCGTCGTGGATCTTGCCGCTGCTGGCGCGCAACTGCACTTCCAAGATGGCCGGGCCGCCGCTGGCACGGGTCGCATCCAGTACCAGGTGACGCTGCTCCGGGGTTGCCCAGAGGCCCAGCTCCAGGGTGGTCTTGCCGATCACTTGGTCACCGGGCCAGCCGAACATGTCTTCGAAATGCTGGTTGACTTCAAAAATCATGCCGTCGTGGTGGCGGGTGAGCAAAATTGCGTTGGGGCTCAGGTGGAAAAGGGTGGCAAAGCGTTTCTCCGAGTTGATCAGGGCGGTTTCCCGCTCGCGCTGGCGGGTTATCTCGCGGATTACCCCGATCATCTGAGGCCGGCCCTGGCGGTCATGGGTCAGGCTGCCGTTGATTTCCAGCCAGTGCAGGCTGCCATCCGGCCAGCGGATGCGGTGGCGCATGGCTTTCTCGGCCGGTTCACCGTTGACCACTGCCTGGAACAGTTGGCGTGTGCGGGCGCGATCTTCTTCCGGCAACAGGTCCAGGTAGTCGATGTCGTTGGGCAAGGGGCGCTGCGGATCGAAACCGAACAGTGCCTGGGTGCCGCGCGACCAGCTGACCCGCCCACTGTCGATGTCCCACAGCCAGGCGCCCAGGCGGGCACCATTGAGCGCAGCCAGCAATTGCGGAGCGTTCTGCCAGGCCAGTTCCGACTCCTGGGGGTCGGCCGCAGGGATGCGCGGCAGGCGCGGAAAGCGGTTTGCTGATTTGGGCATGGATACCAGACCTTTGGCGTTTGACGCGTCCCTGGTTGGAAGTGCAGGGCTGACGACCGGTCAGGCGGCCCCTGCGTGACTGTCGAGCAGGGCCATGAAGGCCCGGGCGGCGTTCGATAGCGTTCGCTCGGTATGCAGTATGTAGCCTAGCTGGCGTGACAGCTGTATGCCGGGCAAAGCGATGGGTGCAACCTGCTCGTCGAGCATGGTGCGCGGCAGCACGCTCCAGGCCAGGCCGATCGAGACCATCATCTTGATGGTTTCCAGGTAGTTGGTGCTCATGGCGATGTTCGGGGCCAGGCCCTGGCTTTCGAACAGGCGCTGGACGATGTGGTGGGTGAAGGTATTGCCGCCGGGGAATACCGCCGGATGGCGGGCAACGTCAGCCAGGCTGACCTGGGTATTGCTGGCCAGCGGGTGCTCGGGGGCTGCGACGAAATCCAGCGCGTCGTCCCAGATGGGCATGGCCTTGATCAGGTGATGGGGCTCTGGTGCCAGGGTGATGACCGCTATCTCGGCGCGGCCATGCAGAACCTCGTCATAGGCCGCCTCTGAATCGAGGAACTGGATATCCAGCGCAACGGCCGGGTACTGGCGAGTGAATGCTCGCAGCAGCGGGGGCAGGCGGTGCAGGCCAATGTGATGGCTGGTGGCGAGGGTCAGGCGACCACTCACCTGCCCGGTCAGGTTGGTCAGCGCACGTCGGGTATCATCGAGGACGTTGAGGATCTGATAGGCGCGCGGCAGCAGGGCGCGGCCGGCTTCGGTCAGGGTCACCTCGCGGCCCAGGCGATCGAACAGGCGCACGTCCAGCTGTTGCTCCAGCCCGGCAATGCGCTTGCTGATGGCCGGTTGGGTCAGGTGCAGGCGTTCGCCGGCACCGGAAAAGCTGCCGGTCTCGGCAATGGCAATGAAGGCGCTGAGGTTGGCCAGGTCCATCGTTCGAATTCCTGATGGTTATGCAAAGCATGAAAATTATGAATTTGAGTTATTCAATCTATCGCCATAGCATCGTCCGTACAAGCCAAGGGGTCTTTGGCATAGAAAGACGCTGATGAGGAACAGTCTGATGGCTGGCAAAACGCTCTACGACAAACTCTGGGAAGCCCATGAGGTCAAGCGCCGTGATGACGGCTCGTCCTTGATCTACATCGACCGCCATATCATTCACGAAGTGACCTCGCCCCAGGCCTTTGAAGGCCTGCGCCTGGCCAACCGCAAGCCGTGGCGCATCGATGCCAACATCGCCACCCCGGACCACAACGTGCCGACCACCCCGGAACGCAAGGGCGGGATCGAGGCCATCGTCGACCAGGTGTCGCGCCTGCAGGTGCAGACCCTCGATGAGAACTGTGACGAATACGGCATCGTCGAATTCAAGATGAATGACGTGCGCCAGGGCATCGTCCATGTCATCAGCCCCGAGCAGGGCGCCACCTTGCCCGGCATGACCGTGGTCTGTGGCGACTCGCACACTTCCACCCACGGCGCTTTCGGGGCCTTGGCCCATGGTATCGGCACCTCCGAGGTCGAGCATGTGCTCGCCACCCAGTGCCTGGTCGCCAAAAAGATGAAGAACATGCTGGTGCGCGTCGAGGGCACATTGCCTGCCGGCGTGACGGCCAAGGACATCGTGCTTGCCGTGATCGGCAAGATCGGTACCGCCGGTGGCAACGGCCACGCCATGGAATTTGCTGGCAGCGCCATCCGCGCCCTGTCCATGGAAGGCCGCATGACCATCTGCAACATGTCGATCGAGGCCGGTGCACGGGTTGGCCTGGTTGCGACCGATGCCACCACCATTGCCTACGTCGAAGGCCGCCCTTATGCGCCCAAAGGCGAGCAGTGGGAGCGTGCGGTCGAGGCGTGGAAAGACCTGGTATCCGATGACGATGCGGTATTCGACACCGTGGTCGAGCTCGATGCAGCGCAAATCAAGCCGCAGGTCAGCTGGGGCACGTCGCCCGAGATGGTCCTGGCCGTCGACCAGCGTGTGCCGGACCCTGCCGCCGAAGCCGATCTGGTCAAGCGTGGCTCGATCGAGCGCGCCCTCAAGTACATGGGCCTGAGCGCCAACCAGGCGATCACCGATATCCAACTGGACCGCGTGTTCATTGGCTCCTGCACCAACTCGCGGATCGAAGACCTGCGCGCCGCAGCCGAAATCGCCAAAGGCCGCAAGGTCGCTGCCACCGTCAAGCAGGCCATCGTCGTGCCGGGTTCGGGCCTGGTCAAGGCCCAGGCCGAGCGTGAAGGCCTGGACAAGATCTTCCTCGAGGCTGGTTTCGAATGGCGTGAGCCAGGCTGCTCGATGTGCCTGGCGATGAACCCGGACCGCCTGGAAAGCGGCGAGCATTGCGCGTCCACGTCCAACCGCAACTTCGAAGGCCGTCAGGGCGCCGGTGGCCGTACCCACCTGGTCAGCCCGGCCATGGCTGCCGCTGCGGCGGTGACTGGTCACTTCATCGATGTTCGCGAGTTGATCCAAGGGAGCGCAGCATGAAAGCCTTTACCCAGCACACCGGCCTCGTCGCGCCGTTGGACCGTGCCAACGTCGACACCGATCAGATCATTCCCAAGCAGTTCCTCAAGTCGATCAAGCGTACCGGCTTCGGCCCCAACCTGTTCGACGAGTGGCGTTACCTGGACGTCGGCCAGCCTTACCAGGACAACAGTAAGCGCCCGCTGAACAAAGAGTTCGTGCTCAACCACGAGCGCTACCAGGGTGCCAGTGTGTTGCTGGCGCGGGAGAACTTCGGCTGTGGTTCGAGCCGTGAGCACGCCCCTTGGGCGCTGGACGAATACGGCTTCCGCAGCGTGATCGCGCCGAGCTTCGCCGACATCTTCTTCAACAACAGCTTCAAGAACGGCTTGTTGCCGATCATTCTGAGCGATGAGGAAGTCGACGAGCTGTTCAAGCAGGTCGAAGCCAACCCTGGCTACCAGTTGACCATCGACCTGCAGGCACAGGCGGTGACCCGTCCGGATGGCAAGGTGCTGCACTTTGAGATCGACGCGTTCCGCAAGCACTGCCTGCTCAATGGCCTGGACGATATCGGCCTGACCTTGCAGGACGGCGAGGCGATCAAGGCGTTTGAAGGCAAACACCGCACCGCACAGCCTTGGCTGTTCCGTGATGCCTGAATGATGTAATCGGGTTTGCTGGCCTCATCGCCGGCTAGCCGGCGATAGCGGCCGTAGAGACAACCCAAAATCAAAAGGAATGCGCCCATGACCAGCACCACCCACACCGATGTGGTCCAACGCCAGTTCGGCGAACAGGCCAGTGCCTACCTCAGCAGCGCCGTGCACGCCCAGGGCAGTGAATTCGCCCTGCTGCAAGCCGAGCTGGCGGGGCAGGGTGCGGCTCGCGTGCTGGACCTGGGCTGTGGTGCCGGTCATGTCAGCTTCCACGTAGCGCCTCTGGTGGCAGAGGTGGTCGCCTACGACCTGTCGCAGTCGATGCTTGACGTGGTTGCCAGCGCCGCCGCCGAGCGCGGCCTGGGCAATATCACCACCGAGCATGGTGCCGCCGAACGCCTGCCGTTCGCCGATGCCTCGTTCGATTACGTCTTCAGCCGCTACTCGGCGCACCACTGGAGCGACCTGGGTGTGGCGTTGCGCGAAGTGCGTCGGGTGTTGAAGCCGGGCGGGGTGGCAGCCTTCATTGACGTGATGTCGCCGGGCAGCCCGTTGCTCGATACCTATTTGCAAACGGTTGAAGTGCTGCGCGACACCAGCCACGTACGCGATTATTCTGCCGCCCAGTGGCAGCGCCAGGTCAGCGAAGCTGGCCTGCATGCCCGCAGCCACACCCGTCAGCGCCTGCGCCTGGAGTGGGCCTCGTGGGTCGAGCGCATGCGCACGCCCGAGCCGCTGCGCGTGGCCATACGCCAGTTGCAGCAAGCCATGGGCGAGGAAGTGCGGCAGTATTACCAGATTGAGGCAGACGGCTCGTTCAGCACCGACGTGATCGTGTTGTGGGCAGAGCGCTGAGTTTTTTACGGTGCGGCCGGGCTGGCCGCACCGCTTGAATGGATAGAGGAAAGCATGAGCAAGCAGATTCTGATTCTCCCAGGTGATGGCATTGGTCCGGAAATCATGGCCGAGGCGGTCAAGGTGCTGGCGCTGGCCAACGACAAGTTCCAGCTCGGCTTGAGCCTCGAGCACGACGTGATCGGCGGTGCTGCCATCGACAAGCACGGCGTGCCGCTGGCCGACGAGACCCTGGAACGTGCGCGCCAGGCCGATGCCGTTCTGTTGGGCGCTGTGGGCGGGCCGAAGTGGGACAAGATCGAGCGGGACATCCGCCCTGAGCGCGGCCTGCTGAAAATCCGCTCGCAGCTGGGCCTGTTCGCCAACCTGCGCCCGGCCATCCTCTACCCGCAACTGGCCGATGCCTCGTCGCTCAAGCCGGAAATCGTCTCGGGCCTGGACATCCTCATCGTCCGTGAGCTGACCGGCGGCATCTACTTTGGTGCCCCGCGTGGCCAGCGTGAACTCGAAGGCGGCGAGCGTCAGGCCTACGACACCCTCCCGTACAGCGAGAGCGAAGTGCGCCGTATCGCCCGCGTCGGCTTCGACATGGCCCGCGTGCGTGGCAAGAAGCTGTGCTCGGTGGACAAGGCCAACGTCCTGGCCTCCAGCCAACTTTGGCGTGAAGTGGTCGAGGACGTGGCCAAGGACTACCCGGACGTAGAACTGAGCCACATGTATGTCGACAACGCTGCCATGCAACTGGTGCGCGCGCCCAAGCAGTTCGACGTGATGGTGACCGACAACATGTTCGGTGACATCCTGTCGGATGAAGCTTCCATGCTGACCGGTTCGATCGGCATGCTGCCTTCGGCGTCGCTCGATGCCAATAACAAGGGCATGTACGAGCCTTGCCACGGCTCGGCGCCGGACATCGCCGGCCAAGGCATTGCCAACCCGCTGGCGACCATTCTGTCGGTGTCGATGATGCTGCGTTACAGCTTCAACCAGCAGGCCGCAGCCGAGGCCATCGAGCAGGCGGTAAGCCAGGTCCTGGACCAGGGCCTGCGTACCGGTGACATCTGGTCGGCCGGTTGCAGCAAGGTAGGTACGCAGGAAATGGGCGACGCAGTAGTCGCAGCGCTGCGGAATCTGTAATCTCTCTGGCCCGCCACCGTTTTTGGTCGGTGGCGGCCCACTTTTAGCAAAGGTGTAGTTGCGATGAAACGTGTAGGTCTGATCGGTTGGCGCGGCATGGTCGGTTCCGTGCTCATGCAGCGGATGCTGGAGGAGCAGGATTTCGACCTTATCGAGCCGGTGTTCTTCACTACCTCCAATGTCGGTGGCCAGGGCCCGAACGTGGGCAAGGATATTGCTCCGCTCAAGGACGCTTATTCGATTGAAGAACTCAAGACCCTCGACGTGATCCTGACCTGTCAGGGCGGCGACTACACCAACGAGGTCTTCCCCAAGCTGCGTGAAGCCGGCTGGCAGGGGTACTGGATCGATGCTGCCTCGTCGCTGCGCATGCAGGACGATGCGGTGATCGTGCTCGACCCGGTCAACCGCAAGGTGATCGACCAGCAGCTCGATGCCGGCACCAAGAACTACATCGGCGGCAACTGCACCGTCAGCCTGATGCTGATGGGCCTTGGCGGCCTGTTCGAAGCGGGCCTGGTCGAGTGGATGAGCGCCATGACCTACCAGGCGGCGTCCGGTGCCGGTGCGCAGAACATGCGTGAGCTGATCAAGCAGATGGGTGCTACCCACGCGGCAGTTGCCGATGACCTGGCCAACCCGGCCAGCGCCATCCTCGACATCGACCGCAAGGTGGCCGAGGCCATGCGCAGCGAGGCCTACCCGGCCGAGAACTTCGGCGTGCCCCTGGCGGGCAGCCTTATCCCATGGATCGACAAGGAGCTGCCGAACGGCCAGAGCCGTGAAGAGTGGAAGGCCCAGGCCGAAACCAACAAGATCCTCGGCCGCTTCAAGAGCCCGATCCCGGTCGATGGCATCTGCGTGCGCATCGGCGCCATGCGCTGCCACAGCCAGGCACTGACCATCAAGCTGAACAAGGACGTGCCGCTGGCCGATATCGAAGGCATGATCAGCCAGCACAACCCGTGGGTGAAGCTGGTGCCGAACCAGCGCGAGATCAGCATGCAGGAGCTGACCCCGACCAACGTCACCGGTACCCTGAACATTCCGGTGGGCCGTTTGCGCAAGCTGAACATGGGCTCGCAGTATCTGGGCGCGTTCACCGTCGGCGATCAGCTGCTGTGGGGTGCTGCCGAGCCGCTGCGCCGCATGCTGCGGATTCTGCTCGAGCGTTGATCGTTCTGCGTTGAACAGAAAACCCGCGCTGGTGACAGCGCGGGTTTTTTTATGGTGCGCCCCACAGGGCCAGCACAGACAAAACGGTACAATCCGAGTAAAGTGCCGCCCCCCCGCCGTTACAGCAAAAGGATCCTCTCCATGACCCAACCCTTGGACATCGCCGTCGTCGGCGCCACCGGTAGCGTCGGTGAAACCTTGGTACAGATTCTCGAAGAATTGCACTTCCCGGTCGGCACGCTGCACCTGCTGGCCAGCATGGAGTCGGCGGGCAGCAGCGTGATGTTCGCCGGCAAGAAGGTCAAAGTGCGTGAGGTCGACAGTTTCGATTTCACCCAGGTCAAACTGGCCTTCTTCGCCGCCAGCCCGGCCGTCAGCCGTAGCTTTGCCAGCAAGGCCCGTGAGGCCGGCTGCACGGTCATTGACCTGTCTGGCGGCCTGGATGACGCCCTGGCGGTCGTGCCTGAGGCCAACGCCGAGCGCATCGCCGGCCTGGCGCTGCCGGCGTGCATCGCCAGCCCCAGTGCCGCAGCCGTGGCCTTGGCCGTCGCGCTGGCGCCACTGAAGGGGCTGTTGGAGATCGAGCGCGTGCAGGTCATGGCCGCGCTCGCGGTGTCTGCCCAGGGCCGGGAGGCTGTCAACGAACTGGCCCGGCAGACCGCCGAGTTGCTCAACGCCCGCCCGCTGGAGCCGCGTTTCTTCGATCGCCAGGTGGCGTTCAACCTGCTGGCCCAGGTCGGTGCGGCAGACGAACAGGGCCACACCGCGCTCGAACGCCGCCTGGTTGATGAGCTGCCGGTGCTGTTGGGGCAGCCGGAACTGAAGATTTCCGTGACCTGCGTTCAAGTCCCGGTGTTTTTTGGCGATAGCTTCAGTGTGGCGGTACAGAGCCGTAATCCGGTGGATCTTGTTGCGGTCAATGCCGCGCTGGAGGGTGCCGACAGTGTCGAGCTGGTCGAGCGGGATGATTATCCGACCCCGGTAGGGGACGCAGTAGGGCAAGACGTGGTCTATGTTGGTCGTGTACGCCATGGTGTTGACGAAGACCAGCAGCTCAACCTGTGGCTGACCACCGACAACCTGCGCAAGGGCGCTGCGCTCAACGCCGTGCAGGTGGCGCAATTGTTGATTAAACACATAGCGTAAAAGATACTGGCGAGCACTTTTGTCCCGCACCGCATGCGGTTTCGGGACGATTCATACAAGGGATGAGGTCATGCTTCGAATTCGCAAACTGGTTCTGGCCATGGCGGCAGCGTCGGCGCTGTCATCTGGCATGGCGAATGCCCTGGGGTTGGGTGAGCTGACGCTCAAGTCGGCGCAGAACCAGCCGCTGGACGCCGAGATCGAATTGCTCGATGTGCGCGACCTCACCGCTGCCGAAGTGGCACCAAGCCTGGCGCCGCCGGAAGAGTTCAGCAAGGCCGGGGTGGAGTATCCGGGCTACCTTGAGGACCTGAGCTTTACCCCGGTGATCAACCCCAATGGCAAGAGCGTGCTGCGGGTAACCTCCAGCCAGCCGCTGCCGGGCTCGGTGGTCAAGTTTCTGGTCCAGGTGATGTGGCCCCAGGGCCGCCTGCTGCGTGACTACAGTGTGCTGCTCGACCAGGCCAAGGCCCAAGGCGAGCAGCCTGCCGCGGCCAATGTCACCCCGGCAACCAGCAGCGCCGGCAGCTACACCACCAAACGCCGCGATACCCTTTGGCAGATTGCTGCGCGCAATACCCAAAGTGGTGGCTCGGTGCAGCAGACCATGATCGCCATTCAGGCGCTGAACCCGGATGCCTTTATCGGCAACAATATCAACCAGTTGAAGGTTGGCCAGGTGTTGCGCCTGCCCGATCGTCAGCAGGTCCAGAGCATCCCCCAGGCCGAGGCCAATCGCGAAGTGGCCGAACAGTACGCCGCCTGGCGTGAGGGCCGGCGCCTCGGCCCCCGCGCCAGGCAGTTGGACGCCACCCGTCGCGGCGCTGCCGATGCGGCGCCGGAACGTATCGCCCAGGGCGACAACCTGCGCCTGGTCAGCCCAGGCAACCAGCCTGGCGCTGGCGATGCCAAGGCGCTCAACGACAAGCTGGCCGTGGCCCAGGAGAGCCTGGACACCAGCCGTCGTGACAATGAAGAACTCAAGAGCCGGATGAGCGACCTGCAAAGCCAGCTGGACAAGCTGCAGCGCCTGATTCAGCTCAAGAACGACCAGCTGGCACGCCTGGAGGCACAGGGTGCTGCCGGGGAGCCGGCATCGGCCGCCGCCTTGCCTGGTGAATCGGCCCCGGCGCAGCCTGCAGGCAACGCCCAGGTACCGCCCGCCGAGCCCGTCGTGGCACCGGCGCCGGCTGCCGTCGACACCGCGCCTGGCTCTGCCCCGGCTGGCGAGGATGCCCCAGCCGCCCAGCAGCCGGGCGCGCTGGATGAGATGCTGGGGAATCCGTTGGTGCTGGGCCTGATCGCAGGTTCCGCATTCCTCGTGCTGCTGTTGCTGCTGTTGCTGCTGGCGCGCCGACGCAAAGCCCAGCAGGAGGCCGAAAAGCACCTGCGTATGGCGCGGGCACTGGCCGAGGAGGGCGAGCGTAACCCCGACCTCGACCTGCCTTCGAGCAGCTTCGATGAGCTGGAAGTGTCGGCGCCTGGCGTAACCCTGTCGCCGGCGGTGGTAGCGGCTTCGGCTGCTGCAGCCGTTGCGGCGGAAAAACCCGTAGCCCCAGCCCCCGTTGCCGCGCCATCACCGGCACAGGACCCGAATGCCGAGCTGTTGGCTGAGGTCGAGCAGAGCCTGGCCAGCGGCCGTCTGAACCATGCGGCCGACCTGTTGGAGACGGCCGTCGCTGCGCAACCGGAGCATGATGGCCTGCGGTTGAAGCTGATGGAGGTTTATGCGCGCCAGGGTGACCACAGCGCATTCGTGGAGCAGGAGCGCAAGCTGCCGGGCAGCGAAGAAAATATCGCGCAGGTCAGTCAGCTCAAGGAGCATTACCCGGCCATGCTCGGCATCGCCGCAGCGGGGCTGGGGGCTGCGGCGCTGGCTGCCGAGCTGGATGAGCAGTATGTGCAGGATCTGTTGCAGGATGAGGCGCAGCCGCCGGCAGAGGTCGATGCCGAGCCTGAGCCTGACGCTGTTGCTGAGCCTGAGCCTGAGCCTGAACCTGAACCGCAAGCCGAGGCCGATGCTCAAGCGCCTGCTCTTGATGATAATGGTCTGGACAGTGCCTTCGACCTTGACCTGGGTGACGATCTGCCCCTGAACGACCTTGAACCGCCGATGCTCGATGAAGCGGCGTTGACGGATCTGCAGGTAAATGACGAGCCGCTCGCCGCCGCTGATCCTGCCGTGCAGGAAGCAGATGCCGATGCCGATGCCGACTTCGAAGCCTTGCTGGCGCAGGCTCAGGCCGAACCGCAGAGCGTCGATGATCTGGCGGACTTCGACCTGGACATCGGTGAGCCGAGCGTTGCCGAACCGGTCGAGGAAGAGCCGGTCGACGTTGCTGCCGAACTGGCCGCTTTCGATTCCATCCCTGAGTTCGACCCGATTTCCGAGCTGGAGCTGCCGGAAGACTTCGACCTGTCGCTGTCGCTGGATGACCAGTCACCGGCTGCCAAGAGCTTTGCTTCGGAGCTGAGCGACGTCAACGCCGAACTGGACAAGCTCTCGCAGAATCTCGAGTCGCCGTCGCTGGCGCCGCACTTCACCGCTGCCGATGCTGCCCAGGAGCCGGAACCTTTGGACGACCTGGACTTCGATTTCTTCTCCGGCAGCGACGAAGTGGCCACCAAGCTCGATCTGGCACGTGCCTATATCGACATGGGCGACCATCAGGGTGCGCGTGACATCCTCGATGAAGTGGTCAAGGATGGCGACGACACCCAACGTCAGGAAGCCGAAGACATGCTGTCCCGGCTGGTCTGAAGGCCTCACCTGCAGCGTAAAACCAACGGCAGCCCAACAAGGCTGCCGTTGTCGTTATAATCCCCGGCACTTCGTATTGCCCCACAGGTTTCACGCTCTTGGACATCATCGACACCGCTGCCACCGAATCGGCCGCCGAAGGCTTCACCCGCATTGCCCTGGGCGTGGAATACAAGGGTTCGCGCTACCGCGGCTGGCAACGCCAGGCCAGCGGTGTGCCCAGTGTCCAGCAGGCACTGGAGCAAGCCCTGTCGAAAGTGGCCAACGAGCCCATCACGGTGGTCTGCGCCGGGCGTACCGACGCCGGTGTGCATGGGTGTGGGCAGATCGTGCATTTCGATACCCGCGCCAATCGCGACGAACGCGCCTGGACCCTGGGCAGCAACTTCAACCTGCCCCATGACATCAGTGTGGTCTGGTCGCGGCCGATGCCTGCGGATTTCCATGCGCGCTTCAAGGCCACCGCCCGGCGCTACCGTTATGTCATCTACAACGACCCGATCCGCCCGGCACACTTGGCCGAGGAAGTGACCTGGAATCACCGGCCGCTTGATGTAGAACGCATGGCCGATGCTGCGCAGTTCCTGCTGGGTACCCACGACTTCAGTGCCTTTCGCGCCAGCCAGTGCCAGGCCAAGTCGCCGATCAAGCATATTCATCACCTGCGGGTCACCCGTCACGGGCAGATGATCGTGCTGGATGTGCGGGCCACCGCTTTCCTGCACCATATGGTGCGCAACATTGCCGGCGTGCTGATGACCATTGGTGCAGGTGAGCGCCCTGCGGGCTGGGCCCGTGAAGTGCTGGAAGGGCGCAACCGGCGCGAAGGCGGTGTGACGGCCCATCCGTACGGCCTGTACCTGGTGCAGGTAGAGTACCCGGAGGAATTCCAGCTGCCACAGCGTTACATTGGCCCACACTTTCTGACCGGCTACGAGGCGTTGGCCGACTGACGGGCGAAAACGCTTTTGCTACCATCGGGCCTTTCAGTGTTTTCTCAGGGTTTGCAGTCCATGAGCAATGTTCGCAGCAAGATCTGCGGGATTACCCGCATAGAAGACGCGCTGGCCGCCGCCGAGGCGGGGGCCGATGCCATCGGCTTCGTTTTCTATGCCAAAAGCCCGCGCGCCGTCGACGTGCGCCAGGCGCGGGCGATCATGGCCGAGTTGCCACCCTTCGTGACTACGGTCGGCCTGTTCGTCAACGCCTCGCGCTGCGAACTCAACGAGATCCTCGAGGCTGTGCCGCTGGACCTGCTACAGTTCCACGGCGACGAAACCCCGGCTGACTGCGAAGGCTACCACCGCCCCTGGATCAAGGCGCTGCGAGTGCGCCCGGGTGATGACCTGGAGGCTGCCTGCCGGCACTATGCCGGTGCGCGTGGCATCCTGCTCGACACCTATGTTGCCGGCGTACCCGGTGGTACTGGCGAGGCGTTCGACTGGTCGCTGGTGCCTTCACGGCTGAGCAAGCCGATCATTCTTGCCGGAGGCTTGTCGGCCGGCAATGTCGGCCAGGCCATCGCCCAGGTGCGGCCGTATGCGGTGGATGTCAGTGGTGGTGTGGAGCAGGCCAAGGGCATAAAGGACGCGGCGAAGATCGAAGCGTTCATGCGCGCGGTGAAACAGGCGTGATGCCAGATGTGACGGCTGGCTGCGCGCCATCGTCCATAGCTATCGCAGCCCTGCGGGGCGGCTGCCGGCATGCCGGTTGGCCAAAGAATACGTTGAAGACGGTGCGGTACGCAGGCAGCCCCTGTGGCCGGCTCGTCATCGTTTGACAGAAGAATTTGAGCTCAAAGGGCAGGGCATGGCCGGCCAGACTGGTCCCCGCCCGCCAATACTGGAGAAATAAAGCATGAGCAACTGGTTAGTCGACAAACTGATCCCTTCGATCATGCGTTCCGAGGTGAAGAAGAGCTCGGTGCCAGAAGGCCTGTGGCACAAGTGCCCAGCCTGTGAGGCCGTGCTGTATCGTCCGGAGCTGGAAAAGACCCTGGATGTCTGCCCCAAGTGCAACCACCACATGCGTATTGGCGCACGTCAGCGCATCGACATCTTCCTCGATGCTGAAGGCCGCGCCGAGCTGGGTGCCGAGCTGGAGCCGGTCGACCGCCTGAAATTCCGCGATGGCAAAAAGTACAAGGACCGCCTGGTCGGTGCCCAGAAGCAGACCGGCGAGAAGGACGCCCTGATCTCCATGAGCGGTACCCTGATGGGCATGCCGATCGTGGTCAGTGCCTTCGAATTTTCCTTTATGGGTGGTTCCATGGGCGCCGTCGTCGGTGAGCGTTTTGTCCGCGCCGCCAACCATGCCCTGGAAAACCGCTGCCCGATGATCTGCTTCTCGGCCTCCGGTGGTGCGCGCATGCAGGAAGCGCTGATCTCGCTGATGCAGATGGCCAAGACCTCGGCCGTGCTGGCCCGCCTGCGCGAAGAGGGCATTCCGTTCATCTCCGTATTGACCGATCCGGTCTACGGCGGTGTTTCCGCCAGTCTGGCGATGCTCGGCGATGTCATTGTCGGTGAGCCGAAGGCGCTGATCGGCTTTGCCGGCCCGCGCGTGATCGAGCAGACCGTGCGCGAAAAGCTGCCTGAGGGCTTCCAGCGCAGCGAGTTCCTGCTGGAGCACGGCGCCATCGACCTGATCATCTCGCGTGGCGAGCTGCGTCCACGCCTGGCGCGTCTGCTGGCGCAGATGACCGGCCAGGAAACTCCCGAGCAGGCACGCGAGGCCGCTGCGGTCGCCTGATGAAAGACAGAACCCTGGGCGAATGGCTCGCCTACCTCGAGCAGTTGCACCCCTCGGCCATCGACATGGGGCTGGAGCGTTCGCAAAAGGTGCTTGCACGATTGGCCCTGGGCAAGCTGGCGCCCCGTGTGGTGACCGTCACCGGCACCAACGGCAAAGGCTCGACCTGTGCCTTCGTGGCGTCGATGCTGCGTGCTCAGGGGCTCAAGGTTGGCGTGTACAGCTCGCCACACCTGTTGCGTTACAACGAACGGGTGCTGATCGATGGCCAGGAGGCCAGTGATGAGCGCCTGTGCGAAGCCTTTGCGGCCGTCGAGGCGGCGCGAGGCGAGATTTCCCTTACCTATTTCGAGATGGGCACCCTGGCGGCATTCTGGCTGTTCTACCAGTCCGGGCTGGATGCCGTGGTGCTTGAAGTAGGCCTGGGTGGTCGTCTGGATACCGTGAACGTCGTCGATGCCGACCTGGCCCTGGTGACCAGTATCGGCGTCGACCATGTCGATTACCTGGGCGATACCCGCGAGTTGGTAGCCTTCGAGAAGGCTGGCATCTTCCGCCCGGGCAAGCCGGCATTGTGCGGTGACCTGGATCCCCCTCGGCCATTGTTGGACAAGGCGCGTGAACTGGCGGCGCCGTTGTTCCTGCGGGGGCGTGACTTCGATCTGACCAGTGCCGATAGTACTTGGCACTGGCGCGGGACAGCAGCAGATGGCGCGGTGGTGGAGCTGTCAGGCCTGCCGCTGCTCGACCTGCCGATGGAGAACGCCACCCTGGCCCTGCAGGCTTACCTGCTGATGGGGCTGCCTTGGGATGCCGGGCAAATTCGTCAGGCGCTGCTCGATACCCGTATCACCGGGCGGCTGGACCGTCGCACGTTCAGTTGGCAAGGCAAGCGCGTGGAGCTGTTGCTGGATGTGGGGCATAACCCCCATGCAGCAGAGTACCTGGCGCGTCGCCTGTCAGCGCGACCGCTCAAGGGCCGGCGCCTGGCAGTCTTCGGCCTGCTGGCGGACAAGGACCTGGCGGGCGTCCTGGCGCCGTTGCAGGGCCTGGTCGACGACTGGGCGGTGGCGCCTTTGCAGTCACCGCGCAGCCGTCCGGCCGCCGAACTCGTCGGCGCCTTGACGAACCTCGGCGCGTCGGTGAAGTCTTATGCCAGCGTCGGCGCCGCTCTTGATGGGCAATGCGCTCAGGCGACGGCGGATGACCAGATCCTGCTGTTCGGTTCGTTTTTCTGTGTTGCCGAGGCCCTGGAATGGCTGGGGCAGCAGGCCCTGGAGGGGTGAGTAGATGGCAGTGCTGGATAAAGGGATGAAACAGCGCATGGTGGGTGCGTTGGTGCTGGTGGCGCTGGCGGTGATTTTCTTGCCGATGCTGTTCACCCGCGAGGACGAAATGCGCCAGGTGCGCGTCGAGGCCCCGCAGGCTCCAGCGATGCCGAGCTTGCCTGAAGTCAAGGTAGAGCCGGTTGCAGTGCCCGAGCCGCAACCGCTGCCGCAAGAGCCGCAGCAGGCACCTGTGGTAGTCAATGAGTCCTCGGCCCCGGTGGCCACGCCGAGCCAGCCGATCACGCCTTCGCCGCAAACCCAGGCTCAAGTTCAGCCCAAGCCGCAGGCGCCTGCTCCGGCATCCAAGGCCCAGGTGCAGCCGGCCGCTACGCCTGCGCCAGCAGCAAGCGCTACCGCACCGTCGAAAATCGACGTCAACGGCTTGCCGGTGAGCTGGTCGATCCAGCTGGCCAGCCTGTCCAATCGCGCCGGAGCCGAGAACCTGCAGAAAACCCTGCGCAGCCAGGGTTACAATGCCTACATTCGTTCGGCCGGTGGCATGAATCGGGTGTATGTGGGGCCGCTGATCGAGCGTGCCGAGGCTGAGCGCCTGCGTGATGCAATCAATCGGCAGCAGAAGCTGAAGGGCTTTGTGATCCGTTTCCAGCCAGAACGCGGTTGATTCCAGGGGGCTGCCCTGCAGCCCATCTGCGGGCTGGCCAATCGGCCTGACATTCCGCTTACTCCCGGCCCTTTGCTCTGGTAAAATGCGCCGCCTCAAACGTCTGCAGGCAGCACCGTGGCATTTACCTGGGTTGATTGGGCGATCATCGCGATCATCGCCGTTTCCACACTGATCAGTCTCAAGCGCGGCTTCGTCAAGGAAGCCTTGTCCCTGCTCATCTGGATCATTGCCGGTGCAGTCGCCTGGATGTTCGGTGGGTCGCTCTCGGTGTATCTTGAAAGCTACATCCAGACCCCATCGATGCGCATCATCGCTGGCTGCGCCATTCTTTTCGTCGCCACCCTGCTGGTGGGCGCGATGGTCAATTTCCTGGTCGGTGAGCTGATCCGCGTGACCGGGCTGTCCGGTACCGATCGTTTTCTCGGCATGGCCTTCGGCGCGGCGCGCGGAGCCTTGCTGGTGGTGGTCGCCATCGGTCTGCTCAGCCTGGGGCCGGTGCAGCAGGATACCTGGTGGCAGGAATCTCGCCTGATACCACAATTTCTATTGGTCGCTGACTGGTCGAAGAACCTGATCCTGGGTTTCACCAGCCAGTGGATGTCCAGTGGGGTGATCAGCACTCCGGCTGATCTCCCGTTCAAGGAACAGTTGCTCGGGCCTGCAAAGCCTTGAGCGCTATTCACTCAAGTTTCATCAAAGTAGGGGTTGCGTCGCATGTGTGGCATCGTCGGTATCGTCGGTAAGTCGAACGTCAATCAGGCGCTGTATGACGCGCTTACGGTCCTCCAGCACCGCGGCCAGGACGCTGCAGGTATCGTGACCAGCCACGACGGCCGGTTGTTCCTGCGCAAGGATAATGGCCTGGTGCGCGATGTCTTCCAGCAGCGCCACATGCAGCGCCTGGTAGGCCATATGGGTATCGGCCACGTCCGTTACCCGACTGCGGGCAGTTCGACCTCGGCCGAAGCCCAGCCGTTCTATGTCAACTCGCCGTACGGCATCACCCTGGCGCACAACGGCAACCTGACCAACGTCGAGCAGTTGGCCAAGGAGATCTACGAGTCCGACCTGCGCCACGTCAACACCAACTCCGACTCGGAAGTGCTGCTGAACGTGTTCGCCCATGAGCTGGCGGTGCGTGGCAAGCTGCAGCCCACCGAAGAAGACGTGTTCGCCGCCGTTTCCCACGTGCACAGCCGCTGCGTTGGCGGTTACGCGGTGGTGGCGATGGTTACCGGCTACGGCATTGTCGGCTTCCGTGACCCTAACGGCATTCGCCCGGTGGTGTTCGGCCAGCGTCATACCGACGAAGGCGTTGAATACATGATCGCCTCGGAAAGCGTTGCCCTGGACGTGCTCGGCTTCACCCTGATCCGCGACCTGGCGCCGGGCGAAGCGGTGTACATCACCGAAGAAGGCCAGCTGTACACCAAGCAGTGCGCTCAAAGCCCGAAACTGCAACCGTGCATCTTCGAGCACGTCTACCTGGCCCGTCCGGACTCGATCATGGATGGCGTTTCGGTATACAAGGCGCGCTTGCGCATGGGCGAGAAGCTGGCCGAGAAGATCCAGCGCGAGCGCCCGGACCACGACATCGATGTGGTCATCCCGATCCCTGACACCAGCCGCACCGCCGCCCTGGAGCTGGCCAACCACCTGGGCGTCAAGTTCCGCGAAGGCTTCGTGAAAAACCGCTACATTGGCCGTACCTTCATCATGCCCGGCCAGGCTGCACGCAAGAAATCGGTGCGCCAGAAGCTCAACGCCATCGAGCTGGAGTTCCGCGGCAAGAACGTGATGCTGGTCGACGACTCGATCGTACGCGGCACCACCTGCAAGCAGATCATCCAGATGGCCCGCGAAGCCGGCGCGAAAAACGTCTACTTCTGTTCCGCGGCCCCTGCAGTGCGTTACCCCAACGTCTACGGCATCGACATGCCGAGCGCTCACGAGCTGATCGCCCACAACCGCACCACCGATCAGGTGGCCGAGTTGATCGGCGCCGACTGGCTGGTCTATCAGGACCTGCCGGACCTGATCGAATCGGTCGGTGGCGGCAAGATCAAGATCGAGCACTTCGATTGCGCGGTGTTCAACGGTGAATACGTCACCGGCGACATCGACGAGGCCTACCTCGACCGCATCGAGCAGGCTCGCAATGACCTGGCCAAGGTGAAGAACCAGGCGGTCAGCGCGATCATCGACCTCTACAACAACTGATTTGGAGAGCGACGGCATGACGGATCAATGGGATGCCGGGCGACTGGACAGTGACCTCGAGGGTGTCGGCTTCGACACCCTGGCGGTGCGTGCCGGTCAGAACCGTACACCGGAGGCGGAGCACAGCGAAGCGCTGTTCCTGACCTCCAGCTATGTCTTCCGCACGGCCGCCGATGCGGCCGCGCGCTTTGCCGGTGAAACCCCGGGCAACGTCTACTCGCGCTACACCAACCCGACCGTGCGTGCCTTCGAGGAGCGCCTGGCGGCAATGGAAGGTGCCGAGCAGGCCGTGGCCACCTCTACCGGCATGGCGGCGATCCTCGCCGTGGTGATGTCGTTGTGCAGCGCCGGCGACCATGTGCTGGTGTCGCAGAGCGTGTTCGGCTCGACGATCAGCCTGTTCGAGAAGTACTTCAAGCGTTTCGGCGTACAAGTGGATTACGTGCCGCTGGTCGATCTGGCGGGTTGGGACAAGGCCATCAAGGCCAATACCAAGCTGCTGATCCTCGAGTCGCCTTCCAACCCGTTGGCCGAACTGGTGGACATTGCCGCGCTGGCCGAGATTGCCCATGCCCGTGGTGCCATGCTGGTGGTGGACAACTGCTTCAGCACCCCGGCGCTGCAGCAGCCGCTCAAGCTTGGCGCTGACATCGTGTTCCATTCTGCTACCAAGTTCATCGACGGCCAGGGCCGTTGCATGGGCGGCGTTGTGGCCGGGCGCAGCGAGCAGATGAAAGAAGTGGTGGGCTTTTTGCGCACCGCCGGCCCGACCCTCAGCCCGTTCAACGCCTGGATCTTCACCAAAGGCCTGGAAACCCTCAAGCTGCGCATGCGTGCGCACTGCCAGAGCGCTCAGCAACTGGCCGAGTGGCTGGAGCAGCAGGAGGGTATCGAGAAGGTGCATTACGCCGGCTTGCCAAGCCATCCGCAGCACGAACTGGCCAAGCGCCAGATGAGCGGCTTTGGTGCGGTGGTGAGTTTCGAGGTCAAGGGTGGCAAGGAAGGCGCCTGGCGCTTCATCGATGCCACGCGGGTGATCTCGATCACCACCAACCTGGGTGACAGCAAGACCACTATCGCGCACCCGGCCACCACCTCCCACGGCCGCCTGACGCCGCAGGAGCGTGAGGCTGCGGGTATTCGCGACAGCCTGATCCGCGTTGCCGTCGGCCTGGAAGACGTGGCTGACCTGCAAGCCGACCTTGCGCGTGGGCTGGCAGCGCTGTGATCGACTGGAAGGGCGGCGGGCCGGGCCATAACGGCCGGGTAGCCCTGGTAACCGGTGCCGCACGCGGCATCGGCCTGGGCATTGCTGCCTGGTTGATCTGCGAGGGCTGGCAGGTGGTGCTGAGCGACCTGGACCGCGCTCGCGGCGCCAAGGTCGCCAAGGCCCTGGGTGAAAACGCCTGGTTCATCACCATGGACGTAGCCGACGAAGCTCAGGTCAGTGCCGGGGTTTCCGAGGTGTTGGGGCAGTTCGGGCGGCTGGACGCGCTGGTGTGCAACGCGGCCATCGCCAACCCGCATAACCAGACCCTGGAGAGCCTGAGCCTGGCGCAATGGAACCGTGTGCTGGCGGTCAACCTCAGCGGCCCGATGCTGTTGGCCAAGCACTGCGCGCCTTACTTGCGAGCGCACAATGGTGCGATCGTCAATCTGGCCTCGACCCGTGCCCGGCAGTCCGAGCCGGATACCGAGGCCTATGCAGCAAGCAAGGGCGGCCTGGTGGCGTTGACCCATGCCCTGGCCATGAGCCTGGGCCCGGAGATCCGCGTCAATGCCGTGAGCCCGGGCTGGATCGATACGCGCGACCCTGCGCAACGCCGTGCCGAGCCGTTGAGCGATGCCGACCATGCCCAGCATCCGACGGGCAGGGTAGGGACGGTGGAAGACGTGGCGGCCATGGTTGCTTGGCTGTTGTCGCGCCAGGCAGCTTTCGTCACTGGCCAGGAGTTCGTGGTCGATGGCGGCATGACGCGCAAGATGATCTATAGCTGAGCTGCAAGCTGCAAGAGGGGGCCGTGAGGTCCCTTCGTCATTTGCCGGGCTTGGAAATCGGGCCAGCGCCACCTGGCTTTTTCTTGCGGCTTGCAGCTTGAAGCTTGCAACTGCTCTCCCACCCTTTTCAAAAAAAATTCAACGGGGCTATTGACTTAGCATCGGCACCTGCGTAAATTTCGCGGCCTCAGCGAAGCAAACGCAACAAGCAACATCGCGAGGGTGATTAGCTCAGCCGGGAGAGCATCTGCCTTACAAGCAGAGGGTCGGCGGTTCGATCCCGTCATCACCCACCACTTCCTGAGCGTTCCTGGTGCACGATGCTTCGAAAGAGGCAGATGGCCAGAGAGGAACAAGGCCTGATAAGCCACTATGCGCAGCGGTAGTTCAGTCGGTTAGAATACCGGCCTGTCACGCCGGGGGTCGCGGGTTCGAGTCCCGTCCGCTGCGCCAT
>NZ_RHQR01000022.1:0-95092 GCF_003936645.1 Pseudomonas sp. p106
GCCCCCGGCAATATCAGCCTGATGCATGAATTGTGGGGGCGCTGCGCACCCCTTTCGCGACACAAGGCCGCTCCTACCGGGGGGAGGTGTTGAGAGTTGGTTAGTGCGAATGCTTGGGCACCGCCGCGCCACGGCAGCCAACCAGGAAGTCGAAATCGCAACCTTCGTCAGCCTGCATCACATGGTCCAGATACAGCTTCGCATAACCGCCACTGATCAACTGTGGCGGTGCTTGCAGGTCGGCCAGGCGGCCAGCCAGTTCCTCGGCAGAAATGTCCAGGTGCAGCCGGCCTTCCTTGCAGTCCAGCTCGATCCAGTCACCTTCGCGCACGGCTGCCAATGGGCCGCCCGCAGCAGCCTCGGGTGCCACGTGCAGCACTACGGTGCCGTAGGCAGTACCGCTCATGCGGGCGTCGGAGATGCGCACCATGTCGGTCACGCCCTGGGCCAGCAGCTTGGCGGGCAGGCCCATGTTGCCGACCTCGGCCATGCCCGGGTAGCCCTTGGGCCCGCAGTATTTCATCACCAGCACCGAATTGGCGTCCACGTCCAGCTCAGGGTCGTTGATGCGCGCTTTGTAGTCCTCGAAGTTTTCGAACACTACGGCGCGGCCGCGGTGCTGCATCAGCGCTGGGGTAGCCGCCGACGGCTTGAGCACCGCGCCTTTGGGTGCCAGGTTGCCGCGCAGGATGCAGATGCCGCCATCGGCCACCAGCGGTTTGTCGAGCGGGCGGATGACTTCTTCGTCATACAGCGGCGCGGCCTGGCAGTTGTCCCACAGACTCTTGCCGTTGACGGTCAGTGCGGTGGGGTTGGGCAGCAGGCCATGCTCGCCCAGGCGGCGGATGACTGCGGGCAGGCCGCCGGCGTAGTAGAACTCTTCCATCAGGAAGCGGCCCGATGGCTGCAAGTCGACCAAGGTCGGTGTGCCGCGGCCGACGCGGGTCCAGTCTTCCAGTTGCAGGTCTACGCCAATGCGCCCGGCAATGGCCTTGAGGTGGATCACGGCGTTGGTCGAACCACCGATGGCGGCGTTGACGCGGATGGCGTTCTCGAAGGCTTCGCGGGTAAGGATCTTCGACAGGCGCAGGTCTTCGCGCACCATGTCGACAATGCGCATGCCTGACAGATGGGCGAGTACGTAGCGGCGGGCATCCACCGCCGGGATGGCGGCGTTGTGCGGCAGCGAGGTACCCAGCGCTTCGGCCATGCAGGCCATGGTCGAGGCGGTGCCCATGGTGTTGCAGGTGCCCGCCGAGCGCGACATGCCGGCCTCGGCCGAGAGGAACTCGTTGAGGTCGATCTGGCCGGCCTTATAGGCCTCGTGCATCTGCCAGACGATGGTGCCGGCGCCAATGTCCTTGCCTTTGTGCTTGCCGTTGAGCATCGGCCCACCAGTGACCACGATCGCCGGCACGTCGCAGCTGGCGGCACCCATCAGCAGCGCCGGGGTGGTCTTGTCGCAGCCGGTCAGCAGCACCACGGCGTCCACCGGGTTGCCACGGATCGCTTCTTCCACATCCATGCTCGCCAGGTTGCGGGTGAGCATGGCGGTAGGGCGCAGGTTGGACTCGCCGCTGGAAAACACCGGGAACTCCACCGGGAAGCCACCAGCCTCCAGCACGCCTTTTTTGACGTGCTCGGCAATCTTGCGGAAGTGGGCGTTGCACGGGGTCAGCTCCGACCAGGTGTTGCAGATGCCGATGATCGGCTTGCCCTGGAATTCGTGGTCGGGGATGCCTTGGTTCTTCATCCAGCTGCGGTACATGAAGCCGTTCTTGTCGGCGGTACCAAACCATTGGGCGGAGCGCAGGGGGCGTTTGTTATCAGACATAAGCAGGACACCTAATTAGTATTACTATTTGTCGTTATGTGGCTGACTCTAGCGGCTAAAAAGACATCTGTGAAGGGTTGTTGTTTTAAATAGTAATACTATATGATCGATTTGCCAGGTTAGCGGTCTGCCAAAAAGCCCCGGCCAGGTGCTGTGCCCATTACAAGAACAATTGGAGACATCGCCATGATTCAGGAGCAGCGGCTCGTCCGCCTGATCACACTGAAACTCATCCCTTTTCTGGTTCTGCTTTACCTGGTGGCCTATGTCGATCGTTCGGCGGTGGGCTTTGCCAAGCTGCACATGGGCGCCGACATAGGCCTGGGTGACGCGGCATATGGCCTTGGCGCCGGGCTGTTCTTCATCGGTTATTTTCTTTTCGAAGTGCCGAGCAACCTGTTGCTCGACCGCTTCGGTGCACGACGCTGGTTCGCCCGCATTTTGCTGACCTGGGGCGCGATCACTGTCGGCATGGCGTTTGTCACCGGGCCCAACGGCTTCTATGTGATGCGCTTCTTGCTGGGGGCCGCCGAGGCGGGCTTCTTCCCGGGGGTGCTGTACTACATCACCCAGTGGTACCCGGTGCGCCATCGCGGCAAAATTCTAGGCTTCTTCATTCTCTCGCAGCCGCTGGCCATGCTGATCACCGGGCCACTTTCGGGTGCGCTGCTGGGGCTTGAGGGCATCTACGGCCTGCATGGCTGGCAGTGGTTGTTCATCTGTATCGGTACCCCGGCAGTGCTGTTGGCCTGGCCCACCTTGCGCCTGCTGCCGGACGGCCCTGCCAAGGTGCGCTGGCTCAGTGACGAGCAACGCAACTGGCTGCAGGAGCAGTTGGCCAACGACCTGCGCGAGTTCGGCCAGACCCGCCATGGCAACCCGCTGCATGCCCTTAAAGATGGCCGGGTGCTGTTGCTGGCGCTGTTCTACTTGCCGATGACCCTGAGCATCTATGGCCTGGGCCTATGGCTGCCAACGCTGATCCACCAGTTTGGCGGCAGTGACCTGGTCACCGGTTTTGTCTCGGCGGTGCCCTACCTGTTCGGCATCATCGGCCTGCTGATCGTGCCGCGAAGCTCCGACCGCCTGAACGACCGCTATGGCCATCTGGGCCTGCTGTACGCACTAGGTGCCGTCGGCCTGTTCTTCAGCGCCTGGCTGACGGTGCCGGTGCTGCAGTTGGCCGCGCTGTGCCTGGTGGCGTTCGCGCTGTTCTCCTGCACGGCCATCTTCTGGACGCTGCCGGGGCGGTTCTTCTCTGGTGCTAGCGCTGCTGCGGGTATCGCCTTGATCAACTCGATCGGCAACCTCGGCGGTTACCTGGGCCCGTTCGGCATCGGCGCGCTGAAGGAGCACACCGGGCAGCTGTCGTCGGGCCTGTATTTCCTGGCGCTGGTGATGCTGTGCGGGGTGCTGCTCACGGGCGTGGTCTACAACCGCCTGGAGCGCCGCCAGCGCCTGGCTTCCACGCGGGCGGCCGACGCCTCCCGCTAACCTTTGCAACCGACAAGCGAGCACAAGCATGCGACTGATCCAATTCGAAACCGCCGCCGGCGCGCGCCGCGTGGGCGTGGTGGAAGGCGAGTACGCCCTTGAAGTACTGGGCGCCGCCAGCACCCGTGAGCTGGCCCTGCAGGCCATAGCCGCTGGCCGTGACCTGGCCTGCGAAGTGCAGGCCGCCGGGCTGGGCGAGCGCCATGACTACCTGGCCCTGCTGGCCGAAGGCCGCGTACTGCCACCGCTGGACCACCCGGACCCTGCCCACTGCCTGGTGACCGGTACCGGCCTGACTCACCTGGGCAGCGCCGCCACCCGCGACAAGATGCACCAGCAGCAAGCCGAAGGCGCCGTCACTGACAGCATGCGCATGTTCCAGTGGGGCCTGGAGGGCGGTCGGCCGCCAGCGGGCGAGGAGGGCGCGCAGCCGGAGTGGTTCTACAAGGGCGACGGCGGCATCGTCGTGCGCCCCGGCGCCGACCTGCCGCTGCCGGCCTTTGCCGAAGATGCCGGCGAAGAGCCGGAGCTGGTCGGGCTGTACCTGATCGGTAGCGACGGCACGCCATACCGCCTCGGCTACGCCTTGGGCAACGAGTTTTCCGACCATGTGATGGAACGGCGCAACTACCTGTACCTGGCGCATTCCAAGCTGCGCGCCTGCAGCTTCGGCCCGGAGCTGCGCCTTGGGGCATTGCCGGCTCACCTGGAAGGTACCAGCCGCATCCTGCGCGATGGCCAGGTGCTGTGGAGCAAGCCGTTCCTGTCGGGTGAGCAGAACATGTGCCACAGCTTCGAGAACCTCGAGTTCCACCACTTCAAGTACGACCAGTTCCTGCGTGCTGGCGATATCCATGTGCACTATTTCGGCACCGCCACGCTGTCGTTTGCCGACGGCGTTCAGGCTCGCCCGGGCGATACCTTCGAGGTCAGCCTCGATGCCTTTGGCCAGCCGCTGCGCAATGGTATTGGCGCAGCGTCCGGGCAGCGTCGCCCAGGTGTAGTGAAAAGCCTTTGAGCGTGTTGCCGGTCAGTCGATGAAGTCGGGACGGCTGTGCGGTCCATCGCCGGCAAGCCAGCTCCCACAGGTACCGCGCAAACCTCAAGAATTTGCGCGGCCCCTCTACCCTGACTGACCGCCATGCGCCACTGAGCCCTCATTCTTTGTTACAGGAGTCAATCATGTCTGGAAGCAACTTCATTGGCGGCCAGCGCAGCGCTGCCGGCAGCGTACGCCTGCAAAGCCTCGATGCACGCACCGGCGAAGCATTGCCGGTGGTCTTCACCCAGGCCACCCCTGAAGAGGTGGCCGCCGCCGCCCAGGCCGCCGAAGCAGCATTTGCCGAATACAACGCCCTGGCGCCAGAGCGCCGCGCGCGGTTTCTGGAGGCCATTGCCGACCAGCTGGACGCGCTGGACGATAGCTTCGTCGCCACGGTGTGCCGCGAAACTGCGCTGCCGGCTGCGCGCATCCAGGGCGAGCGTGGCCGTACCAGCAACCAGATGCGCCTGTTCGCCAAGGTACTGCGCCGTGGCGACTACCTGGGGGCGCGTATCGACCGCGCGCAGCCACAGCGCCAGCCACTGCCACGCCCTGACCTGCGCCAGTACCGCACCGGCCTTGGTCCGGTGGCCGTGTTCGGCGCCAGCAACTTCCCGTTGGCGTTCTCCACGGCCGGCGGCGACACCGCCGCAGCACTGGCTGCCGGCTGCCCGGTAGTGGTCAAGGCCCACAGCGGCCATATGGCCACTGCCGAGCAGGTGGCTGAAGCCATCGAGCGTGCGGCGGTGGCGACCGGCATGCCCGATGGCGTGTTCAACATGATCTATGGCGCCGGTGTCGGTGAAGCGCTGGTGCGCCATCCGGCGATCCAGGCGGTCGGTTTCACCGGTTCGCTCAAGGGCGGCCGTGCCCTGTGCGACCTGGCCGCAGCGCGCCCGCAGCCGATCCCGGTGTTCGCCGAAATGAGCAGCATCAACCCGGTGCTGGTGTTGCCTGCGGCGCTGCAGGCCCGCGGCGAGCAGGTGGCCAAGGAACTCGCCGCATCGGTGGTACTGGGTTGTGGGCAATTCTGCACCAACCCCGGGTTGGTCATTGGCATTGCCGGTGAAGCGTTCGGCACCTTCGTCGCGGCACTGGCTGCGCAAATGGCCGACCAGCCAGCGCAGACCATGCTCAATGCCGGTACCTTGCGCAGCTATGCCAGCGGCGTACAGCGCCTGCAGCAACACCCGGGCGTGCGCCATCTGGCCGGTGCCGAGCAGGTTGGCGACCAGGCCCGGGCACAGCTGTTCCAGGCTGATGTGAGCTTGCTGCTCAACGGCGACGAGCTGCTGCAGGAGGAGGTTTTCGGGCCAGCCACGGTGGTGGTCGAAGTGGCCGACGAAGCCGAACTGCGTCGCGCCCTGCAAGCCCTGCATGGGCAACTGACCGCCACCCTGATCGCCGAGCCGGAGGACTTCCAGCGCTTTGCCGCGCTGGTGCCGCTGCTGCAGCGCAAGGCCGGCCGCCTGCTGGTCAACGGCTACCCGACTGGCGTCGAGGTGTGCGATGCAATGGTGCATGGCGGGCCTTACCCGGCCACCTCCGATGCCCGTGGTACCTCGGTCGGCACCCTGGCCATCGACCGCTTCCTGCGCCCTGTGTGCTACCAGGACTACCCGGATGCGCTGCTGCCCGACGCCCTGAAAAACGCCAATCCACTGGGCCTGCAACGCCTGGTCGATGGCCAGCACAGCCGTGATGCGCTGAGCTGAGGCAGGGTGCTAGCGCTGGCTCCAGGGCAGGGCTGCCAAGGCATCCATTGCGATAGGGCCCGCGTAGGTGCGGCCTGCTCCTAGATTGCACGCCTTGGCACTCGGGGCTTGAGGCCAGTTGCCCTGGCCCCACTAATGGTAATTGACGCAGCGGGCCGCCTAGCATAGTTAGTACGTCGAGGGCGGCAACGTTGTACGAATGAGGTTATGTTTCCGCCCTGGCCGGTAAGAAATCCAATCTTCAGGACGTTTTTTTTATTAGCGCCGTCAACTGCCACCCCATAGCCTGTCCCTACTGCCTATCGGAGTGATATCCCGGAACTTCCCTGCGCAGTGATGCCATAGGAGGAAACCGTCGATGACCCAAATATTCAACCCCCACCGCCGCCGCTTCTTGCGCAACTCTGCGCTTCTCGGGTTGGGATTTGCTGTCAGTGGCATTGCCGCACCTTATATCGCGCGGGCTGCCGCGCAGATCAGGATCGCCGTCAACCCGGGATTGGAGAATGCAACGTTGACCGCGCTGCTGAACCAGCAGGGCTATCTCAGACAATTCGGTGTTGATGCGCTAGTCGTCGAGGCTGGCGGCGCGACCGGGCCTTTCGATGCTATCGCTGCTGGCGCGGCCGACGTTTGCATGATTTCGGGCTACAACGGGCTGCTGTCGCGTATCGAGCAAGGTGCGCCAGTCAAGGTTGTCGGCGCGGGAATGAAAAAGACGGCGCTGACGGTCTTCGCCAGAGCTGAAGGGATCAAGGGGATTGCTGATCTGAAAGGCAAGACCGTTGCAGTCGGCCCATCCATGGGGTTGTTGCATGTGTTGATGCTGCAGTTGTTGAAAGTAAAGGGTATCGACGCTTCACAGGTCAACTTCGTAGACAAGGGAAGCAATGACCAATGCTATCGGGCCGTCGCCAATGGCGAAGTTGATGCCTGTTGTTCAAGCATTTCTCATCTGAACGACAAGGACGGACTCGTAGTTATTCCCGAGGGTAATTTGTGGCAGGAACTGCCCAAATACACGTTTCAGACGGCCTACGCCTCTGATGCCGCACTCACGGGAAGATACGAGGGGTTGGTCGGCGTGATGGCGGCCTACGGGGCGCTCTACGACTATTTGATGTCGCCGGCAGCGCATGACGCCTTCTTTGACGCACGCCGGCGAGCCGAAAAGAGACTCGACGAAGCTTCGGCACAGGCAGTCTGGGATTTCATTCAAACACAGCGGCCTTATTCCAAGGACTTGTCGCTGAGCGACGAAGACATCGGTTATCAGCAGGACATCTACATCGGCTTGGGAGGCCTGAGCCGAAAGCTGCCTTTCGCGGCCGTCGCCAACATGTCGGCGGCTAGGACCGCAGCGAAATTGATCGGCTGACGAGCTGCCTCGTTCTTTAACCTCGTCACCGCAATGGGGTCGCGTCGGGTCTTGCATCTGCGCGACAGCAACTGCTTGGAAAGTTGGCGTAATGCCAAGGGAACCAGAAATGACCTTAGTAACTGAGTCTGCTATTTACATCAATCCTAGCCGCGCTCGACTGGTTGAAAAAGCGATTGAACGTGGTGAAGGCCAACTCGCTGACTCCGGCGCGCTGGTCGTGACCACGGGTGAGCGCACTGGGCGTTCTCCGCAAGACCGCTTCATCGTCAAAGAATTAAGTACAAGCGAAGAAATCGACTGGGGCAACGTCAATCGACCTTTCGATGCAGACAGGTTTGATGCGCTCTGGGAGCGGGTTGAAGGCTTTCTGGCCGCTAGCGAACAGTTTGTCTCGATGGTTCATGTGGGCGCTGACAAGGACCACTATTTGCCGGTTGTCATGACCACGCAGACAGCCTGGCAAAATCTCTTTGGGCAAAACCTGTTCATTCGACCCGCGGTCTACAACCCCAAGGGTAAAGACGAATGGCAGATCCTCAATGTTGCGGGGTTCCGTTGTATCCCTGAGCGTGACGGTACCCGAACCGATGGTTGCGTCATCATTAACTTCGCCCAGTGCAAGGTACTCATTGCCGGTATGCAATATGCCGGTGAAATGAAAAAAGCCATGTTTTCGGTGCAAAATTTCCTGCTACCCAAAAGTGATGTGCTGCCGATGCATTGCTCAGCGAACGTCGGTGACGACGGCAGCACCACGCTGTTCTTTGGTCTGTCCGGAACCGGCAAGACCACGCTTTCCGCTGACCCTGAACGCTATCTGATCGGTGACGACGAGCACGGCTGGGGCAAGGGGGTTGTATTTAACCTGGAGGGTGGCTGCTACGCCAAGACCATCGATCTGAGCCAGAAGAATGAACCGATCATTTGGGATGCAATACGTTTCGGTGCCCTCATCGAGAACGTCGTGTTGAACGATTCCCGTACAGCGGATTACGTCGACACCCGCCTCACGGAAAATGGCCGTTGCGCATACCCACTGGAGCACGTCGATAAACGTACGAAGGACAATCTGGGTGGCGAACCGCAGGCTATCATTTTTCTGACCTGCGACCTGACAGGCGTGCTGCCGCCGGTGTCGATCCTGAGCAAGGACGCGGCGGCGTACCACTACCTGTCCGGTTACACCGCGTTGGTGGGATCTACCGAAATGGGTTCGGGCGGGGGTATCAAGTCGACGTTTTCCACCTGCTTTGGCGCAGCGTTCCTGCCGCGTGCGGCGCGTGAGTACGCTGATCTGCTGATCAAGCGCATTGAAGAATTCGGCTCCCGGATTTATCTGGTCAACACCGGATGGACCGGCGGCTCATTTGGCACTGGCGAACGCTTCAGCATCCCCACCACTCGTCGGATCATTGCCGCCATTCAGAGTGGCGCCCTCAAAGAGGTTAAGACCGAGTTTTTGCCGGGCCTTAACCTCACGGTTCCGAAGGCCGTCCCGGGCGTGGAGAGCCGACTGCTCAACCCTCGCAATACTTGGGCGGACAAGCAGGCGTACGATGCCACAGCCAGGCATTTGGCCGGACAATTCATTGAAAACTTCAGCCAGTTCAGCGGTATTGATGAACGCATCATCGCGGCGGGCCCGAGTCTGTCTGGATGGCCTGAGCAGTAATCGTCAGTTCGTCAATATCACCAGGGGCGGGTATGCATGAAGCCTGATCCTGGTGTCTTTTAGGCCGATAGACGAAGTGGTCGTGCAGCTACACTTACCGCTCTAAACTTGGTCCGACCGCGCTCCGAACCTGAACGCATGGTGATTTCACGCAAGCCCTCGAGGAAAGCGCTATGTGCCTGCGTCGGCAGCCAATCGCTGCGGGTCGTCACACCCTTGAACAGGGTTTCGTCGAGAAACGGACAGTGCAGTTCGCTCAGTACGCCGAGGTCGAGATCGCACTGTGCCTCGGAGCGTGTCATCAGCGTGATCGAGTCTGAGCCGAGTAGCAGTGCCCGGCTCATGGCCTGGGAAGAGGTTTCCAGGTGAAAGTCCTGGCGCGCTTGCTCTCTATCGAAAATGGCTTCGATCCTGATACGCCGCGGCGTGCCTATAGCGGGCACCACCCACTGGAAAGGTGCAAGCTCGGCGGGTGTGATCTGCGAGCAGTAAGTGAGCGGATGGCCAGGGCGCGTGACCACGCAATATCGGTCGCGGAACAGGATTTCTTCACTGACATCGTTGACCCCGTCAGGTTTGCGCAGCGCCCCGAAGATCATGTCGATGCGGCTGGCGGTCAAATCCGCGAGCAGATTGTGATATTCACCCGAAATGATCCGCACCTTTACCGATGGATAAGCGACCATGAATCGCCTGGTAGCCTCGGCGAGTTCGTGCGAGCCGGACATCGGCAGCGTCCCCACAATCAGTTCAACGCTGCAATCTTGCGCTACTGGCGGGCTTTCATGGCGCGCGAGTTCGAGCTCGCGCATCGCAGAACGAAATTCACGGGCTAGGAAAATGCCGGTTTTGTTAAGGGTTGGGCCTTGCGCACTGCGTTCGAACAACGACGTACCGAGCGCGCGTTCGAGTGTGCGTGCCGAGCGCAGTAGCGACGTGGGTGACAGGCCCACGCGCCGGGCGACATCGCCGAATTGTCGCGGATCGCTGGTGGCGATGAGCGAGCGCAACTGCGTACCGGTGATCAGCCGGTCAACCGGCGGCACATTGCGTTCTTGCCCGTTCCTGGCCGAGCCCAGGACCAGTGTAATCGCGCTGTCGAGGATCTCGAAGAAGCGGTTGATGCGCAGCAGGTATTGCCTGCCTGTCGCCGTCGGATAGCTACCGGTGGCGTGGCGTTCGAAAATTCGCCTGCCAAGCTGCGTTTCAAGTTTGGCTATCGCCTGGGTGACAGTAGGCTGCGAGGCATGGAGCTCGCGCGAGGCACTGCTGACCCCACCCATACTGCCAACCACCTGGAGCATCCGTAAATGACGAAGGTTAGGGGCGTGTACGAACTGGAGCATGATGGCGTCCCGAAGCTAGGGTATCCCTCCGCCCGTTTCCATCGGGACTCGGGTATTGGCCAAAGGCATGTTGGATCAATGCGCCCCGTGCGTCCCGTCAGCGAGACGAATCGGGGCGCAGCAACCTGCCCTGTGCCTCGGTCTATCGACTGATGGCAAATCCGGCAGCGCTTATCCCAGGCTGCCGGTCACGTCGTCGAAGAGTTCGTCAACCGATATGGCGCGCGGAATGATTTTCTGGTCGAGTGCCCAGTCGATCGCGGTTTGCAGCCCTTTGCGGTTGGCCTCGAGCCCCAGGGGCGGGAAGACGGCAGGCACACCGCCTTCGGTGAGCTCGCGGCTTTCGGCGATCATCCGGTAGATCTCTTTCACGGCCTCCGGGTGTTGCCTGGAGATGTCCTGATGAATGGCGAACATATGGTTGATTGGTACGAAGCCTTCGCGTTCGTACCAGGCCTTGGCAGCATTATGCGCATCGGGTACCAGCGTGCGTACACGCGGATCCTTGGGCATGTCCTCGCCAAGCAGAGCCGCATCGAGCTCACCCTCGAGCATCATTTGCGGAATACTGGAACCGGCCGGCAGGCGGATGCAGTTTTGCGGGTCATGGTACTCAGCCAGGTGGCCGTCGCCGAGCGTCATCCAGGTGACCTTGTCGAGGTCTACACCGTACTCGTGGCGCAGTACGCCGCGAATCCAAAGGGCCGTAGTCTGGGAGTAGGTGCGCACACCCACTCGCTTGCCTTCGATGTCCTTCGGGTCGAGTTGGCCGAAGTCGATGTTGAAACCGGCACAATGGTGCTGGAAGCGCCCCGAAATCGGCGCAGGCAGCAGCACGTAAGGTTTGCCGTAAGCTTTGGCTTGCAGGAAGGTAACGATAGCCAGTTCACCGGCATCGAACTTGTTATCCCGCACCATCGCCTTGAAGCCGTTGTGCGCCGGGGTAGGGCCGCAATAGTCAAGCGTGACGAGGTCGGACCTCACTCGTCCATCCTTCATTGCCTTGGTGACCGGATATTCAGCCAGGTTTGTGCGCAGGGTCAGCGCCATGGGAATCTCCCTTTAATTTAGGAATAGTTCAGAGTTTTACTTCGATCAGGCAAGGCCCTGGCTCTCGGGTCGAATTAACCATGGCCTTGTAGAAGCCTTCGGCGGTATCCACGGCGACGCTGGGCACACCCATGCTTTTCGCCATGGCCTGCCAGTCGATGCTCGGACGATCGATGTCAATCATTGAAAGCGCGCGCTCCCCAGGAGTTCCGGCACCCATGTTGGCGTACTCGGCCTTGAGAATGGCGTAGGTGTTATTGGCGAAAATGATCGTCGTGATGTTCAGGTTCTCGCGAGCCTGGGTCCACAGCGACTGAATCGTGTACATCGCGCTGCCGTCACCCACCATGCAGAACACCCGACGATCCGGGCAGGCTAGCGCCGCGCCGGTCGCCACAGGCGTGGCGTAGCCGATGGAGCCGCCCATGTTGTTGATCAGATCATGCGGCTGCGCGCCGACGGTCAGCCCGATCGACTCCCGGCCGGTGGTCAGCGACTCGTCAACCAGGATGCAATGCTCGGGCATGGCCGCTGCCAGCGCATGGGCAATGCTCGTGGGGTTGAGCGCACCGGTCGGAACCGGCGTCTGGATACGCGACTGGACAATCGCGGACGCGCTGGTGGCGCCTAGCGCGTGCAGCAACATATCGAAGGCCAATTCACTGTCCTCGTCAGCCTCGACGAGCTCATGCACCATCGTGCCCTCGGCCTTGAGCAGGCTGGGCTTGTCCGGGTAAGCGAAGAACGCCACCGGCTCCCGAGTCTCGACCGTGATGATGTGCTTGAAATCCTTTAGGAACGCCATGGCCTGTCCAACCGCGTAAGGAATACGCGAGATGGGCACGAAACCCGCGCCGCGCTCGATACGTGCGGTGAAGAACTGAGAGCCCAGTTGAGCACCGGTAGCGGCGGCGACGCGACCGGCCTTTTCCAGCGCCGCGCCCCGCGTTGCCTTGTTGGCCAGGATGATCAGGGTCGGCTCGCCCGAACGTAGCACCCTGGCAACGTGATCGATGCGATCGGCGCTTGGCGTCTTGCGGCTGGCTGCAACAGGCGGCGGCACTACAGGGGCTGCACGGGTCTGCTGCCACGATGTGTCGCCAGGCAGGATTAAGGTAGCGATCTGTCCGGGATGCTGACTCGCCTTGGCCACTGCCTGGGCGGTGTCCCAGGCGATGGAGTCGGCCGATTCCGCACGGCGCACCCAGTGACTTAACGGACGCGCCAGGCCTTCGATATCGGAAGTCAGCGGTGGGTCGTACTTGAGATGTGACGCGGAATGCTCGCCGATGATGTTGACCATGCCCGACGAGGCGCGCTTGGCGTTGTGGATGTTGGCCAGGCCGTTGGCCAGGCCAGGCCCCAGATGCAGAAGCGTTGAGGCTGGCTTGTCCTTCATCCGGTACCAGCCGTCGGCAGCGCCGGTGGCCACACCTTCGTACAAGCACAGCACGCTACGCATCTTCGGGTTGCCGCCGAGGGCCGCGAGGAAATGCATCTCCGAGGTGCCCGGGTTGGCAAAGCAAATGTCCACGTCCTGATCGATCAGGGTCGCGACGAGACTTTCTGCGCCGTTCATCGCATCAGTACCCCGCCAGTTCGCGAGCCTGGCCTACCACGCCGTAGGAGCGTTTGGGTGCCGACAGCAGCACGCGGTAGCCCTCGTCCAGCAAGCGACGATGGTTGTTGGCCGTAACATGCGGGTTGCCGACGATGACGTCGTGCTTTCGGCAGGTCTCCACGATACGGCGCATCGCGTCCTGGACTTCCGGATGCTCGTATTGGCGCGGGAAGCCCAGTTCCTGACTCAGGTCGCCTTCGCCGATCATGATGAAACCGATGCCGGGTACGTTGGCGAGAATGTCGTCCAGGTTCTCGATGGCCTGTGTGCTCTCGCACATCAGGCCCACCAGGATTTCGCCCTGTGGCGCCAGAGGCCAGACGTCGGCCTTCTCGTAGTACTCGGCCATCGTCAGGCCCCAATAGCGCGCTGCGTTGGCCGGGCCGTCGCCGCGTACGCCCTTGGGTTCGTAGAGCGCTGCGCCTTTCGGGCGGGCATAACGGCAAGAGGCGACGGCATTGTAGGCTTGCTCGACGGTGGCTACGTGCGGCCAGATCACGCCGTAGCAACCGCGGTCCAGCACCTGCTTCGCGAAGGTCTGATTCATCTCGATGCCGTTGGCCGGGATGCGTGCGATCGGTGTCACCCGAGGTGCTACCGAGCCCGATTCGGCGATCTGCTTGCGGCTCAGCATGTATTGCAGCGAGTCGCCGAGGGCGCTGACATCGTACGGGTTGTGCTCCATCTCATAGACGATGCCATCGTAAGGAGAGTCGCTCATTTCTATAGCGGTCTGCTTGTCCAGCTTGGCGAAGGCCATGTAGGCGGGCTTGCCGGACTCGAGTGCGCCAATAATACTGTTGAGACGTGTGTTGCTCATGTTCACTTCCTCATGAAATTGATTCAACCTCAGCGCAATGCCGGATACAGCGTTTGCGCGGTCTTGCCGAAGATCCAGGCGCGATCCTCGGCGGAGAGACAGGCCAGGCCCTTCTCGGCGATCGCCAGAATCTCCTTGAGGGTGCCGGGCGAGGTGGGGAAATTGGAGCCCCAGGCCATGCGTTGCGCGCCGAACGCTTCAACCACTCTGGGAAAAAAGGTCTCGGCGCTGGCCTTGTCCTTTTCCACGTCGCCGAAGATGCGTGGCGTCAGCTTCAGGTAAATGTTGGGCAGGTCGGCGAGGGCGAACAGGCCGGCGGCGTTGGCGTAGGGAGGGCCATCGAGTACGTCGGGACGACCGAGGTGATCAAGGATGATGTTTACCCCGGGGAATTTCTCGGCCAGCATGCGCACATAAGGCAAACCGGTCGGACCGGTCTGGATGCACATCGGCAGGTTTTGCTCCGCGAGCATTTCCCAGGCCTTGAAGGACTTGGGATTATCGAGCTCGCTGGGGTCAAAGTCTTTGGTTGAGCCGCCAGTGAAGATGCGCAGGCCGGCGAGGCCCTTGTCGACCCAGGACTTGATCACGGTGGGCACATCGTCGGCCAGCATGTCCACCGAACCAACGGCGACGAGCCGATCCTTGTACTGGTTGCAGCCATCGATCACGTAACTGTTGTCGAAGCCATAGGTCGTCGAGGAGTGCACGATAGCGGCTTTGGCGACGCCGGCTTCGTCCATGGCGGCGACCAGTGTTTCAACGGTGCTTGGACGTTCTTGCGACCAGTCCGAGCGCTTGCCAAACAGCGGTGCGGGAGGGTAGCGCTTCTCGTCGTCCGAGATGATGTGAGGATGGATATCGATAATGTTCATGCTCTGCCCCTGCGTTACTTGCCTTTGGCCTTCAAATGCTTATCGAGACGCGGATAGACACGCCGGACATTGCCTTCGAAGATTGCGTGGCGGTCCTCATCGGTGAGCGCCGTGCATGCATCCAGGTACCGCTTGGTATCGTCGAAATACTGGTCGGTGTCCGGGTCCTTGCCGCGCACGGCGCCAACCATTTCCGAGCCGAACAGCACGTTGCTGGTGGGCACGACTTTGGTCAGCAACTCGACGCCCGGGTGGTGGTAGACGCAGGTGTCGAAGAAGATGTTATCGAGCAGACCTTCGAGAGGACGCTTGGCCATTTCTAGCGACATGCCGCGATAGCGACCCCAGTGGTAGGGCACCGCGCCGCCGCCATGGGGGATCACCAGGCGAAGCGTCGGGAAGTCCTTAAACAGGTCGCTTTGCAGCAGTTGCATGAACACCGAGGTGTCGGCGTTCAGGTAATGCGCACCGGTACCGTGATGGCAGGGGTTGCACGAAGCGGCGACGTGAACCATGGCCGGTACGTCCAGATCGCACATTGCCTCGAAAAGCGGGTACCACTCGCGGTCTGTGATAGGAGTGCCGGTCCAGTAGCCGCCGCTCGGATCGGGGTTCAGGTTGCAGCCGACAAAACCCATCTCTTCCACGCAGCGGCGCAATTCGGCAACGGAGTTCTTCGGTGGCGCCAGCGGCGATTGCGGTAGCTGGCAGACCGGCACGAAGTTGTCCGGGTAGATGTCGCAGACACGGCGCACCAGATCGTTGGATACTTCGGCCCATTCCAGGCTGGTGCGCTCGTTGCCCAGGTGGTGGCTCATCAGGCCGGCGATCGGCGAAAACAGTGTGAGGTCGCCGCCGCGTTCTTTCTGCAGACGCAGTTGACCGTTGCCGACACCTTCACGGATCTGCTCGTCGGTCACATGGGCGCCAGTCAGCGGCGGCGCGTTGAGCGGGTCGTCGGCGAACTCGATCTGTTTGGCGCGCCAGTCACGGAACGAAGCGGGTACGGTCGTGAAATGACCGTGGCAATCAATAATCATAATCGGCTCCGGCAAACTCAGGCTTGGGGATCAACGAACAGCTCGTCCATGGACATACGACGCGGTGTCAGGCCCTGCTTGAACGCGGTCGACTCCAATGCCTCGATGGTCTTGCGATTGGCCTCGATGCCGTAAGGCAGCGGGTCGTGGCCGACGACTTTGCGCAGCTCGAGGTACTTTTTGTCGGTTTCGCTGGTGGCATCGCCGCTATCGAGGCGGGCGAGGTAATCCTGTTTGGCCTTCTCGAAAGCGTCATAAATGGACTTGGCCACCCACGGGTGCTCGGCAAGAATCGAATCCTTTACCACGATGGTGCCGTGCATTGGGTAGACACCGGTCCGCGCGTAGTATTCAGCTTCGATTTCTGCCGCATTCGGGAACAGATCGGGATAATCAGCTTCGACTTCTTTCCAGCCGTCAGTAGGGTTGCCAGTGCGGCCGATACCCGCGTTGGCGCCGAACCCTGCAACCAGTTCGCCGTCGGCCATCATGTCGGCCAGTGGGCGGGTGGCGTGGATAACGTTGGATGGCAGCTTGAGCTGTGTCACATGCTCTTCGTCGTCGACAACCCAGGTAACCTTGCTTGAATCGAGACCGTACTCATCCATCAGTACCTGGCGCGTCCACACGCCAGTGGTCACCGAGTAGGCGCGCACGCCGACCTTCTTGCCTTCCAGGTCTTTCGGTTCTTTGATGCCGGCTTCTGGGCGAACCAGCAGGCCGGAGTGATGGAAACGGCGCACCACAAAGATCGGAAGGGCGACAAAAGGAGCACCATAGGCGCGGGCAATGATGTAAGTGGTCGGGGCGATTTCGCAGACGTCGAATTCGACATCGCGCACCATGCGACGGAAAGCGGCGATCTGTGGTTTGACGGTTACGAATTCGGCATCAACGCCTTCGATTTTGATGGCGCCGCTACGGATCGCTGCGGTGTGTGGATGGTCGGCGATAGCAATCTTGAGATGAACTGACATTGATCGTTCCTGAGTGGTGATTTTTGTCAAACGACTACTTGCAGAGATGTGGTCCAGACTCTGAGTGGAAGTAGCGCCAAGGTCTGTGCGGGCCTTGAAGGGCAACAGAGCATCCACCGGGCTGCCTGGTAGGGCAGTGGACGCATCCGTATGTTGCTCGTGAGTTGCCCACCGGTCGATTGAGTAAAAATGGGTTAGGCTTAACGAAATGGTAAAGCTGTTGAGGGTCACTCTATGGCAGAGTTTGACTGGTACCTGCAGGTCAACTTGAAGGCGCGGCATTTGCGGCTGCTCGTGGCGATCGACACTTACCGCAATCTGACCCAGGTGGCCGAGGTCACCCATGTGACCGTGCCTGCTGTGTCGAAGTCTTTGGCCGAACTCGAGCGGGGGCTGGGGCTCGCATTGTTTTCGCGTACGACCCAGGGCTTGATGCCTACACCCTATGGCGACTGTCTGATTCGGCATGCACGTTCCATGTTGACGGTCCTGCATGACGCCCGCGACGAGCTCAAGGCCTTGAGTTCGGGGGCGGAGGGCAAGATTCGAATCGGCATGCTGCCGGCCTCCGCCTCGGTGCTTTTGCCCCAGGCGTTGAACCTTCTCAAGCAGCGATCGCCCAGTACTAATGTGACGGTGATCGAAAGCACTACAGAGTTTCTGCTGCCCGAGCTCTGGCAAGGCCGCCTCGATTTGGTGGTGGGCCGCTTACCTCCCCCTGATACGCTCGGCAGCTTCGAAGAAGAAGAGTTGCTAGAGGAGCCGGTGGTGCTGATGACGGGTCTGCATCACCCATTGGCCCGCAAAAAGAAAGTGGAGTGGTCGGATCTGAGTCCTTATCCCTGGGTGTTGCCGCCGCCCGGCTCGCTGCTACGTGATCCACTGGAGCGGGTGTTGGAAGCGAATGGCGTACCCTTGAGCAACAACTACATCGAGACGCTTTCGATTCACGTCGTACGCGCGCATCTGCAAGTCTCGGATTCCATCGCGGTAATGGCAGGTTCGATCGCTACTGATCCCATTCAACCCCTTCATGTGTTGCCGTTGAGCCTGCCTCGAGTGGTTCGACCGGTCGGCGTACTGTGGAATCGCAACCGTGGCCTGACACCCAGTGCACAGCTCATGGTGTTGTGCCTGGAAGAGACGGCCCGGTTTCGGTTGGCAAGCCTGGGCGATCAATCGAGCGCGCAGTAAGGCTCTGTCAACATGGATGACAGCGCCCGGCTCAGGCTTCGCCGCGTGCGGAGGTACCTTGTGAAACTCCTCGCAGATTATCCATAACACCGGGCCGACGGTTATCCCGGCACATCTCGCGCTTTAACGTGGTAGTCAACTGCCGGGTGTCGTCATTGCAACTATGCCTGCGGTTAACCATTTGCTTAAACCGCGGGTAGCTTTTCTCAATAGACACTTTAGTGGCGCGCCGACAACATCTCGACACGCCTGTTCTGCGAAGAAGACTGCCCGATAGGCCTGGGCATCACGGTTTGAAAAACCGAACAGCTGAACCGACCTCACGAAGGGTGATGGCGTATTCCTATCCAATTACAATTACTAGTAGGAGGCAAAGGCCATGGGTACTCCCCGCCGAGCCGCATTGTTCGGTTTTGCGCTCACAGCTGCCACGTTCATTGCCGGACCGGCTTTTGGCCAGTCAGTAGAAGAATTCTATAGTGGCAAAGCGCTCACACTGGTCGTCAGTGCCGATGCAGGCACGCCGACGGACACGTTTGCGCGCCAGTTCGCGCGTTTCTTTGCACAACATATTCCCGGCAAGCCTATACCGGTCGTACAAAACGTCGTAGGGGCGGGAGGGATGGTGGCGGCAGCTTCGCTGCAGGCCACACAACCCAAGGACGGTTCTGTTGTCGGCTTCCTGCAGCGCAATAATCTCTACGCACCGCTGCTGGAGTCGAAGAGTAGCTTTGATCCTCGGCAAGTCACCTGGCTCGGCAGTCTCGACAAGGTCAACTACACCCTGGTCGCGATGACCCACTCCGGGGTGATAACGGCAGATGACCTCTTCAAGAAGGAACTGATCATTGGTGCAACCGGCTTCTCTGGTGAGAACCGGATCCTGCCAGCAATGCTCAACGAATACGCTGGTACCAAGATGAGGATCGTTTCCGGCTATACCGGTCGCAGCGAAGTCTACCTGGCAATGCAGCGCGGCGAAGTCGATGGCTGGGCCTCGACGATCGATGGGCTGCAAACAGGCGAGCCAGCGCGAATGATTGCCGATGGCCGGATGAAGGTACTGTTGCATATGGGCTGGGAGACAGATCCGAATTACCCGGATGCGCCGAGCCTGAGTGCCTACATAACGGATCCCGACACCAAGGCGTTGTTTGATTTCTTCGTTTCTCCGTTTGAGGCAGGGCGGCCCCTCGCCGTACCAAAAGGTGTTCCTGAAGATCGGCTCGCCGCGTTGCGAACGGCTTTTTCCGAGACAGTCGCGGACCCTGAGTTCATCAAGTCAGTGCAAAGTGCCGGCTTTCCGGTCAATGCCATTGACGGGGCTGCGGTGGAGCAAATCATCAGCAAGCTCTTCGCAACACCCGACTCGGTTATCAAGAAAGCACGCAAGCTTCGTAATCGCTAACCCTGAATTACATACAGTCTGAAAAGGCGCGCCGGTGTCGCCCAACGGCCCTCGTGTGCGCCATCAAGTCAGCTCTGATGTCAAAAACAAAAGGTCATGATCCTTTCGAGGAGCAATGGCAGCAAATCGTCAAGAGGTTCAGTCAAATGACGCCGGAAATCATCGACATTCACCCGCACATCATTTCAACAGACACTGCCTTGTATCCGATTGCTCCGCAAAGCGGGCATCGTTCCAAGTGGTCGTCCTCGCGTCCGGCCACGTTCGAACAGTTGGTCCAGCAAATGGATGAAGCTGGGGTTGCCAAGGCGGCGATCGTCCATTCTTCGACCACCTACGGCCACAACAACGCTTACGTGGCTGACTCCGTGGAAAAACAACCGAAGCGCTTCACCGGTGTTTATTCCTTTGATCTGCTGGCGCCCGATGCACTGCAGACGTTCGACTACTGGCTGGCTCACGGTATGGGCGGCATTCGCCTATTTACTGGCGGCGCGACACATCAGACCGACGGGAGTTGGCTGGTCAACCCGCAGACCTTCCCGATCTGGCAGCGCTGCGCCGAGATCGGCATGACCATTGTGATCCAGACCACCCCGTCCGGTTTGAATATGGTGGCCGAGCTGGCCGAGCGGTTTCCGAGCGTGAGGATCGCCCTTGATCACTGCGGGCGTCCGGACCTGGAGGGTGGCGCGCCCTATGCCGCCTGCGCCGGCTTGTTCGACCTGGCGAAATACCCGAACGTCTATCTCAAGATTACACCGAAGACCTTCGAATTGGCGCAGGCAGCACCGGGCGGAAGTGAGGCGTTTTTCCCGCATCTGGTCAAGGTATTCGGTGCCGATCATCTAGCCTTTGGATCGAACTATCCGGCCTCGGAAGGACCGTTGAAAAATTTGATCGAACAGGGGCAAGCCTGTTTCGCAGCGTTGAGCGAAGAGGAGCGTGCCTGGATTTGGGGACGAACGGCGAAGGTCCTTTATCCGGGCCTTGCCGATCAGGAAGCGCCAGTGCTTTCCAAACTTGGGTGATGCCGTACGACGCTCGCCGGGATGAAACGCCTGGCAAGCAATGTGGCCATCTTCAAGCCTTGCTGACTCTCAGAGTGAGCTTGCCCACTTATCAGGGTGCATTATGGATTTCCTTTTCGATTCTGCAACGCTGTCGGCAGCTGGTCACGCGCTATCGCTGATCATGTCGGTCGACCGCTTAGTGTTTGTCGTCCTCGGTGTGTTAGTTGGTATCGCTATCGGGCTGGTTCCAGGCATTGGTGGCCTGACCGGCTTTGCACTACTAGTGCCGTTCACCTATACCATGGACCCGATCGCAGCCATAGGTATGTTGCTCGGCATGCATTCGGTGACTGCGACCTCGGATGTCTTGGGAGCGGTGCTTCTGGGCGTGCCAGGGAGCGCGGCCTCGCAAGCGACCGTGCTCGACGGATTACCGATGGCTAAGCGCGGCGAGGCGTCGCGCGCGCTGAGTGCGTGTTACACGTCTTCGCTGCTAGGGGGATTGATCGGGGCGTTCATCCTCGCCGTGTCTCTGCCAATGGTGCGACCGCTGGTCCTCTCGATAACGACGCCGGAAATGCTGGCGCTAACCATTTTTGGGGTCACGATGGTGGCGGTGCTTTCAGGTAACGCACCGCTAAAAGGGGTGGTCGCCGCTTGTTTCGGCATTCTGATCGGCATGATTGGCACCAACGTCCAGACCGGCCAATTGCGCTGGACCGGTGACCTGCTCTATCTGGAGGAGGGCTTGCCGATCTTGCCGGTGTTGCTTGGTGTTTTCGCGCTGCCTGAGCTTTGTGATCTTGCAATCAAGCGTGCAACGATCAGCAATCAGGCGGCTGTTGGGGGCTTCAAAGGGATGGGCCTGGGCATCAAGGACACCCTGCGCAACTGGTTCCTGGTAATTCGTTGTGCGGGCATCGGCGCGTTCTGCGGCGCAGTCCCGGGTATCACGGGAGCGGTGACTGACTGGATCGCTTATGGTCATGCGTTGCAGACCGTAAAGGGTGCCAAGGAAACCTTCGGTAAGGGTGATGTGCGTGGTGTGATTGCCCCCGAGTCAGCGAATAACGCAAAGGAAGGCGGGATGCTCGTGCCGATGCTTGCTTTCGGCTTGCCCGGTGGCGCAGCACAGGCGATTTTACTTGGTGCGTTGATGATCCACGGGTTTAATCCAGGACCCGAGATGTTAACCAAGCATTTGGACCTGACTTATTCCATGGTCTGGTCGATCGCGCTTGCCAACATTTTTGGTGCGGGACTTTGCTTCCTGTTCAGCGGCCAGTTTGCCAAAGTCGCGTCGCTTCGTTATTCGCTTATCCTGCCGGTCATCATTCCGGTGGTGCTGGTCGGTGCTTTCCAAGGTTCGCGTAGCTGGGGCGATTTGTTCGTACTGCTGATTGCCGGGCTGATCGGCTGGATCATGAAGCGTCAAAAATGGCCGCGCCCGCCACTGATCCTCGGCTTGGTACTTGGCCTGCTCATCGAACGCTACATGTCGATTTCGTTCATGCGCTATGACTCGGCCTGGTTGATGCGGCCGGGTGTGATGGTCCTGCTCACTCTCTCCACGCTCATCCTGTTGAGCCCGCTGTTCAAGTTGATGAAAAAAGGCGCGTTCTCGCAGATGCTGCACCGGCCGGAAGGCGCGAAGATCGCCTTCAAGCTCGAAGACCTCACGCATGTGGCCTTCATCGGCGTAGGGCTGTTCATGTTGGTGACTGCGCAGAAGTGGAACTTCCTGGCTTCGATCGGGCCGACCGTAGTCTCGACTGCGCTCATCATCGCTTGCGTGATCAGCCTTGCATACAAGGTGTTCGTCACCTCGACTCACCCGACCAGGGTTATCAGCGGTGTGCATATGGACGCTGCGAGTGACCACGGCGATCTGTCCAACAAGGTAGTGATCACACGAGCAATGAGGTTCTTCGGCTGGTTTATCGCCTTTCTCGCTTCCACAGCACTGATCGGTATGTTGCCGACGGTACCGCTGGTGGTCATAGGTTTCATGCGCTTCGAAGGCCGCGAGAGCTGGCGTCTAAGCCTGATCCTGGCGGTCTGCGTGACGGCATTCCTGTATGCAGTGTTTGACCGGCTGTTGCACATCGCCTGGCCGACCAGTCTCCTCGGTTTTTGATGGGTAACTACCAGACTGATTAAGAGCCTGCAGGACAAAGCCGCGCACAAGGACGTGTGCAACAGGCTGTCAATGGAGCACTGACGTGCAGTCCTGCCTTGGCATCCATTTGCGGAAGGAGTGAGAAAGATGAATCGATTGGAACCTGTAGATTCGACGAGTGCCAGTGATAAACAACAGCAAGTCATCGCCAGGCTGGGCGAAGGACGCGGACGGATTCCTACGCCGTTCAACATCTGGCTGCACAACCCGCACCTGGCCGAGGGAATGGAGATCATCGGCACACATGTTGACTGCTCGCCTGTGCTGAGCGAGGTCGAGAGCGAAGTGGCTATCCTATCCACAGCGGTCTTCTGGAGCGCGCCGTACGTCATCGCCAACCATCGCAAGCACGCGCTCAAGGCCGGCGTTCCAGAAGCAGTTGTCGGTGCCATCCTCGAAAAGCAGCGACCCGAATCGAGTGATGAGCGCCTTGCCCTGATCTGTGATGCGGTCAGCGACATGCTCGCGGGTGGCGTGATCGACGACGCGCGGTTCTATCGTTATGAAGCCGATTTGGGCCGAGCTGTGATTGCAGAGTTGCTGATCACCATCGGGTATTTCACCTCGGTATCGTTGGCCATGAGCCTGCATGCGCTTGAACCAAAAGGCTGACATCTGTTCAACGGCATTTCGCGCACTAGTCCCCTAATACCTACTTGAATAAAGGATGCCCCCATGAGCGTCGTATCTTCTTTCGTCCCCCACGGGCAGCACTTCATCGCGGGTAAGCAGATTGCAACACAGGCGCAGTTCAGTTCCGCGCCGGCCCATGGTCCCGCGCATTCCTTCTCGGTGGGCACGCCTGCACTGGTCGATGAGGCCTGTCGTGCAGCCGAGGAGGCTTTCTGGTCGTTTGGCTACAGCTCACGTGAGGACCGCGCAGTCTTTCTGGAAGCCATCGCGGATGAGGTCGAGGCGCGCGCTGACACGATCACCGAGATCGGCGCCCAAGAAACCGGCCTGCCTGTCGCCCGGCTCATCAACGAGCGCGGCCGCACTGTAATGCAACTGCGACTGTTTGCTGCACATATCCGTAAGGGTGACTATCTGGATCGGCGCAACGACACCGACTTGACTCACCCACAATCCGCGTCGACTCCAAAGCTGCGGTTGATGCAGCGGCCGATTGGCCCTGTCGCGGTCTTCGGCGCCTCGAACTTCCCGCTAGCATTCTCTGTAGCAGGGGGCGATACCGCCTCGGCGCTTGCAGCGGGTTGTCCGGTGGTGATCAAGGGGCATTCGGCGCATCCCGGCACAAGCGAAATCGTCGCGCAAGCCGTCGTTGCGGCCGCCGCTCGTTGTGGCGTGCATCCGGGTGTCTTCTCACTCGTGCAGGGCGGACGACGTGATGTGGGCGAGGCACTCGTCCAGCACCCGCTGATTCGTGCCGTGGGGTTCACCGGGTCACTTGGCGGTGGCCGCGCGCTGTTCGACCTGTGCATGGCACGTCCCGATCCGATCCCGTTCTTTGGCGAACTGGGTTCGGTCAATCCGATGTTCCTGCTTCCTGCTGCTCTTGCCGCGCGTGGCGAGGAGATCGGTGCGGGCTGGGCCGCTTCGCTGACTATGGGCGCGGGGCAATTCTGCACCAATCCTGGTATCGCAGTGGTGATACGGGGTGCCCACGGTATCGATTTTGCCGAAGCCGCCCGTTCTGCGCTGAGCCAGACTCAACCGCAGGTAATGCTGACCGACGGTATTGCTGCAGCCTACCGCGGCGGACGCGACCGCGTTGCAGCGCAATCGAGTGTGCGCTCGCTGCTGACGTCGTCCTGCGATCAGCGTAACGCCACGCCCAATCTGTTCTGCGTGACTGCTCAGGAATGGCTCGGCAATCACGCGCTCGCTGAAGAGGTTTTTGGTCCGCTCGGACTGATCGTTACGGTGGAAAACCTGGCAGAGATGCGCGAGGTTGCCAACACCCTCCTTGGGCAATTGACCGCGACCCTTCACATGGATGAGGCGGATACCGAGATCGCCCGTAGCCTGCTGCCAATCCTTGAGCGTAAGGCCGGTCGAGTACTAGTCAATGGGTTCCCGACGGGCGTTGAAGTCTGTGATGCCATGGTCCACGGTGGCCCTTATCCGGCGTCCACCAACTTCGGCGCCACCTCGGTCGGCACGCTTTCCATTCGCCGCTGGTTACGTCCCGTGTGCTACCAGAACCTCCCTGAAAGTGTGTTGCCGAAGGATCTGCAGTGACATCGGCAAAAAAAACCATGCTCGATACCAAGCGCCTTCCGGCGCCACTTCGTGTGCTCATTGGCAGTCAGTTCGGCCTGTTCTTCTTGGGTAACAACCTGTCCCTGGTCGGCACCTGGATGCAGCGGCTCGCCTGTGGGTGGCTCGTCTGGCAGTGGACCCATTCCGCTTTCTGGCTCGGCATTCTTGCGGCCGGAGATTTGCTGCCTGGCATGGTCATCGGCCCATTTGCCGGGGTAGTTGCCGACCGATGGAACAGGCTGAGGCTGAACATGTATGCGCAGATTGCCTCAGCCGTGCTGGCAGTACTCACGGCAGTCCTGATAGCCATGGACGAACTGGGCCTGATCGGCTTGGTGCTGTTGATCACCGCGCAAGGCACACTTGCAGCGGCTATTCAGCCAGCTCGCCTGGCCATGGTCCAACAGATGGTCCCGCGTGAGCAAACGGGCACGGCCGTGGCCCTTAGTTCGGTGAGCGTTAACCTAGCGCGTCTCGTTGGGCCTGCGGTCGCGGGAATAATGATCCTTAAAATGGATATTTCATGGGTGTTCATTATCAATGCGCTGTTCACCTTGATCCTAGTCATCATCCTTACCCGGCTGCGACTCGCACCCCAACGGATTCCTCCTCGTGCCCACAGCTTTTTCAGTGAGATGATTGAAGGGTTTACCCACATTTTGCGCGACCAGGCGCTATGGCTGATCTTGCTCGTGATGTTGTGTGGAGGCTCCATGGTGCGGGCAATGATGGAGCTGATTCCGGCCATCGCCGCCGGGACCTTTTCCGGCGACGCCACAGGCCTTGCTGTTCTAACCGGCGCGGGCGCCTTCGGTGCCGTGGCGTCGGGGTTGGCCATGGGGCCTGGCAGGGCACCGCATCTGCTTTACGGAATACTGCCGTGGTGGGGGATCGGTGCGGTAGCCGCTATTGTGCTGGCGCAATCGCAGAGTTCGGCCATTGCTGTGGTCGCGGCCATGGTGATCGGTTTTACGGTCACCCGCAGTCTTGTGTCGACCCAGATATTCGTGCAGCTGACCACCCCGGAACGGTTGCGCGGACGCGTGTTGAGCGTGCACGGCCTCATCGCCCGTGGAAGCCCGGCTATTGGCGCTTTGATTATCGGCTTCGCCGCTGACCGGATAGGTCTTACCCTTACTGTGGAAGTGTCCTCGGGCGTGTTGATTGTTTTATTGCTGGCCCTCGTCCCGATGATAAGCCGCGCTGCGCTGGGGGTGGAGGAGGCTGCCTAAGGGCTTGGCCAGCATCCTCGCCATCATCTTCAGCTCAAGGGAGACCGAGCCCAGGGTCAAAATAATGGGGTATCGATATCTGGTGCCTCATCCCCCTCGCTTTACCTCATCACATCATTGGCGTCGAACGCATCCGTGAGCATCGTATGAGTGTATTCGCCCGCTCTCTATCGCATTGAAATGTCGAGTGTCTTAACCATCTGCTCAAGCACAGGGCAGGCTTTCTCAATTGATTCAACACCGGCATCTCCGCAATCTTTCATTGCGCTCACTCAACAATCTAATAACAAAAAAGAGAGTTTCCGAGATGTCGAATTACAGAACTGCTGTCTTCGCCTGCTCTGCGCTTTTGAGCATTTCTCCAGCATGGGCTCAGCAGGACGCAGACCAGGCCAGGCAGATGGAGGCACTCACCGCAAGGCTTGAGGAACTGAACAAGCGACTCGATCAAATGGGTGCGGAACTGAAGGCCGAGAAGGCAGCCAGCGTTACCAGCGCCGAGCAGAGCAAGGCCCTTGCCGCAAAAGAGGAAAAACTCAAAGCCATTGCCCGCGACATTACCTTCTACGGCCAGCTTGATCTCGGGCTAGAGCACGTCTCCAACGTGAAGAACAGTGGCAACGCCACGCGTATCAGTTCTGGCATGGGCACCTCCTACATAGGCGTTCGTGGTAAGGAAAAACTAGGCGAAAAACTCAATGCAATATGGAACTTGGAGGCCGGCTTTACGCCTGACAGTGGCGTTTCGCTCCAGGGGGAGCGCCTTTTCGGACGGCAGGCCTACCTCGGCCTCGAAGGCGCTTACGGCGCGTTGACACTCGGTCGGCAATACAACGTGCGGTTTCTGGCATGGAAGGAGCTCAATCCGTTCGGCGCAGGTTCGCATGGCCTAACCACGCTAGACGAAGGATATACAGGCACCGCCCGCTCTGATAACGCTGTCCGCTACATCGTTCCCGTTGGTAACTTCACCCTCGGAGCGAACTACAGTTTTGGCCGTGACGCTGTTAAAGGCACGAGCACCGTTGCCAGTAATTGTGCGGGTGAGACAGACGATCTAAACCAGTGCCGGGAATGGGCGGCAATGGTCAAATACGACGGCAAGAGCTGGGGGCTTTCCAGTGCCTATGAGCGTATCTACGGCGGTACCTCAGCGACCTACGGCGGTCTCACTTCGCCGGACATCACAGACAGTCGGTTTCTCTTGGGCGGCTACTTCATGATCCATGATGCGCGAGTCGCCGTGGGCTGGGTCAAGCGCGATAATGAAGGTATTACTACACCGCAGAGCAATCTGGTCTGGGTGGCTGCCAAGGTGCCCGTGACCAAGAAAATTTCCATCGACGGCATGCTGGGGCAAACGGATTATGAAAACTCGTCCAATAGGGGACAAGCTATCGTATTGCGAGGCGTCTATGCGCTGTCCAAGCAAACAGACCTGTACGTGTCAGCGGAGCAGATGAGCAACAGCGGCGACCTCAACTTCGCAGCAACCAATTCCTCACCGAAGGTCCCACCAGCGGCCGGAGGCTCGCAGGTGTCTATCATTTCGGGGGTCAAAGTGCGGTTCTAATAAGGAGTTATCGGCCTACATTTGGTATTCCTGCATGATCAGAGACCGAATGTGGGCTTTCGTGTTTCTTGCCATATGCAATGCCCAATCAATTGTTATACGGAGTGGATCCGGGATTGCGAAGGGCCCCCGCAGGTGCGGCCCCCCGCCTATGACGATCAGGGGCTATGCACTTTTAAGTGTTGAAGGCGCGATAACTCAATGCGCTGGTTGACTAGCGCGTCCGCTTGGATTTGGCAGGGGATAGCGAACCGGTAAAATCCTTCAGCACATGCTGGGCCGCCTCTTCCAGACATGAAACCATGAGCTGCGCACTGGGGGTCAGGCCACGATTGCTATTCCACAACACGCCGGTAGGACGCAGTAGTCTAGGCAGGCTCAGCGGCAGCCTATGAAAGGGCTGCACAGGGTCATTGGCTAGTGATCCGGCCATAACCGCTATGAAATCAGACACTTGCAGGTGCGCACGGACGACGTGAATCGAAAGCGTCTCGATGTAGTTGCTACTCAGCGGCACATCATTCGCTTCGAGCGCTCGCTCCAGTGGGTCACGAAGAATCGAGCCCGGCGGCGGCAAAATCCAGGGGTAGTCGCACAGGTCCGACCAATTCAAAGTGTTCTGCCGGGCCAACGGATGATGGCGGCCCGTCATGAGCACCACCGGCTCCTCAAGAAGCTCCTTTTCCTCGAAGCTGCCGAGCGTGTCCGGGGGCGGCAGGCGGCCCACTACCAAGTCGAGGCGTCCCTGCCACAGCTCGGGAAGCAGTGACTCTGTCGTGCCTTCGATTACAGTTACATTAGTACCAGGTGACTGTTGCTTCAGCAGGTTCAGTGCATACGGCACCAGCACTGAGGCCGAAGCCGGCAACATGCCAATACGAACCTTGCCTTCCGCTCCTGAACTCAAGGCCTTCAGTTCGTCGCGGGCCTGGTGCAGGATAGCCAGCATTGCGCGCGCGTGGCGAATCAGGCAATCACCATACGGCGTCGGCATAAAACCTCGTGTTGTGCGTGAAAACAAAGCGAGTCCAAGCCCTCGCTCAAGCTCTGCCAATGATTTCGACACAGCGGGTACGGTCACATGGGTGACTTCGGCCACTTGGGTCAGATTGCGGTAGGTGTCGATCGCCACGAGCAGGCGCAAGTGCCGCGCCTTCAGGTTTATCTGCAAATACCAGTCAAGATGTTTCACATTCTGTACCTCAGCCGTTCTTGAAAGGGGGTAGATTCCGACGGAAAGGCGAGAGGACTTTTGGGGGCAACGGATGGATCATCTGAGCAGTCAGGGATCTGTTCTCTTGGCTTGCCACGAAGCAGAGGGCACAGACAGAACGCGAGGTATGGTTATCCGATGAGTTCTGGCCACACGTTTTCTCTCACTTTGACCAGTCCGTGTGATATGTCGAGTGCTCCCAGGGAGGAACCGCGTCTTATGCCAGGAAAAGTACAAAACGGTTGAAGGCACTGGCGGCGATGCCTGATCCATGTCCTCTTCCTTCCTGGAACCTTCCTGCAAGAGGTTGCGCTGAATTTTGCGTGTGTATCTTTACCGTATCCATTGAGAAAAAAGTAATTGCGTTTGAGCGTATGGTTAAGGAGAGCCTTTTGCTCGATATTGCACTGCTGTGGTCGGCATAAGGCGTATAAGCAGATCGTATGCGCGGCAATGCGCAAGCTGCTGCATCTGGTTTACGGCGTGGTGAAGTCGGGCAAACCGGTTGCCCCCCAAATCCCCCTTGCGGGTGAGGGTCAAGACGGTCTCTAGGGGGTGGCGGCGTGGGCCTGCAGGTAGCGGTGTGTTCACGGGTTTTTCATCATGCCCAGTTCGGCATCATCGAGCAGGGCCTTGGCCAGGGCGCAGAGGTAGTGCGAGGCCCACAGCAGCTGGGGCTTGTCTTCCATCAGGCCGTCGATGGTCAGGTCGCGGGCATAGCCCATCAGTTCCGAGGCCTGTTCGCGGGCGCTTTGGCAAGGGATGCCGGGCTCGATGCGGAACAGGGGGTGGGTCTGGTTTTCACCTTGGTAGAAGGTGGTTTTGCCGACGGTGAATGCGGTTTCTTCGGTAGCCATCGTTTGATCTCCCTGAAGGTGTAGCTGCCTGGGCTGGCCCTATCGCCGGCAAGCCGGACTCCCACAGGTTTCACCGGACGCCTAAGGGTCGTCTACAACCTCAGGGGCGGTGCTGTGCGAAAGAGCTAGCCCGTGAAAGAGCCAGGCCAGGCAGATCATGATGAGGATTAATGCAGCGTCTGCGGGTCGGCTGGCTTTTGTATTTGGGCCAGTGCTGACTCGAGCAATTTGCGCAGGGCATCAAGCTCGTGCATCGAGGTCATGATCATCAAGGACACGGGTGCTTTGGGCTGCATCAACATCGCCTGTTAGGCAACGACCTCGGCGCAGAGCGCGTAGTCGGCAGCCATCATCAGCGTGTCTTCGAGGGAGTGGGGATTGTGAGGCGGATCGGGGACGATCTTGAGCATGATGAAACTCCAACGTCGAACGGTGGAGCTACCACGGCAATGCCGTCAAGCAATTGGGGTGGCAGCTGTACGCGGGTTGACGGACCGAGACGTTGGCACTCGGCGCACCAGAGGGTGCCCGCACGTACAGCCACCATAACAGTGTGCACATGTGGACAGCGTCGACGGTCCGTCAAAACCGATCGCTGAATTGGCAGCGACCGGCCGAGACTAGAATCCACGTTGGCCATGTGCAACGAAAAATGGGCGGCGGCAGTATCTTTGGGAAATGCCCTACAGGAAAGGGGTTAAATCTGATTTTTTCAGCCGTTCGATGTAACAGCATGTAAAGCGTTGGCAGTCAAAATTCAGGGCTGGGCAGAGTGGGCAGCATGCCAGTCAATGCTCATTTCTCTTTTCCACCCGTGCCCCGAGAAAACTGAAGAGGCCTCATTCAGCTGTTGCCACAACACCCTCTTCTGAAGCCTGGCGCGCCCTTCGGTGAGTCACGAGCAGCATGACCACTGCGGTCAATCCAGGCATTGGGTAGAACAACACAAAAACTGAATACCACTCCAGTTCACTCAATTCGCTGACCCAGCCCAAGCCCCCTGCCAAGATCAGCCCCCAGACCAGCGCAATGATGACTGCAGCGATAACTCGCCTGTCCTTGGGTAGTTTCGGCTCGCGAGCCATGGCTGCCGCATAGGCCTTCCAGCACCCCCAGAGGCCGAACGTGGAAATCAAGAAGACGGGTACCACAAACTCCGGCACCTTGAAGAGCATTACTGCCAAAAACAGCGTGGCCCCGATGAAGGAGTAGGTAACCGGCGCGATGCCAATGAGCGCGCCCAGTGTCAGAAAAATTCGAAGTTTGGTGAGCTTGGTCATGCTAGTCCTTGGGTGATTACGGCAGCTGCGTCCGGGCAGCCACATCGAGCGGGGAGCATAGGGGCACGGGCTACAAAATCAAAGTGCGGGGTTTGACAGGCCGCACGCACGATCACCAAGCGCTACGGCTCTGCGTAGGTGATATCCATCGAGTATGGGTTGTACGAGGTCGGTAATCCCGGTCGAACGTCCACGCGAACTCGACCGCCCTCAGGACCCCAGCTTGCCCAGGATCTTCTCACGACAAACGCTGAGCACCTCATCAGCCAGTGGAGAGTCGTCCGGGCAGGCGCGAGACAGAACCAAGGCGCCGAGGGCATGTGCGAAGGTATCGATGATTTCAGCACGGCTTGCGCCAGGCTCTTCATTTTTGCCTTGTAAAACCTCCAGCAATTCTTCGATCCCAGCGCCGTAAGCAGCTTTGATCTCATTGGGCTGGCGTGCAGCGTCTGCGCCCAGCGCCGCTAGCGTGCAACCTTTGCCTTTCTCATCGCGGTGCTCGCGGGACAGGTAGAAATTGACGAAGTCGGCCAGCTGGATGCCCTGCATCTGCTCGACCGTCTTGTTGATCCCGCAAGTGGCTGCTTCGCCCATCAAATCTGCCTTGGACTTGAAGTGCTTGTAAAACCCGCCATGGGTGAAGCCGGCGGCAGCCATGAGGTCTGCAACACCGACGCCGTCATAGCCGCGCTCGCGAAACAGCCTGGAAGACGTTTCCACGATATGCGCTCGGTTAGCTTGTGCCTGGGCCTTTGTGACCTTCATTTCGTTGCTCTCTCTGCTATCAAGCCAACCAATAGCATACATTGATGACGTTCATCATCAAAGGCGTTGACGGTTTCGATTACGATCATCATCATTAGGTCGTATCTTCCACTGAAAGAGCAAACCGTCATGAGCCATACCCATCTCACCGTTCCGACCCGCACAGTTGAAGTAGGCGGCGACACGTTCACCTACCGCCGCTGGGGCAACCCTTCTGGTGTGCCGCTGGTCTTCATTGCCCATTTCCGTGGCGGGCTCGACCACTGGGATCCGATCATCACTGATGGTCTGGCGGCGGGGCGCGAAGTGATCCTGCTGAACGGTAGAGGTGTGGCTTCATCGTCGGGCACTCCGGCCACCACCATTGAGCAAATGGCGGATGACATTGCAGCAGCCATCAAGGCCTTGGGGCTGACGCAGGTCGACCTGCTCGGTTTCTCCATCGGTGGCTTGCAGGTTCAGGAAGTGGCACTGCGTCACCCTGGGTTGGTGCGCAAGCTTGTGCTGCTCGGCACCGGTCTGCGCGGTGGTGATCCGAGCATGGCAGAGGGTGTGAGAGAGGCCGCTTCGAACCCCGTCCCCACCATCGAGAACTTCCTGTTCCTCTTCTTCGGTCGCTCGGAAGCTGCCAGGAAAGCGGGCCTGGCGTTCTGGGAACGGCGCAACCAGCGTGCCGATCAGGACACCCCAAGCTCGGTTGAGGTCGCAATGGCTCAGGGCGCTGCATTTGCAGCCTATGTCCAGTCGGCACAGGGTGAGAACCGCTTCGCTTACCTTAGCGAAATCAAGCAGCCTACCTTGGTGGTCAATGGCGTCGACGACGTCATGATCCCTTCGATCAATTCGTGGCACCTGGTACAGAACATTCCAGATGCCCAGTTGCTGATCTACCCCGACTCCGGTCACGCCGCGCACTTCCAGTTCCCTGAGCGCTTCCTGAAACACGCCCTTCAGTTCCTGGAAGAGTAAGGCAGCGCCTTGCCCGATGACCCAGCCCATCGGACACGTCTATATTTTTGGAATTTTAAGAACATGAAAGCGTTTCTGATCGATCGCTACGGCAAAGACGTCGTCGGTGATATCACTGAAGTTCCAGAGCCCCGGGTGGATGATTTCGACGTTCTGGTTGAGGTTCATGCCGCAAGCGTGAACGTCCTCGATATCAAAATCAGGAAGGGCGAGTTCAAGCTGGTCCTGCCGTTCAAGATGCCTCTGATCCTGGGTAACGATGTTGCTGGCACTGTGAAACGTGTCGGAGGGAAAGTCAGTCGTTTCCGGGTAGGGGACGAAGTCTACGCACGGGTAGACCAGGCGCGTATGGGTGGCTTCGCCGAGTTCGTGGCGGTCAGCGAATCTGCTGTTTCACTCAAGCCTGCCAACCTGAACATGGAAGAAGCGGCCTCGCTGCCATTGGTGGCTCTCACAGCCTGGCAGGCGTTGGCGGAAATGGCCAAGGTTCAACCGGGCCAGAAGGTTCTGATCCAGGCCGGCTCCGGTGGCGTCGGTAGCATCGCCATTCAGGTCGCCAAGCACCTGGGAGCATTCGTCGCCACAACCACGAGTACCGGCAACGTGTCGTGGGTCAAGGCGCTGGGTGCGGACGTGGTGATCGATTACAAAACGCAGCGCTTCGAGTCGCAGCTGAGTGATTACGATGTCGTGCTCAGCGGACTGGGCGGTGACGTTCTCGAAAAATCTCTCCATGTATTAAAGCCGGGTGGTTTGTTGATTTCCATCTCAGGCCCACCCACCCCCGAGTTCGCAGAACTGCTTCGCCTTTCCTGGCTGTTCAGGCAGGTCGTTCGCTTGATCAGCCGAGGGATCAGGAAAAAATCGGAGCACAAGGGCGTCAACTACAAGTTTCTGTTCATGAGGGCGAGTGGTGCGCAACTGGCTGAGCTGGCCAGGCTGGTTGAAGCCGGGGTCATCAAGCCCGTGGTGGATCGCGCCTTCGCATTGGGCTCGACAGCTGATGCCCTGGCATACGTGGCCGAAGGTAGAGCCAAAGGTAAGGTCGTGGTGAAGGTGAAGTGATCACCTGAGCACAAAGGTCAGTGACAGCGGCGTGCGACAGCCAGGTGTACGGCTGTATTGCGATTTTCCTGGTTTCGGCTAACTTATACAAAAAACTGTACAAAGATGAGAGGTTGTACATGTATTGTAAGTGGCCCCTGACGCTGTACTTCGATGGCGCCTGCCCTTTGTGCGCCAGAGAGATCGCGTTCCTGCGCAGGAAATCGACCGAGGCAAAGCTCATTCTGGTTGACATCAGTGCTGATGATTTCGATGCAGAGGCATTGAGCTTGACGGTTGAGCAACTGAGGTCATGCCTGCATGCAAGGTTCGCGAACGGGCACTGGGTCACAGGCTTGGACGCAACCTTGTGGAGTTGGCGGGCTGCCGATGTGGGAGGGTGGGTCGCGCCACTGTCCTGGCGCCCGTTACGCCCCCTGTTTTCAGTTTTCTACAGGCTGTTCTGCCGTTTGAGGCCACACCTGGCCTGGCTACCACATCCCGATGGCGGGCACCGCTGTAGCGGTGAGGAGTCCAAATGTCACATTCGTTAGCCGAGCACTATCATGAAATCCTCGTCGGCGTTGGTGAAAACCCGCAGCGCGAAGGGCTCCTGGACACGCCCAAGCGTGCGGCCAAAGCGATGCAGTACTTGTGCAACGGGTATGGCCAGAATCTTCAAGAGGTAGTGAACGGCGCTTTGTTCGAGAGTCAAAACGATGAAATGATTGTTGTTCGTGACATAGAACTCTACTCGTTATGCGAACACCACATGTTGCCCTTCATTGGCAAAGCTCATGTCGCGTACCTGCCAACAGGGCGCGTATTGGGGCTTTCCAAGGTCGCGCGCGTTGTTGACATGTTTGCCCGTCGTTTACAGATACAGGAAAACCTGACGCGGCAAATTGCCTATGCCATTCAGGAAGTCACGGATGCCGCAGGGGTTGCAGTCGTGATTGAAGCCAAGCACATGTGCATGATGATGCGCGGTGTAGAGAAGCAGAACTCGGTGATGATTTCATCGGTGATGTTGGGTGAGTTTCGCGACTCCGCTTCGACTCGCCACGAATTCCTCAACCTCATTGGCCGACACAATTGACACGCGATGCTGAGCCGTCGCCAAGGGGTGTCCAAATGAGTTCAGTTACTGCTGCTTTACCTTCAAGCCGCTTTGCAGTGCTGGGTTACGGTGGCTTGCTGCCGTTTGTTGGTTTGACGCTGCTCATCGTTTTTTTTGCTGAATACCGAGGTTTTGCCTCGATCATGCTGGTCAGCTATGGCGCTGTGATATTGAGCTTCGTCGGTGCTCTGCACTGGGGTTTCGCCATGACGTTAGAGGGTTTGCTCGCCAAGCAGCGTCGCCAGCGGCTCGTGTGGAGCGTAATACCGGCCCTGATCGGTTGGGTTGGCACGCTGCTACCTGTGCCATTGGGTTGTTTGGTGTTGACCTTTGGTTTTATCGGTCATCTTTGGCAGGATCGCCAACTGGCGCAAGCTGTGCCTGGGTGGTTCATGCCGATGCGAGTCCATTTGACGGCTGTCGCAAGCCTCTGTTTGCTGATCAGTGCACTTGCGATAGCAATGGATTTTTGAAACCAGAAGCACTCCTTGATGAGTGATTTCCAGCGCTCATATCCAGACGTCGTTCACAGCGGTGCGCTCCCCACCTTCATGGCCGGTATTCAGAACGCCTCGCGGCTCGATCATCATCAGTTTTGCTTCTCCCTGCGCCGCTGTCCTGTGCTCCACCCCACGGGGCACCACATACAACTCGCCTGGGTTCACATAAACGCAGCCCTCCGGTAAATCGATGCGCAAGGTGCCTTCGAGCACAAGAAACGCTTCGTCGGTTTCCGGGTGTGAATGCCAGATGAATTCACCTTCTATTCGCACAACCTTGAACTGGTAGTCGTTCATTTCGGCGACCACTCTCGGGCTCCACTGCTGGTCGATCAGCGAAGCTTTCTGGGCAAGGTTTACAGGGCATGTTGCAAGTTGCGGGTTGGAGTTGGACATGGCGGATCCTCATGGGTTGAAGTGGCCAGCCTATCGAACCTACACAAGGCGTTCTTGTACGATCCTGCACGTCAGCGGGCAGGTCGCAAGCGCTCCAGCCAGCGCAACGGTGGCACGCCATAGCTACGTGTGAAGTGGCGTGTCATGTGGCTCTGGTCGTGAAAGCCTGCCGCCAGGGCTGCATCAACCAAGGTGAAGCCATCGAGCATCAGCCTGCGCACAGTGTCCAGGCGTCGCAGGGTCACAAAGCGATAGGGGCTGGTGCCGTAGAGGGCGCGAAAGTCGCGGGACAGGCTCCATTGTTCGCGGCCGCTGGCCTGCTCCAGCATCTGCAGGGTGATGCCCAGGTGGAGGTGCTCCATGATGAATGCCCTGGCGCGCTCGGCCGCGCGGTAATCCAGGCGTTTGCGGCCGCGTGGCTTACCGCCCACCGCACGCAACGCCATCGCCAGGTCGTACACGGCGTCCTGTTCCTCCAGCGTTTCCAGCGGGTGGTCCAGTGCCTGCACGAAGGCTTCACTGGCGCGGTACAGGCGCGGGTCGCTGGACAGCCCGCCAGCAATGAAGGGCAACGGCTCACCGCCGAGCACGTTCTGGATCAGTGCCGGGTCGATGTAGGCCATGCGGTAGCGAAAGCCCGCTTCAGTCCCGGCCATGCCGTCGTGCACTTCGTCAGGGTGCAGGACCAGCGTATTACCCGGTAGGCCGTGGCACAGCGCCCCTTTGTAGTGAAAGCTCTGCACCCCGGCGAGGGTGCGGCCGATCGAGTATGTGTCGTGACGGTGAGGGTCATAGCCATGGCTACCGAACCACGCTTCGATCCGCTCCACACTGCCAGGGTGAGCGCTACGGATGACCCAGTCGGGGGTGGCTGCGTGGCTTGCTTTTCGTTCCATGAATAGACGCTCTGCGACCCAACACTATGCATCCGTCTGTGGCTCTGCGCCCTGTTGCGGCTGAGCGGCTGAGCGCTGGGCGGCAAGTACCTGTTGCGCCGTCTGTTCGATATAGTCGAACACTGCCTCGGGGACCCTGTACAGGTACTGCTTACGCCGATTGTTCGACACGCTCCCGCCATTGCTCAGGCACATCATCACCAGGTTTGCGAGGTCGCTGCCGCGAACATCGAATCGCTCATCTACGGCCCTGTAGACGGCGTCATAGTTTTCCAGAAAGGCCGTCTCATCGCGTAGCTCGACCTCTAGCGCCCGCTTTGCCATCATGCAGGTGAATACAACGCACTGCGTTGCATCCCAGAATCGATAGATCGCGTCAGCGCCGATGAACTCAAATGTAAACTGCTCGTGATCGATCCAGTGCACTTGCCAGTATTCACGCACGGGCCCGGAGTATCCTTGAAGTGTCTCCAGATACAGGCGCTCTTCGCGTTTCATCGCAACCGAAACTGGGAGCAACAGGCCGTTTTCAAGCGCCCCGGAATGGCAAAGAGCCTGGTGGATCAAAAAGCGCGACAAGCGCCCGTTCCCATCCATGAACGGGTGGAGGAACACGAACCCAAATGAAATGATGCTTGCCGCCACAAGCGGATCGATTTGGGTAGGGCCTTCATTGGCGAAGCGCATCAGGCTTTCCATCAACTCGCGGCACAGGCCCGGGGGAGGGGGGACATAGGTCACCCCGGCTGCTCCATGCATGCCATTGCTAAGGTGGTTCTGCTCGTGCCGAAATGCCGCCGCAAGGTCCAGAGGGTTTGCCACAGTGGCGTTCTGTAAAGTAACCAGATAATCCTCAGTCAGTGGGTGGCGTTCATGGGCCTGGCGCAAGAGCTTGATGAAGCGGCGGGATTTATCTTCGGTTGGGGCTTCCTTCTCGATTGCAAACGAGTCCTGGGTCTCGTGCAGATACGCCCAGTTGATAGCCCTGTCCATCATCAGCGGAGGGAGTGAACCGATGAAGTTCTTCGCCTTGCCGAGAATGTCATGCTCGAGAAGCTCTGTAACTTGCGCAGTGCGCTCTACGGTCGCGCAGTAAGTCAGATCTCCGAGCCCGTTGAACTCCACCCGCCACTTCGAATTTCGCTCACCTGGTCGCGTAATGTACTGTTCTGGGTCGAATAGCTGAGCGAAGCCGCCGCGTACAGGTGAAGGCTGCTCAATGTCTTCACCGGTGAAGGCTTCCCGGAGATAGCAGGCCTTACGGATATAAACGCCATTGGGTGATGCTTCCAGCGCTTGCGAAAAACGTTCAGCTGGGATCTGTGGCAGAGCCTGGGCGAGAATTGAAAGGTTGATACCTTCATGCTTGAGCGCAAAAAGCACATTCCCAAGCAGGTCGTCCTCTGAGGGCGCCATTCGATGGGGCACCGCGAGCGTGTTCCCGATTTTCTCAATCCGGGTGACCGGTTGTACGATCGCAGGGCGCTTGAGTGCGACCGCAGAGATCTGCAGCCTATCGAGTAGTAGCGAATATCCCGCTGCCCGCATGTACCTTTCCTTCAGTTTGGGCGTGAGCGCTGTGTTTTTTTTAAGTCAGCTCACAAAATCTTCAGATTTCGTGATTATGCCGTTTTTTTCTTCACTTTCCACAGGGCATGTGAGGTGGGCTCGCAACGTCCGAAATCTGTGCTTGGGTTTTTCTTCAGTTCTGACCAGTGTGGCGATATTTTCTTGCCGAGGATGCGAAAATCTTCAGTTTTGCAACCGAAGCAGTTTTTTTCTTGAGTTTTTGATGCGCCGCGCGGGCGGCGCTTGACTTCAAGGGTGCTGAAGAAACTGTGGCAATCACTGCTGCGGTCCACCCCATACATCCCGACCAACACACACAACCCCATCAAACAGCAAACGCGCCGTCCTCACCAACCCGCACCCCGTGATCACGCCACGTTCCAAGCTGATCTCCACTGTAAATTCGCCGCTAGGATGCTCCACCGCCAAACGCTGGATATCACCGCCGCACGTGCTGGCAAGCCCCTGTGCAACCGACCCTTCGATCAAACAGGCCGTGGCGACACTCACCGCGCCAAACACCCCGATGGACGCATGGCAACGGTGCGGAATGAACGAGCGGGTGTTGACCGTGCCGCCGTTGCGCGGTGCCGACAGCAGGCACATCTTTGGCACATTGCGCTGGCTGACATCACCCAGGTTCATGCGTGGGCCCAGTTGCAGGCGGATGGCTTCCAGGCGCGTTTTCAGTGCACTGTCGGCATCCAGCGTTTCGCACGGCTCGTAGCCGGTCACGCCAAGGTCTTCGGCACGCAGCAGCACAATCGGCATGCCGTTGTCGATGCAGGTCACTTCCACGCCATCGACCCGGTCGCGGCTGCTGCTGGTCGGCAGTAGGGCTCCACAGCTGGCGCCGGCCACGTCGGCAAACGTCACCACCAGCGCCGCCGCCCGGCCCGGCACGCCATCGATACGGGTATCGCCGGCATACTCCACCTGGCCATCGGTGGTCGGCACCTGGGCCACGGCGAGCTGCCCGGTGTTTTCCATGAATATACGCACCGGTATGCTCGCGCCGCTGGCGGCCACCAGGCCGCGCTCGATGGCGAAGGGCCCGACGCCGGCCAGGATGTTGCCGCAGTTCTGCCCGTAGTCCACCCGCGCTTCGTCCACTACCACCTGCGCGAACAGGTAGTCGACGTCGGCGTCCTCGCGCTGCGAGGCGCGGATGATGGCGACTTTGCTGGTGAGCGAGTCGGCGCCGCCAATCCCATCGATCTGCCGGGCATCGGGCGAGCCCATCACCGCCAACAGCACGCGGTCACGCAGCGGGCCAGGGGCGGGCAGGTCGTCATGCAGAAAATAGGCACCCTTGGAGGTGCCGCCACGCATCAGCAGGCAAGGTATGCGGGTCTGGCCCATGTTCAGCCTTCCAGGTCAGTGAGGTGCTCGACATAACGCAGGCCCTTGGCTGCCAGGCGCGGGCGCATCTCGTAAATGTCCAGGCCAAGCTCGCCGGCGGCCAAGCGCAGGCGTTTGCGTTCTTCCAGGTCGGCGCGTTGGGTGGCGGCTTCGAGTACCCCCTGGGCTTCGCCATGGCGCACCACCACGACGCCGTCGTCATCGGCAACCACGATGTCGCCGGCATTGACGAGCTGCCCGGCGCACAGCAGCGGCAGGTTCACCGAACCCAGCACTTCCTTCACCGTGCCTTGGGCGTTGATGGCGCGCGACCACACGGCAAAGCCCATGTCGCGCAGGGTCTGGCTGTCGCGCACGCCCGCGTCGATCACCAGGCCGCGCACGCCGCGGGCCTGCAGCGAGGTCGCCAGCAGGTCGCCGAAATAGCCATCGCTGCACGGCGAGCTGGGCGCCACCACCAGTACATCGCCCGGCCGGCACTGCTCCACGGCCACATGGAACATCCAGTTGTCGCCAGGGGCCACCAGCACCGTAACCGCGCTGCCGGCCACTGCCACACCTTGCTGGATGGGGCGCACGGCGGTACTGAGCAGCCCTTTGCGACCTTGGGCCTCATGAACCGTGGCCACGCCCAGCCGGCCCAAGGCATCGATCAGTTCCTGCTCGACGCGCGGGATATTACGTACCACGATGCCGGTCTTTCCGATCAGCCCGCTCATGCCAGGTTCTCCGTCACCCGTGGGAACACGCTCTGCAGGCCTTCGGCGTAGACGATGTTGCGTGCGCTGGTGATGCCCACGTTACGCTTGGCCTGCACGCCGCGCTGCAGGGCCACGCGGGTGTAGTACTCCCAGAGGTGTTCCTGGCCGGCCATGCACTGGATGGCGGCAAACTTTTTGTCCCACACCGGGGTGATGTCCAGGAAGGTGTCCGGGCGCCATTCGCACTGCTCGGGCTGGTGCGGCTCAAAGGCGTACACGGGCGGTGCGCCAACGATCTTCTCGCCCGGCTTGTAGCCTTCGGCCTGGGCGATGATGCGGGCTTCCTGGGCCAGGTTCATGGCCAGCGGGTGGTCGTAGTTGTAGGGGTCTTTCAACGAATGGCTGAGCACGAACTCCGGTTGTACCCGGCGATACACATCGGCCAGGCGGAACAGGGTGTCCTTGTCGGCGCGCATCGGGTAGTCGCCGATATCGAAGAATTCCACGCTGGCGCCGAGGATTTCGGCTGCTGCCATGGCTTCCTCACGGCGTGCGTCCTTGACCTTGGCTTCGGTCATTTCACCCTTGCGCCACAGCTTGGCAGACTCGCCACGCTCACCGAACGACAGGCAAACCACGTGCATGGCATAGCCTTGCTCAGCGTGCAGCGCAATGGCGCCACCGGCACGCCAGACAAAGTCGGCCGAATGTGCACTGACCACCAGGGCGGCTTTTTGTGGGGTATTCATTGTTCGTAGGCTCCTGCAGTGGGGGTTGACGCAGGATGTCATCGGCCTGCGCACTGCACTAATGCGTTCACTTGCAACGGCTATGCGTTTTATTTATTGCCTGGCAAGCGGGGTAGGGGCATAGTCGCCCCAGTCACGAGCCGAGCGCCGGGGAAGCCTTATGATCGACGTCGAACTGCCCAACCTGATGCAAGTACGTGCGTTCATCCGGGTCGCCGAGTTGGGCAGCGTTTCGCGGGCGACGCAGGTGTTGTTCCGTGCTCAGTCCGTGGTCACCCGGGCCATCGCCGAGCTGGAGGCACGGTTCGCTGTCCCGCTGTTCGAGCGCCATGCCAATGGCATGCGCCTGACCGACTATGGCGAGTGCCTGCTGCCGCGTGCACAGCGGGTGCTGGCGGAACTGGACGGTGTGCCGGGGTTGCTGGGCACCGCGCAGGGCGAGCCCCTGTATCTGTTTCAGGCGCGGCGCCTGCAGGTGTTCGTGAAACTCTGTGAAACACGGCACATGCAAACCGTGGCGCGGCACTTCGGCCTTAGCCAGCCGGCCGTCAGTGCTGCGTTGAAAGTGCTCGAAGGCGGGTGCGGGCAGCCCTTGTTCGTGCGCACGTCGCGCGGCCTGCAGCCCACTGTGGCCAGCCGGGACATTCTTTTCCCCATCCGCCGGGCGCTGAACGAGTTACGCCACATGGACAGTGACCTGAGTGCGATGCAAGGCACCCTGCGCGGTGTGGTGCATGTCGGCGCGTTGCCGTTGGGCCGCTCGCGCATTCTGCCGGAGGCCATTTTGCGTTTTACCGCCCAGCATCCACAGGTCCGGGTGGTGACCAACGAAAGCCCGTTCGACCTGCTGGCAACCGAATTGCGGGTGGGGGATGTGGACTTCGTGCTGGGCGCCTTGCGGCCTCACGACTATGCCAGCGACCTGGTGGGCGAGCCGCTCATCAACGAGGAAATGGTGCTGCTGGCCCGCCGGGGGCACCCGTTGCTGCACACACACCTGACGCTCAAGGGCGTGCACCAGGCGCGCTGGGTGTTGCCGCGGGCCGGTTCGCCGGCGCGCGGGCTGCTCGACAACTGCTTCGCCGCCGCTGGTTTGGCAGCACCGTGGCCGGTGGTGGAAAGCGCTGATCTGGCGGTTATCCGTGGCCTGCTGGTGCGTTCAGACATGCTGGCGGCGGTGTCTGCGCACCAGTTGGCTTACGAGATTGCCAGCGGCGAGCTGCAACGCCTGCCGCTGGCACTGCCCGGTACTGCCCGCGCCATCGGCCTCATGCAGCGCAGTGGCTGCCTGCAGTCGCCGGCGGCGGTCGCGCTGATGGCTTGTATCCGCCAGGTGATCACCGAGCATGCCTGAGCCGGACTGGGGCCTTGGAGCGGGCTCAACGGGCTGCGTCGGTCAGCTGGACGCCTTGCCAGCGACCGAGTAGCGAACCTGCTGGTTGCGGGTCTTCATGAAGTCTTCGATGCTCTGCCCGCGCATGGCGGCGTAGATGTCCAGGTTGGACACACCCAGCACGGCGCCCAGCTTCTCCAGCACGAAGAAGATCACCCCATAGTGGATCAGCCCGCGCCAGTCGCGGCGGCGCAGCAGGTCGCTTTCCTCCTCGCTCAGGCCTGCCTCGCGGTACAGCGCTTCGGGCTCGCTCAGGAAGCGCTGGCGCCACTGCGGCTCGATCATGCGGTGCAGGAACTTGTTCAGGCGGTAGCCTTTGGCACTACGCTCAAGGGTGTAGGGGTAGGTGCCTTCGAGCTGCTGCGCCCCCGCCAGCTGATGCTGCATGTGCTGACGGTGACGTTCGTTGACCGGTGCCGGCAGTGGCTGGTCGCGGTTTTCCAGCAGCAGGGTGGCGATGCCGGTCATCGACGGCAGGTAGTAGCTCTGGTGCTTGCGCTCGACATTGGCAGACAACGCGCCACGCATGATCAGCCAGGTGATCACCTCGGCGCCTTCCATGCCGCCGAGCGTGGCGTACTCGGCCAGCGTCATCTCGGTAAGGCGCTGCGGGTCGTTGACCAGCAGGTCGAGGAACTGCGCGTCCCACTCAGGGTTGTTGAAACCGCAACGCTCGCCATGCACCTGGTGTGATACCCCGCCGGTGGCGACGATCGCCACCTTGAGGTCCTCGGGGTAGCTTTCGATGGCGCGGCGCAACGCCTGGCCCAGCTTGTAGCAGCGCCGCGCCGTGGGGATCGGCAGCTGCAGTACACCGACCTGCAGCGGCACGATCTGTACAGGCCAGCTTTCATCGCAGGGCAGCAGTGCCGACATGGGCGAGAAGAAGCCGTGGTCCAACGGCTTGTCGCGAAAGAAGCTCATGTCGAACTCATCGGCCATCAGGCTCTGGCCGATGTGCCGCGACAGCGCGGCATGGCCGCCTACTGGCGGCAGGTCCCGTGGGTTGCCGCCTTCATCGGCCACGCCGTATTGCTCGTCCACGCCCAGGGTGAAGGCACTGTAATGGTCAAAGAAGAACGAGGTGACGTGGTCGTTGAAGATGTAGAACAGCACGTCCGGCTGGCGCTGCTGCAGCCAGGTGCGGATCGGCTCGAAGCTTTCGAAGATCGGCGCCCAGGCGGCTTCTTCCTGTTTGTCGTGGTCGACGGCGAAGCCGATGGTCGGGGTGTGGGAGACGGCCAGGCCACCAATGATACGAGCCATGCGAAAGTCCTCTGTTACAGGTTACGGCGCGGTTACTGCGGGGGTCGTGCGCAGCCGGGCGTGGCCGTTGGCCAGGATCGCCAGGGCAGCGGCGAATGCCGGCAGGCCGAGGAGGGTGAACAGCAGTGGCAGGCCCAGCCCCAGGCTGAGCAAGGCACCACCGATGAGGGAGCCGAAAATGGCCCCGAAGCGCCCGATACCGAGCATCCAGCTTACGCCGGTGGCGCGGAATTCGGTTGGGTAGTAGCCAGGGGCGAAGGCGTTCAGGCCGGTTTGCGCGCCGCTCATGCAGAAGCCGGCAGCCGCCACGCCTACCACCAGCAGGCTCGACTCCAGGCTCAGGGCGCCCAGCGAGACGATGCACAGGCCGCCCAGGGCATAGGCGATGGCGATGACCCGGTTGGGGTTGCGCCGGTCCATGATCCAGCCGACCACGATTGCGCCCACTGCGCCGCCGATCTGGAACAGGCCGGTGATGGTGGCGGCGCGCTCGATGGACAGCCCGCCATCGCGCAGCAGGGTCGGCAACCAGCCCATGGTCAGGTAGATCACCAGCAGGCCCATGAAATAGGTCAGCCACAGGGCCAGGGTGCCAAACCGGTAGCGCTCGCTGAACAGCTGCCGGGCCGGTGCCTTGTGCTGTGTGGTCGGCTCACTGACGGTAAAACGGGTGCCGGCAGCGAAGCGGCCGCCAAGCTTGGCCAAGGCTGACGCAATCTGGCTGGCCGGCGCCTGGCGTGCGGCAAGGAAACGAGCGGACTCTGGCAGCAGCCACCACAGCAAGGGCAGCAAGGCCAGTGGCAGCAGGCCGCCGGCCAGCAGTACCGATTTCCAGCCGTGATGAGGGATCAACCAGGCGGACAGAAAGCCGCCCAGCCCCGAGCCCATGTTGAAACCGGTAAACATGATGGTGATCATCAGCGAGCGGTTGCGTGTGGGCAGGTATTCGGCGAGCAGGGTGGTGCAGTTGGGCATGGCCGCACCCAGGGCGATGCCGGTCAGCAGCCGTAACACGGCCAGCTCATAGGGGTTGCGGGCAAAGGCGCAGGCCAGGCTCAGCAGGCTGAAACCGCTGACCGCGATCAGCAGCACTTTCTTGCGGCCCAACCGGTCGGCATACGGGCCGGCGGTCAGTGCGCCGATGGCCAGGCCGACCATGCCGGCACTCATCACCGGGCCGAAGGCGGTGCGCGACAGCCCCCAGTCCTGCATGAGCGAAGGTGCGATAAAACCCATGACGGCGACATCGAAGCCGTCGAACAGCACGATCAGGAAACACAGCGACAGGATCAGCCACTGGTAGGCAGCGATGGGGCGGTTATCGATCCAGTCTTTGACATCGACAGGGGCATCGACAGGAGTCTTGAGCATGGGTGGTCACCTTTGTTCTTGTATTGGTATGAGTTCCGTCTGGTTCCGGTAAGGCTTCGAAAGCGTTACGGCCCAGCAGAAATCACCCCGCCGGACTTCGGCGTGACGGCGACTGTAATCCTGCGGTTCAGCTAGCGCCTGCGGGATTATCTTAACGAGATATCCAATTTTCTTATCGCAGCTCCCTGGCGGTGTGCTGGCAAGTGGCATTGCAGAATGCGCAGCCCTCAGCGTTGCGCCGATACGCCGTTGAGCTCACCCTGTTGCAGGCTTTGCACGCTGTTGCCCAGTGCATCTGTTGCTTCGATATCGGCGCCATGGGTGGTCAGCGCGTCGAGCAATTCCTTGCGCTGAAACATGGCCGCATACATGGCGGCCGTCTGCCCCGCGCCATTGCGCTGGTCAGGGTTGCACTTGGCGTCGATCAGCCGCCTGGCAATGCGCACCTCGCCTTTGAATATCGCCCCCATCAGTGCGGTGTTGCCCCGCTTGTCCTGGGCGCATGGGTCGGCGCCGGCCACCAGCAGTTGTTCCACGGCTGCTTGCTGGCCGTGGTAAGCCGCCAGAATGAGGCCGGTGTAGCCCTTTTCATCAGGGGTATCCAGGTTGTAGCCCGCCTGGATGAATGTTTTGAGCATTGCTTCATCCCCGCGGCGTGCGGCCCCGAAGAAGTAATCGCGCAACCGCTGCTCGGTGTTGGTGTCTTGCCCTTGGGGCGGCAGCGGCTCTTGTGCCTGGGCGGTGAGAATCAGCAAGCCACACACGGCTGCCATCATCCATTTGTGCATGGTGTTTACCTGCTTACAAAGGAAGAGCGGGCCGTCGGCCCGCTCAGTCATTGCACTCAGTCCTGCAGCTTCGCTGCCAGCTGCTGAACGCGCTTGAGGTCTGCCTTGGCCACTTTGGCCAGGCCTGCACCGTAGTCGCTATCGGCCTTGTAGAAGAACGACAGCATGATGTAGCGGCTTTGCTCGTCGGTCACTGCCAGGGCCTGGCCCAGGCTGTTGATCAGGTCGGTCTGTTCCTTCTTGCTGTAGGAGCGGAACAGCTCGCCGGTCTGCTTGAAGTTCTGCTCGCGCTGGATCTTCGCCTGCTGGGTGCTGCCCACCAGCGGGGTCGGCACATAGCGGGCGCTGGCCTGTTCTTCACGCGGCTGCAGGCGGCTTGGCTGGTAGTTGACCCCCGTGGTGGTGTGGCCCGCGTTGGCCTGGCCATCCTGGTTGACGTTATTGACCGGGATGCGCGGCTGGTTGACCGGCAAGCTCAGGCCGTTGGCGCCAATGCGGTACATCTGGGTGTCGGCATAGGCGAACAGGCGGCCTTGCAGCAGGCGGTCTTCAGACGGTTCGATACCTGGCACCAGGTTCGACGGCGCCATGGCGACTTGCTCGGTTTCCTGGAAGAAGTTGTCGACGTTGCGGTTCAGCACCATCTGGCCGATCTTGCGCTCTGGCACATTCGGCCAGATCTTGGTGGCGTCGAGCGGGTCGAAGTCGAACGTGGCCAGGTCTTCGGGCTTGAGCACCTGGATGTACAGGTCCCATTTGGGGAACTTGCCGTCCTTGATCGCGCTGACCAGGTCGTTGGTCATGTGGCTGTAATCACGGCCCTGGACCTGCTCGACTTGTTTGGGGTCAAGGTTTTTCTGGCCTTGCAGGCTCTTCCAGTGGAACTTCACGTAGTGCACTTGGCCTTCGCTGTTGACCAGCTTGTAGGCGTGCACGCTGTTGCCGTCCATTTCGCGGTAGCTGGCCGGGGTACCCTCGTTGGAGTACAGCAGCGTCAAGGTGCGGGTGGCTTCTGGTACGTGGGAGAAGAAGTCGAAGCGGCGGGAGTCGTCATCGAGGTTGGTGCGTGGGTCAGGCTTGAACGCGTGCACCATGTCCGGGAACTTGATGGCGTCGCGGATGAAGAAGGTCGGGAAGTTGTTGCCTACCAGGTCCCAGTTGCCGTCTGCGGTGTAGAACTTGGTGGCGAAGCCGCGTGGGTCACGCAGGGTTTCGGGCGAGTGGTTGCCGTGCACCACGGCAGAAAAGCGCACGAACACCGGCGTTTTCTCACCTGGGCGGAAGACTTTGGCGATGCTCAGGTCGCTGATGTCGGCGCTGGCGGTGAACTCACCGTGCACCCCGGTACCACGGGCGTGCACCACCCGCTCTGGAATGCGTTCGCGGTCGAAGCGCTGCAGCTTCTGCAGCAGGTTGGCGTCTTGCAGGAGTACCGCGCCGTTGGCGCCGGCCGTTTGCGAATTCTGGTTGTCACCAACCGGTGCACCGCTGTCGCGGGTCAGGGTCGCGGCCTGGACGGACATCGTCAGCAGGCTGGCGGCAAGGCTTGCTGCAACCAGCAGGCGGCCGGGTTGGAAATGCTTTAGCACAGGGGTCATCGAGAAGCTCCATAGGCTCAATCGGGCGTTTTTGAATGCGCCGCAGAGGATAATGAGCGTGGGGTGCCCTCCTAAATTGATCCTGCGCATCAGCACGATTGGCAATTTCAATTCAGTTTTTTATGCACTTGTTGCTATGGCAGCTTTCAATGCCCCGAGGTCTGCCCAGCACTGCTCCAGGCCGACACAAGGGTGGCAACGATGATCAGAACCGCGCCCAGCACCATTCGCAGCGATGGCTGTTCATCGAACAGCCACCAGGCGCAGGCGATCGCATACACGGGCTCCAGCGCGATGATCATGCCCGCGCTACGGGCCTCCAGTCCCTCGAGGCTCTTGACGAACAGGTACTGAGACAAACCGGTGCAGACCACCCCTAGCACGCCGAGATAAACCCAGTCACTGGTCGTCAGCTCCTGCATGGTCAGATGCGAAATGGCAAACGGCGCCACCAGCGTGGCAACCACCAGGTTCTGCCAGAACGCCACCCGCAGCGCATCCATGCCCCGCGCGGCGCGGCGGTTGGCAATGGCCAGCAGGGCAAACGACAACCCCGAGGTCAGCCCCCAGAGCAAGCCGACCGTGCCTTGGTCGAGCAGGTCGAACGATGGAACCACCAGCACCAGGCCAAGGGTTACCAGCATCAGCAACAGGCCTTCACCGACTTTGATGCGTGCACGGAATACCAAGAGGTCGATGATCGCGATGAAGGCCGGGAAGCTGGCGAAGCCCAACGTGGCAACTGCGATGCCGCCAACTTTGATGGCAATGAAAAAGGTTACCCAGTGTGAGGCCAGCAGTGCCCCAGTCAGACACATCAGGGCAAGTTCGCGCCAACGCAGGACGGCGAACAGCGGGCGCCTTTGTACCTGTGCGACGAGCCCGAGGGCGATGATGGCGAACGCTGCGCGGCCGAAGGTGATCACAGTGGCATCGGCATGGATCAACGCGCCGAGGATGCCGGTGAGGCCGAACAGTACTGCAGCGATGTGGGCATTGATCAATGCATTGCGATGGGCAAGCGAAGACGCCGCCCCGGTTTGTGTGGCGAACATGGCAGTTTCCCGGTATCCGGTAAAAAATATAGAGGTTGGATAGGTGTGGCCACCGGGGACCCGGTTGCCGAAAGCGCCGCAGCGTTTGTTGTGCCTTTGCTGCTATTCGCCGTGAAACAGGTCGGCCCCCGCTTGCGTGGAGCGGGGGCCTGTTGCGGTGCCGAACTCCGTCAGAACAGCACCGGTACGCTCAGTTTACGAAGCATTGATCCAGATGGTTTTCAGCTCCGTGTACTGGTCATGAGCCCAGATGGACTTGTCACGCCCACCAAAGCCTGACTCTTTGTAGCCGCCGAACGGGGTCGAGGCATCGCCCTCGCCGAAGCAGTTGACCGTGACCACACCGGCGCGAATTTCCCGCGACAGGCGCAGGGCATTGCGCAAGCTGCCGGTGTAGGCCGAAGCGGCCAGGCCGTAAACGGTGTCGTTGGCCAGTTCGATGGCTTCGTCGATGGTTTCGAAGCTGGTGACGCTCAGTACCGGCCCGAAGATTTCCTCGATGAACAGCTTGCTGTCGCGCGCTACGCCATCGACGATGGTCGGCTGTACGAACACGCCTTGCTCAGTCTGGCCACCCTGAACCACCGTAAGCTTCTGCTCGGCGGCGTAGTCCAGGTAAGACTTCACTTTCTCGAAGTGCGACCTGCTGACCATCGCCCCCAGACGGTTGTCCGGGTCGAGCGGATCGCCCAGCTTCCAGTCTTCAAGGTGCTTGGCGATGAGCCCCAGCAGTTGATCCTTGACGTCCTTGTGTACGATCAGGCGCGAGGAGGCCGAGCAGTTCTCACCCATGTTCCAGAACGCACCGGCAGTGACGAACTGAGCCACTTCATCCAGATCTTCACAGTCGTTCATGACCACGGCCGGGTTCTTTCCCCCCAGCTCCAGGACGATGCGCTTGAGGTTGGATTCGGCGGCGTACTTGAGGAACAGGCGGCCGGTGTCGGTCGAGCCGGTGAAGCTCACCATGGGGATATCCATGTGCCGGCCGATGGCCTCGCCCACTTCGCGGCCGCCACCGGGCACCAGGTTGAACACGCCGGCAGGTACGCCGGCCTGGTAAGCCAGCTCGGCAACCCGCAGGGCGCTAAGAGTGGTTTCCTTGGCAGGCTTGACCACGATCGAGCAACCGGCGGCCAGCGACGGGGCGATCTTCCATGCCAGCATCAGCAGCGGGAAGTTCCACGGCAGCACCAGGCCAACCACGCCGATGGCTTCGCGCACCACCATGGTCACCGCCGCGTTACCGGTCGGCGCCGTGTTGTCATAGATCTTGTCGATCAGCTCGGCGTGCCAGCGAATGGTGTGGATGGTTTCCGGCACATCGACGTTCTGGCACTCGCTGACCGGCTTGCCGCTGTCCAACGCTTCGAGCACGGCCAACTCGTGGCTGTTGTCTTCCAGCAATTGGGCAAATTTCAGCAAGACATGTTTGCGCTCGGCCGGCTGCAGCTTGGACCAGGCGCCGTCTTCGAACACGCGCTTGGCCGCCGCTACAGCAACGTCGACGTCCTGCACGTCACACGCGGCCACTTCCGCCAACTGCTTGCCAGTGGCCGGGTTGGTGGTGACGAATGTACGGCCCGAAATGGCGTCACGGAACTCGCCGTCGATGAATGCCTGGGTACGCAACTGCAGTTCGGCGGCGATGGCCGCGTATTGTTCCTTGCTCAGCAGCTCAGCCATTTCAGGCACCTCCGGTAATCTGCGCGATGTTGCGCTTGAGCGTGGCCACGACGCCCTCAAGCGCCTGCTTTTCTTCGTCGTCCAGCGCTTGCAGCGGGGCGCGCACGCCACCGGTACGCAAGCCTTGCAGTTCACTGCCGTACTTGATCGACTGAACGAACTTGCCGCCTTCGAGGAAGTCCATCAGCGGCATCATGGCGCCCATGATGCGGCGGCCTTTGTCGAAGTCCTTCTCGACCACGCAGGCCTCATACAGCGCAACGTGCTCGCGCGGGATGAAGTTGGAGCCGGCGCAGACCCAGCTTTGTGCACCCCAGGCGAAGAACTCCAGGGCCTGGTCGTCCCAGCCGCACGACAGCTGGATATTTGTGCGCTGGATGGCCAGGCGATGCAGTTGGGCCATGTCACCAGAGCTTTCCTTGATGGCAACGATGTTTTTTACATCGGCGACGGCATCGAAGAACGGCTCACCCATGCTTACGCCCATTCGCCCTGGGTAGTTGTAGAGCATGATCGGCAGGTTGGCAGCTTTATCTACGGCTTTGACGTGAATGGCGATCTCCTGCTGGGTCGGCAGTGCGTAGGGTGGTGTACCGACCAGTAGCGCGTCCGCTTTGATCTCACGCGCATGCTTGGCGAACGCCACCGAATCCTCGGTGCGGATGCCTCCGGTGCCGATGATCAGCGGCAGGCGCCCACTGAGCACGTCCTTGGCTTTGGCGGCCAAGTCGATGCGCTCCTGAGCGGTGTGAGCATAGTACTCGCCGGTTGAGCCGCCGATGATCACGCCATGGATCTTCGACTCCACCAGGTAGTCCAGGACTTCGGCGAACGCCGCCATGTCAATGGAGCCGTCTGCGGCCAGGGGAGTGATTGCCGGGGTGTAGATGCCTTCGAATTTCACGGTTGAGTCTCCAGTGCAACGAGTAATGGGGGGCGGTTCAGATTCATGTTCAGCTCAGCGAAGCGGCCTGCTGCAGGTTCAGCGAACGGGTTTCCGGCGCCAGGGCCCATGCGAAGGCCAGGCCGACGAAGGTGACTGCGGCCGCCGCCAGCATGGTGTTGGCGATGCCCAGCGACTCCAGTGACATTGGCACCAGCCAGGTGCCCACTGCCGCACCGACACGCGACAGCGAGGTGCCGATGCCGACGGCCTGGGCGCGGATCTCTGTGGGGAACAGCTCGTTCGGGTAGACCAGTTGCAGCACCTGGGCGCCGCCGATGAACAGCGCATAAGCACCGAACAGCACCAGGATCAACAGGGGGGCGCTGTCGTGGAAGGCGCCCAGGCCAAGCAGGGCCAGGCCAGAGAGCAGGAAGCTGTAGATCAGCATGCTGCGCCGGCCCATGCTGTTGATCAGGCGGGTAGCGATCACGCAGCCGATGACGAACAGCAAGGTGATTGCCACCGAGCCGAATGATGCCCACTCGCCTTTGAGGTTCAAGGCCAGCAGTACCTTCGGAGCGAAGGCGTAGACCGCGAACACAGGGATAACCGAGCAGCTCCAGAACATGGTCACGAACAGCATCCGCTTGCCGTAGCCGGAGTGCAGCAGGTTCCACACCGAAATTTTCTGCTCCCTGGGCTGCTCGGGCAGGTTGGCCAGCGAGAAGCTGGGGCCATACACCTGCTTGATGATCTGCTCGGCCTCGGTGCTGCGGCCTTTGCTCAGCAGCCAGCGTGGTGACTCAGGGGTGCCCAGGCGCACGATGAACAGTGCGGCGCCGATCAGCGCAGAACTTACCAGCACCAGGCGCCAGCCATCCTCGCCACCGACGTTGAGAATGAAATTACCCAGCACGTAGGCGAACGCAGCGCCGGCAAACCACATGATGGTCAGCATCGCCAGACGTGGCCCGCGGTATTTCTTTGGCAGAAACTCCACCAACAGGGATGTCGCTACCGGGTACTCGATGCCCACGGCGATGCCGATCACAAAGCGCAGCACAAACAGCGCCAATGCGGATTCCACCCAGTACTGTGCCACCGACGACAGTACGAACAACGCAGGGCCTATGAAGAACACGCGCTTGCGCCCCAGGCGGCCGGTGAGCCAGCCTCCGAGAAAGCCACCGAAGAAGATGCCGATCAGCGCCGAAGCGGCGATCATGCCCTGCCAGAAGCCGCTCAGCCCCAGCGCATTGGTCATGTAGATGAGCGATACGCCAATAATGCTTAGAACATAGCCATCGACAAACGAGCCGCCCGCTGAGCGCACGGTCAGGAGTCTATGGAAGCTGTTGAGGGGTACGTCTTCGATGGAGCGATTATTTATTGTCATGCTATCTCCGCTTCTTCGTGGATCTTGTTTTTAGCTTTCCTTGCCCGCCCGGTATTGCCCCCATGCCAGGTTCAGGTTCACACCCAAGGAGAGGAAAGGCTGGGGTGGGTTGCTGTTGGGGCCAGGGGAGTCCAGCAGGAAATCGATCAGCTCGTTGCGCTCGCCGGCCAGCCAGTCGGCCAGCAGCTTGCCGGTGGCGGTGCCGCGGGTGACGCCCAGGCCGTTGCAGCACAGCGCGCCATAGACGTTGGGCGCCAGCTGGCCAAACTGGCTGGTGTGGTTGCGCGAAAGGGCCAGCGAACCGCCCCAGGTGTAGTCGAAGGTCACGCCCGGCAACATCGGGAAGCGCTGGGCGAAGGAGGCCCTGTGCCGGTTGGCGAAGCGCTCCAGGTACTTGGCGCTGCTGCGCCCGTCGGGGTTGAAGCTGAAGCTGTTACGGATCAGCAGGCGCTGGTCTGGTGTGCGCCTTACGGTGGTGCCAAACGGGTCGGCCGGGATCAGCCCCCAGTAGGGTTTGCCGCCCAGGCTTGCCTGCTCCTGCGGGGTGAGCTGGCGGGTCAGGCTGGCATAGGTAAAGATCGGCAGCATACGGCCGCGAAGGAAACCGAAGCTCATGCCGAAGGCGTTATTGGCCAGGATCAGCTTATCGGTGGTGATGCTGCCGCTCGCGTGGTTCAGGCGCACCTTCTGGCCATATTCGACGTCAAGAATCGGAGTGTTCTCGCACAGCTGCACGTTGGCCGGCAGGCTGTCAGCCAAGCCCTTGACCAGCGCGGCTGGCTGCACCAGGGCAGTGCCCGGCGTAAACAACGCCTTGCGGTAGAAGGACGTGCCGATGTGGCCCGGCAGGTCCTGTTCCTCGATCATTTCCCAAGGCTGCCCGAGCTTGTCCAGGCCCCGTCGATAGGCGTCGAGTACGGCAATGCCACGTGGCTCGATGGCAGCTTGGTATTTGCCGCAGTGCTTGAACTGGCAGTCGATGTCGAACTGGCTGACCAACGCTTTGAGCGACGATTGGCCGGTCAGATTGAGCTTCATCGATTTCTGGGCGATTTCGATGTCGCCGATGTAGTCCTCTGCGCCGATGTCGTGGGGCAGGTCGATGGCGAAACCCGCATTGCGCCCGGAGGTACCGAAGCCGACTTCCTGGGCTTCGACCAGCAGGATTTGCTCATTGGGGAAGTGCAGCGCCAACTGGCGGGCAACGGCAAGGCCGGTGAACCCAGCACCGACGATGCACCAACGCACGTCGCTGTGGCCGCTATGCCGGGGTTTTGGCGTGCGCGGCTGGCTGAGGTGATACCAACCGCAGGTGCGGTCATCGGCGGGTAAAGACGTAATTTTTGTCATTGTCAACGGCTCGACTTCAGTACCGGTTTGAACGATACGGCCCGGTCGGATCCGCTCCGCCATGGCTGTGTCTACAATTCGTCTACCGAATATATTGCTCGATATACAATGTGTCTATCGGTTTTTTGACGAGCGGTCGGAGGCCAATTGAGGTGATGTCAATAAACGACGTTTTTCATGTCATAAAACGACGCTTGTGCATCTCTAGGAGCTACAGGGCGTGTTTTATATTCATATAAATCAATAATTTATATGTAATTCACATTGATTTTTATGAGTATACAGTTTGAAGACAATGGCATTGACGGTCGCCGAGACTCGTGCCAGCCTCTTGAAAACCACCGCTCCCACAGGGGGTGTGGTCACGGATTCCGGTGATGTCCGTCGGGGAAGGGATTTACATCAATAAAAACGCGAAGCCCGCCCTTGAAAGCGGGTCGCCTCTCTATCTGCGAACGAGGAATCAATATGAAACTCATGCGTAAGGCGTTGTGTGCACTGGCGGTGGTCGGGCTGACGATCTTCCAGGTGCAAGCCGAAGAGAAGGTCATCAACATGGGGACGCTTTCCTGGGAAGACCTCACGCCTATCAGCGGCATCACCAAGAAGGTACTCGAAGACTCCGGCTACACCGTCAAGGTGACTTCGTTCTCCGAGTGGGGCATTGCCTACGCAGCCTTGGGCAAAGGTGACATTCAGATCCTCGCTTCGCAGATCGATTACGTGGCTCAGGACTACTGGAACAAGAACAAAAACAAGCTGGAGAAGATTTCGCCCGTGTCCCACGGCCTGTATCAGGCCATCGCCGTGCCCAGCTACGTGCCCATTGATTCCCTCGAACAGCTCAATGAGAACGCCGAGAAGTTCAACGGCAAGATCATCGGCATCGAGCCGGGCTCTGGCCTGATGAGCGAAGCGGCCGAAGCAGTGAAACAGTATGGCCTCAAGCTCGACCTGCTCGAAGGCAGCACTGCGGCCATGACCGCTGCATTGAAATCTGCAGTGGACCGCAAAGACTGGATAGCGGTCACCGTTTGGGAGCCGTCCTGGATGGCGCAAAAGTTCGACATCAAATTCCTCAAGGACCCCAAGGGCGTCTTCGCGCCACCGCAAGGCTACTACTGGATCGGCAAGAAGGGCTTTTCTGCCGAGAACCCACAGGCCCGCGAAGCCATTGCCAGCGTTTACGTGCCGTTGACCGCAATCACGTCGATCAACGGCGCGGTGAAGGACGGCAAAACCATGGACGAAGCGGTGAAGGACTGGACCGACAAGAACGCCGATTTGCTCAAGCGCTGGGAAAACATAAAGAAGTACTGATCCATCCTTTATTAGTTGCTGCTGCCGAACTTGAATTATTCAAACAACCAGAAACCTCTGGTTCGACGGGTGCGATATGAACACGAAAAATGACACGCCTGGGGATGTGCTGGTGAGTTGCCAGAGCGTCTGGAAAGTATTTGGCAAGAAGGCGCCGGAGGCGATGCGTGCCTACCAGGAGCGCGGGCTGTCGAAAAGCCAGATCCTCCAGGACTTCGGTTGCGTCGTCGGCGTTTCCGACGTCAGCATGGAACTGCGGCGCGGCGAGATCTTCTGCATCATGGGGCTTTCCGGTAGCGGCAAGTCCACCCTGATCCGCCTGCTCAACCGGCTGATCACGCCCACCGCAGGTCAAGTGCGGGTCAAGGGCCAGGACTTGGCCAGCCTCGATGCCAAGGCACTGCGCGAGGTGAGGGCCAAACACATTGGCATGGTATTCCAGAGCGTGGCCCTGTTGCCTCACCGTACGGTGCTGGAGAACGCCGCGTTCGGTCTGGAAGTGCAGGGCGTTGGCAAGGCAGAGCGGCACAAGGTGGCCGAGCAGGCCCTGGCCAAGGTCGGCCTGGCGGAGTGGTCAGGTCGCTATCCGGACGAACTGTCCGGCGGCATGCAGCAACGTGTCGGCCTTGCCCGTGCGATCACCTCGGACCCAGAAGTCATCCTCATGGACGAGCCCTTCAGCGCACTCGACCCGTTGATCCGCCGCCAATTGCAGGACGAGTTCCGCGAGTTGACCAAGTCCTTGGGCAAGTCTGCGGTGTTCATCACGCATGACCTGGAAGAGGCGATCCGCATTGGTGACCGTATCGCGATCATGAAGGACGGGATGATCATTCAGGAAGGCACCGCTGAAGAGATCGTGCTCAACCCCAGGGATGCCTACGTGGCAGAGTTCGTCGCAGGCATTTCGCGCCTGCACCTGGTGCGCGCCCATTCGATCATGACGGCGGTGCAGGCCTGGCGGGCGGCCCGCCCTGGCGCTGACCCGGAAAGCCTGGCGAGGGTGGAGGCCCAGGCCGACCTCGATGCACTGATCAACCTGATGGTTGCGTCCGGCAGTGATGCGCTTGCAGTGGTACAGGCAGGTGCGATTGTCGGCGTGGTGACCCAAAGCGACCTGTTGCGTGGCGTACAGGGCCAGGCCCAGGTGGAGACGGACTTCAAAACGGCGCCGGTAGGGGAGGCCTCGCTATGAACGAGCCGACCTTTGCCGTGCGCTTTGACGAAACGGTCGACGGCGCCCTGGAGTGGGTATCGGAAAATTGGGCGGGCTTTTTCGACGGCCTCAACACAGTGCTCACCGGCCTCTACGAAGCGGTGTTCTGGGTCCTGAATCTGCTGCCTTACCCAGGGTTGGCGATCATCGTGGGCCTGATGGCCTGGCGGCTCACCGCTAGCCGCGGATTTGCCCTCGGTGCCACCTTGGCACTGTTGCTGTGCGCCTTCATGGGCCTGTGGCAGGAAACCATCAGCACCTTGGCGCTGGTATTGACCGCGACCAGTCTGGCCTTGATCGTCGGTATCCCGATCGGTGTCGCGGCCGGCCTGTCTCCAGCCCTGAATCGCGTATTCGAACCGTTGCTCGATCTCATCCAGACCCTGCCGCCCTACATCTATCTGCTGCCGGCCATTGCACTGTTGGGCTACGGTACCGCGACCGCACTGGTTGCCACGTTCATTGTCGCCGTGCCACCGGTGTTGCGCCTGACCTCCTTGGGTATCGGCCGTACACCCCGGCAGTTCATCGAACTGGGTGAGGCCAGTGGCACCAGCACGGCGCAACTGTTTTTCAAGATTCGCGTGCCGTTTGCCTTGCCGAGCATCATGACCGGCGTCAATCAGAGCCTGATGATGGCCTTCGGCATGGTAGTGATCGCCGGCATCGTCGGCTCCGGTGGGCTGGGGGAGGTGATTTACGGAGCGATCCGCACGCTGGACATCGCCCGCTCGATCAATGGTGCCATCGCTATCGTTATCCTGACCCTGATCCTCGACCGGCTGGCGCAGAGCGCGACCCGCGCCGGCAAGGAGGCACTGCATGAATCTCACTGACCTCAAGCTGTCGCCCGGCGCCTGGCTGGCGCCAGCGGTGGACTGGCTCAATACCAACTGGCATCCGCTGTTCGCCTTTATCAGCAAGGTCATCGAGGCCATGCTCGGTGGTATAGAAGCCGCACTGCTGTGGGTTCCGTTTTACCTGATGATCCCGCTGGTGGCGGTGCTTGCGCTGTTGGCCATTGGCGTACGTGCCGCGCTGTTGGCGGCCTGTATGCTGGGCTTCTGCTGGCTGTCGGGGTTGTGGGCGTCGTCGATGCAGACCCTGGCGCTGGTCTCGGTCTCGGTACTGATTTCGGTTGCCATCGCCTTCCCGCTGGGGGTCCTGGCATCGCGCTTCAAACGCCTGGACCGGACGTTAGGGCCGCTGATGAACGTGATGCAGACGGTGCCGCCTTGGGTCTACCTGATCCCTGCGGTGATGGTATTCAGCCTGGGCAAGGTTCCGGCGATCATCGCTACCATCGTCTACGGTATTCCACCGATGCTCAGGCTCACCACCCTGGCCTTTAACCAAGTGCGCAAGGACCTGCTGGAGCTGGGGCGGGCCAGTGGCGCTACTCCTGGCACCATTCTGCTGAAGATCGAGCTGCCCACAGCCATGCCCACCTTGGTGGTGGGTTTGAACCAGTGCATCCTGCTGTCGCTGGCGATGGTGGTGTTGGCCGGGCTGGTTGGCGCGGGTGGGCTGGGGGCTGAAGTCACCCGTGGACTGACCCGCATGGAGATGGGCCTGGGGCTGCGCGCAGGCTTGGCGATTGTGGCAGTGGCGCTGCTGCTGGATCGGCTGTCTCGTGGGGCTTTGCAACGCGGCGAGCGCCCTGCCTGAGGCATGGGTTCTGGTTGTGGCCGAGGCGGGAGTGGCTCTGTCCCGCCCTTGGCTGACACTTGGACTATCACCCTGGAGTCTACAGATTGTAGTATTGGCATCCGTCCACCTAGGAGCAAACCATGAAAGCGGCAGTGCTAAACGATGGCGAAGGTCCCGCAGTCGATCGCAAGACAGCCTTGGGCCAATCGTTGCGCAAGCGGATCCTGAGCATGGAAATCGCCCCTGGGGCGGTGCTCGATGAAGTTGCGTTGAGCGAGGAATTCGGACTGTCGCGTCCGCCAGTGCGTGAGCTTTTACGGCAGATGGCTGCTGAGGGTTATATTGACCTGGAAGCTAACCGTGCGCCACGGGTGTCGCTGATGAGCCACCAGACACTGCGCAGCTTCTTTCTTGCCGCGCCGCTGATCTATGTCGCGACCACCAAGCTCGCTGCCCTGCATGCTACCCCTGCGCAGATCGAAGGGCTCAAGCGCATTCAACAGCGTTTCCGCCAGGCGGTAGATGCCGGTGATGTCGATGGTCGCGTGCTGTACAACGATGCATTTCACCTTGAAATCGGGCGCATGGCTGACAACAGCTACCTCATGCCGAGCCTGTGCCGTCTGCTGATTGACCACGCGCGGCTGGGCAAGACCTTCTACAAGGTGCAGCCTGACCCGGACCTTGCCGCCGACCTTGAAACGGCGGCCAACCAGCATGACCAGATAATCGATGCCATCGAGCGTCGTGACGTGGACGATGCCGAGCGGCTGATCCGCGCGCACATGGAACTGTCGCGCCGACGCATGGCAATGTTCGCCGCGCCCGAGGGCCTGGACGTTCAGTTCGACGCGTGATCAGGCGTGCAGCTCAAGAACTGCGCGGTCCGTGTAGGAGTCGGCTTGCCGGCGATGGGCTGCGCAGCAGCCCTGAAACGCTTCGCCGCCCACCCCGCAGGTAACCAATCAGATTGAACGTTTCAGCAATCCATCCCGTCGGTACTTCCAAGTCGTTCGCATTTGGAGGCACTACCCATGAAGTACCGCGCACTCGGCAACACTGGCCTGCTGGTTTCTGAACTGGTGGTCGGCACGGTCCCGTTCGGCGGGCGTGGCGCATTCGAGAAAACCGGCAGCGTGGACGTGGCACTGGCCCGGCGCATGTTCGACATGGCCTTCGACGCCGGGGTCAACCTGGTCGACACGGCAGACCTGTACTCCCACGGCCTGGCCGAAGAGATCGTCGGCCAGGCGCTGGGTGAGCGGCGCCAGTCGGTCATCCTCGCCACCAAGGCGCGCAGCCCGATGGGGGACAACCCCAACGACAGCGGCGCTTCGCGCTATCACCTGATCCGCGCCTGCGAAGCCAGCCTCAAGCGCTTGGGCACCGACCATATCGACCTCTACCAGATCCACAACTGGGACGGCATCACGCCTGTGGAAGAGACCCTGGCCGCCCTTGAGCACCTGGTGCAAAGCGGCAAGGTGCGTTACTTCGGCACGTCCAATTACACCGCCTGGCAGATGATGAAAACCCTCGGCAGTGCTCGGCTCAACGGTTGGCAGCAGCCGGTTTCCCAGCAGATCTACTACACCCCCGAAGCCCGTGAAGCGGAGTACGAACTGCTGCCGATGGCACTCGACCAGGGCCTTGCCACGCTGGTGTGGGGGCCGCTGGGGGAGGGCTTGCTGACCGGCAAGGTGCGGCGCGGGCAACAGACGCCGGCCGGTACCCGCCAAGGCAACGATTGGCCGGAACCCTACGTGCATGACAAGGAGCGGGCCTACGACATCATCGAGGCGCTGATCGAGGTGGGGCGCCGGCATGGCTGCTCACCGGCGCGGGTGTGCCTGGCCTGGCTCAAGGACCGACCAGGCATCACCAGTGTCATCACGGCCGGGCGCACGGCCGAGCAGTTGCACGACAACCTGCAGGCGGTGGAGCTGGTGCTGACAGGCCAAGACCTTGAACAGATCGAGCGGGTGACGCGGATCGCGCCGCAGTATCCGTACTGGCATCGCATCGCGGCGAAAATGGACCGCATCGACCCGGCCGAGGCGCCGTTCATTGCCCTGCATCGGCAAACGATGAAGCAGCACAAACCCTGATCCGCAATCAGCCCGAGGTACCGATGGCCTGTGGCATGCACGAAAGCTCGCCTGCAAACGGCAGGTCCGGCCCGGCCCTGGAACAGGTCACCGCCGCCGCCCCAATGGCGTAGGCCAGCATCGCATCGACCGTGTCGCGCGCCAGCATCGCCACACCCATCGGGCTGTCCGCACCCAGCCGAACCAGGCAGGCCAGCACGGCCGCCTGGAACGTATCCCCGGCCCCCACGGTGTCGCGAACCGGCAGTGAGCTGTCCGCCGGCCGGTGCCACGACCCGTGCGCACAATGCACGCTGGCACCCTCAGCCCCGTGGGTCACGAACACCAGCCGGCAGCGCTCGTTCAACCAGCCACGGGCTACCTCGCCAGTGTCGCGCCCCGGGTACAGCACCTGCAGGTCTTCCTCGCTGGCCTTGATCAAATGTGCATGCGCGGCAAACGCTTCAACGCGCCTGCGCCACAGCGCCACATCAGGCTGCGGATTCAGGCGTACGTTCGGGTCCAGGCTGATCAGCCGCTGGTCACGTTCGCGTTCCACCAGTGCCAGCAACGTGTCGGCCACGGGTGTCACCACCAGTGTGTATGACCCCACGTGCAGCCCGCGTACGTTCTCATCCAGTACCGGCAGATGCTCAAGCCGCACCTGCCGGTCGGCGCAGCCTTCGCCGCGGAACTGGTACTGCGCGGAGCCGTTGGCATCCAGGCCGACCATGGCCAGGGTGGTGGGTGCATCGCTGGTCACCAGGTGCTGGCAATTCACGCCTTCTTCCTCCAGTACCCGGCGCAGGCGCGCGCCGAGGTGGTCGCTGGACAACCCGCCGAAAAAGCCTGCGGCAACGCCCAGCCTGCGCAGGCCGACGGCGACGTTGAACGGCGAGCCGCCAGCAATCGCGGTAAAGCCCAGCTCTGCGCTGCGCGGGCTGTTTGCCAGGCTGAAGACATCGAACAACGCCTCGCCACATACCAGATACATGAAGTTCTCCCAAACAGAAAAGAGTAAGGACAGTACCGCGATCAGAGCACAGGCAGGTGATCCAGGTAGCGTCTGTAGGCCACGCCGTAGGCGGCCTGTTGCGCCAGGCCGGGCCGGGTGCGGGTGCTTTCGTCCAGCTCGACGCAGCGCTCGCACAGGGCCTGCAGGCTGTCGCCGTGGCCCAGTTGGCGGCCAAGGCTCCAGGCAGCCTGGATTGCCGCCCCCAGCGCGGCGGCTTCGGTCTGGCGCGGGCACACCACCGGCAGGCCGAGCAGATTGGCCAGTACCTGGCGCCACAGCTCGCTTTTTGCCGCCCCGCCCACCAGGCGGATTTCGCTGCCCTGCAGGCCGCTGGCGCGCAGCAGGTCCAGGCCATAGCGCAGGCTGAAGCAAGTGCCTTCGAGTACGGCCCGGCACAGGTTGGCGCGGGTCAGGTTGGCGCTGGTCATGCCATGCAGGCTGGCGCTGGCAGTGGGCAGCGCCGGTACGCGTTCGCCATCGAAAAACGGCAGCATCAACAAGCCGTCGGCGCCAAGCGGCGCTTGCGCGGCGAGGGCCGTGAAGCGGGTGAGGTCAAGCTCCAGCAGGTCACGCACCAGCGCGCAGGCGTTGGTCAGGTTCATCGTGCAGACCAAGGGCAGCCAGCCACCGCTGGAGGCGCAGAAGTTCGCCACCTCGCCCTTGGGGTTGAACTGGGCATGGTCGGCGTAAGCTGCCAGGGTACCCGAGGTGCCCAGGCTGAGGGTAATCATGCCAGGGCTGATATTGCCGGTACCGATGGCGCTGAGCATGTTGTCGCCGCCGCCGGTGGCCACCCAGGCGTGAGGGTTCAGCCCCAGGCCTGCGGCGGCCTGCTCGCGCAGCGGGCCGACGCAGTCGCCGGGTGCGAGCAGCTCTGGCAGTGCCGCCAGCAGGCGCTCGCCCGGTTCGATGTGTTGCAGCACATCGGTTGCCCAGGTGTTGTGGTGCACGTTGTAGTAACCGGTGCCAGACGCATCTCCCGGCTCGCTGCAGGCGCGGCCTGTCAGCCAGTAATTGAGGTAATCGTGGGGCAGCAGCACATGGGCCAGGCGGGCGAACAGGTCGGGGAAGCTGCGTTTGCTCCACAGCAGTTTGGACACGGTATAGCCCGGCGCAATCACCAGCCCCAGGCGTTCGATCGAGCCCTGCGGGCCGCCGAGCAGGTTCAGCAGCGTCTGGTTTTCTGCCGTGGTTTCGGTGTCGCACCAGAGCTTGGCCGGGCGCAGCACCTGCCCTTGGGCGTCCAGCATCACCAGGCCATGCTGCTGGCCGGATACCGCCAGCGCACGGATGGCCTGGCCATCGACGCCGGCCCCATGCAGTGCGCCAGCGACTGCCGTGTGCAGGGCGGCCAGCCAGTCGGCCGGGTCCTGCTCGCGGCGCCCGTCGCGGCCCCGCGCAGGGGCGTGCGCTGCACTACCAAGGCCCAGCACCCGGCCGCTGCCGGCGTCCAGCACCAGCGCCTTGGTGCCCTGGGTGCCGCAATCAATGCCGAGAAACAGTCCGTCCATTGCGTGCGCTCCGGGTCAGTCGCCAAGCACTCGGCGCAGCGTTTCGCTTACGCCAACCTCACACAGGCTGTCATACAGGCGCTCGAAAGCGCTGACGAAGGCGTCGGAGGCGGGGATGATCGTGCCGAATATCGTCTCGTCGCCCAGCACTCGGGCAGCCAGCCCGTCACGCTGCACCACCCGTGCCTGGCACTGGGCCGCGCGTGGGTCGGGGATGGCATAGGCGCTGCCCTGTTCGTCTACCCCGCCCAGGTACAGGGCCCAGGCCGCTACCACCAGGGCCACGCGGTCCAGCGGTTGGCCCTCGGCAATCAGCTGGTTGGCGGTGGGGACGATGTACTTGGGAAACTTCGATGAGCCGTCCGAGCACACCCGCTCCAGCTGGTCGGCGATGGCGCGGTTGGCGAAGCGCTCGGTGAGGCTGTCCTTGTAGCGTTCCAGGTCGATGCCCGGCGCCGGGGCAAGCTGCGGCGTCACGTCCAGGTCCATGAACGTGCGCATGTAGCGGCGCAGCAGTGGGTCGCCAAGGGTTTCGTGGACCAGGCGGTAGCCCTGCAGGAAGCCCAGGTAGGTCAGTGCCAGATGGCTGCCGTTGAGCAGCTTGATTTTCATTTCTTCATAGGGCGTGACGTCGTCGGTGAACTGCACACCGACCTTTTCCCACGCTGGGCGCCCGGCTACGAATTTGTCTTCCACCACCCACTGCAGGAACGGCTCGCACACCACCGGCCAGGCATCCTCGACGCCGTGGCGCTCGAACAGTCGTTGGCGGTGGTCGCTGCTGGTCATTGGCGTGATGCGGTCGACCATGGCGTTGGGGAAGCTCACGTGCTCGCCTATCCAGTGGGCCAGGTCCGGGTCGAGCAACCGGGCAAAGGCCAGCAGGGCCTTGCGCGCGACCGCGCCATTGTGCGGAAGGTTGTCGCAGGACATCACCGTGAACGGCCCCACGCCGGCCTCGCGGCGCCGCCGCAGGGCTTCGCAGAGAAAGCCGAACACGCCTTGCGGGGCCTGCGGGTTGGCCAGATCGTGCCGGACCTGCGCCAGGTCGGCGCGAAACTCGCCGGTGCTGTCGTCGATGCAGTAGCCGCCTTCGGTGATGGTCAGCGAGACGATGCGGACGCCGGGCTCGGCCAGTTTGGCCAGCAGCGCTTGGGCATCGTCCTCGGCCAAGAGCATGTCATTGAGGGCACCGATCACCCGCACTTCGGTGTCGGGTCGGTCGTCCAGCACAAACAGGGTGTACAGGTAGCCCTGCGCCGCCAGGGCGTCGCGCATGGCGCGGTCTTCGCTGCGCAGGCCGGCGCCGCAGATGGCCCAGTCCAGGCCTTCGCCGCGGTTCATCAGGGCGTCGGTGTAGGCCGCCTGGTGGGCACGGTGAAACCCACCTACGCCAATGTGCACAATGCCCTGGCGCAGCTGCGAGGGCGCGTAGGAAGGGCGGGCGACCGTGGGCGCCAGCAGGTCGAGGTGGTGCGGGTCGAGTTTCATCGTGTACGTCCTCAGGCCGCTTGCTGCAGGCGTTTGTCCAGGGCTTGGCCGTTGCTGTCGAACAGGTGGCAGTGGCCTGGGTCGAAGGCCAGTTCCAGGGGCTCGCCGAAGGTCGGCGCAAAGTCGCCGCGCACCCGTACGGTGAGCATTTCCCCGGAGCCGGCACGTACATGGCAGTAGCTGTCACTGCCCAGGCGCTCACTGACGTCGGCGGTCACCTGCAGCAAGCCGGGTGTGCCGTGCCCGGCGCTGGCGATGTTCAGGTGCTCCGGGCGGATGCCCAGCGTCACGGGGCTGCCAGCGGGCAGGCCGTCTGTGCACAGTGCCAGGCTGACACGGGCGCCGCATTCAAGGGTGACCTCGCACGATGTGCCCTGGCTGTGGCTCAGGTGGCCGCGCAAAAAGCCCATTTTCGGGGTGCCGAGAAAGCCTGCGACGAACAGGTTGGCCGGGTGGTGGTACAGCTCAAGCGGCGAGCCGACCTGCTCGATGCGCCCGCCGTTGAGCACCACCACCTTGTCGGCCAGGGTCATCGCCTCGACCTGGTCGTGGGTCACGTAGATCATGGTTGCAGCCAGCTCCTGGTGCAGGCGCGCAAGCTCCAGGCGCATCTGCACGCGCAGGGCGGCGTCAAGGTTCGACAGCGGCTCGTCGAACAGGAAAATCTTTGGGTTGCGCACGATCGCCCGGCCGATCGCCACCCGCTGGCGCTGGCCACCAGACAGTTGGCGGGGTTTGCGTTCAAGCAGCGGTTGCAGTTCTAGGATGCGCGCGGCGTTGTCGACTTTGGCCTGCACCTCACGCTTGTCCACGCCGGCCAGGTCCAGGGCGAACGACAGGTTCTTGCGTACGGTCATGTGCGGGTAGAGCGCGTAGGTCTGGAACACCATGGCCAGGTCGCGTTTGGCCGGGGCGGTGTCAGTGATGTCGACGCCGTCCAGGGTGATGTGGCCGCCGCTGACCTCCTCAAGGCCGGCGATCAGCCGCAGCAGTGTCGACTTGCCACACCCGGACGGGCCGACGAACACCACGAACTCACGGTCGCGCACCTCCAGGTCGATGCCCTTGATGATGGCGTGGCCATCGAAGCCTTTGTGCAGGTTGCGGATCTTCAGGTCAGCCATGGCGAATGTCCTCTGCGGCGGCCCGCAATAGGGGTGATTGAGCAGGTGTCGTGTGGGGGCGGTTCATTTCACGGCGCCGAACGAAAGGCCGCGCACCAGCTGCTTCTGGCTGATCCAGCCGAAAATCAGGATGGGCGCGCAGGCCAGGGTCGAGACGGCCGAGAGCTTGGCCCAGAACAGCCCCTCCGGGCTTGAGTAGGAAGCCACCAGCGCGGTCAGTGGGGCGGCAGCCGAAGAGGTCAGGTTGAGCGACCAGAACGCCTCGTTCCAGCACAGGATCAACGACAGCAGCACGGTCGAGGCCAGCCCGCCGCGAGCGATCGGCAGCAACACGCGGACGATTTCCTGCCAGGTGCCGGCACCGTCCAGGCGCGCGGCTTCAAGGATGTCCACCGGGATGTCCTTGAAGTAGGTGTACACCATCCACACCACGATCGGCAGGTTGATCAGGGTGTAGACGATGATCAGCGCCAGGCGCGAGTCGAGCAGGCCGAACTGTTTGGCCAGCAGGTAGATCGGCATCAGCACGCCCACCGGCGGCAGCATCTTGGTCGACAGCATCCACAGCAGCGTGCGCTTGGTATGGCGGGTTTCGAAAAAGGCCATGGAGTAGGCCGCCGGCACTGCGACAAGCATGCACAGCGCGGTTGCCGAGAAGGCGATCAGCACCGAATTCCAGGCGTAGGCGAAGTAGTCGCTGCGCTCGTTGATGTGCAGGTAGTTTTCCAGCGTTGGCGCGAAGATGAACTGTGGCGGTGTGGCAAAGGCGTCGAGCTCGGTCTTGAAGCTGGTCAGCAGCATCCAGAAGATCGGGAAGAAGATCACCAGGGCGATGCCCCAGCACAGCAGGCCGATCAATGCGTCGCGCAGGCGGCGGGTTTGCTTGAGTGGCAGCATGGCGGGCTCCTCAGCGGCGCTCGGTCAGGTTCTTGCCGATCATCCGTATCAGCACGATGGCGGCGATGTTGGCGATCAGCACGGCGATCAGGCCGCCGGCCGAGGCCATGCCGACGTCGAACTGCAGCAGCGCCTGGTTGTAGATCAGGTAGGCGAGGTTGGTGGACGCATAGCCCGGCCCGCCGCTGGTGGTGGTGAAGATTTCGGCGAACACCGACAGCAGGAAGATGGTCTCGATCATCACCACCACGGCAATCGGGCGGGCCAGGTGCGGCAGGGTCAGGTGCCAGAAGATCGCCAGCGGCCCGGCGCCATCCAGGCGCGCGGCTTCTTTCTGTTCCAGGTCCTGCGACTGCATGGCGGTCATCAGGATCAGGATGGCGAACGGTAGCCACTGCCAGGAGACGATCAGGATGATCGACAGCAGCGGGTAGTGCGCCAGCCAGTCCACCGGCTGCGCGCCAAACAGCCGCCACACGGCCGCGAGGATGCCCGACACCGGGTGCAATATCAGGTTCTTCCACAGCAGCGCGCTGACCGTGGGCATGATGAAGAACGGTGAAATCAGCAGCACCCGCACCACGCCGCGCCCCCAGAACTCGCCGGCCTCCAGCAGCGCCGCGATGAGCACGCCAAACACCACGCTGATCGCCAGCACGCTGCCGACCAGGGTCAGGGTGTTCAGGGCGCCGGGCATGAAGCCTGGGTCGGTGACGAAGTACGCGAAGTTCTCCAGGCCTACGTATGCATTTTCGCCCGGGTACAGCAGGTTGTAGCGGATCAGCGAAAAATACAGGGTCATGCCCAAGGGTACGACCATCCACAACAGCAGCAGCGCCACCGAAGGGCTGACCAGGAACCAGCCCGGGCCGACGCGGCGTTTGCCGGGGCGTGCGGTGGCGAGGGGCGGGGTATCGAGGGCCGAAGTGTCCATGGCGACTCCGTGTGCAGCGAAAAGGGCGGACGGCAGCCGTCACCGCGCCAGGCGTTGGCGCGGCTCAGGCCACGGGTGGGCTACTTGGGGTAACCGGCGCGCTTCATCTCGCGTTCGGTGGACTGCTGGGCGGCGGCAAGCACCTGGTCGACCTTCATCTGCCCGGTCAGGGCGGCGGAGAACAGCTTGCCGACCTGCGTCCCAATGGCCTGGAACTCGGGGATGGTCACCAACTGAATACCCACGTACGGCACGGGCTTGAGCGTGGGGTGGTTGGGGTCAACGCGCTTGAGCGACTCCAGCGTCACCTTGGCGAACGGCGCTGCGGCCAGGTAGGCGTCGCTGTAGGTAGAGGCGCGGGTGCCTGGTGGCACGTTGGCCACGCCTTCCTTGTCGGCCACCAGTTTGCCGTAGGCTTCAGACGTGGCCCAGGTGCTGAAGGCCTTCGCCGCGTCCTTGGCCTTGGAGCTGCTGGGGATGGCCAGCGCCCAGGAATACAGCCACGAGGCGCCCTTGTCGGTGACCTCTTTTGGCGCAAAGGTGAAGCCGACCTGGTCGGCGACCTTGCTCTGGGTCTTGTCGGTGACGAACGAGCCGGCAACGCTGGCATCGACCCACATCGCGCACTTGCCGCTGTTGAACAGTGCCAGGTTTTCGTTGAAGCCGTTGCTCGACGCGCCTGGCGGGCCGTACTGCTTCAGGGTGTCGACGTAGAAGTTCAGCGCGTTCTTCCACGCGCTGCCGGTGAATTCCGGCTGCCACTGTTCGTTGAACCAGCGTGCGCCAAAGGCATTGGCCACGGTGCCGATCAGCGCCATGTTCTCGCCCCAGCCGGCCTTGCCGCGCAGGCAGATGCCGTACTGGCCCTGGTCGGGGTGGTGGAGTTTGGCGGCAAATTCACCCAGCTGGGTCCAGGTCGGTTGCTCGGGCATGCTCAGCCCAGCGTTCTGGAACAGGTCCTTGCGGTAGTAGGTGATCGAGGCCTCGGCGTAGAAGGGCAGGGCGTACAGCGTGCCGTTGGCCGACAAGCCATTGCGCACAGACGGGAACACGTCGTCGAGGTTGTAATCGGCCGGCAGATCCTTCATCGGCTCCAGCCAGCCTTTGGCGCCCCACAGTGCGGCTTCGTACATGCCGATGGTCAGTACGTCGAACTGCCCGCCCTGGGTGGCGATGTCGGTAGTCAGGCGCTGGCGCAGCACGTTCTCTTCAAGCACGACCCACTTGAGCCTGATGTCCGGGTGCTGCTCTTCGAACACCTTGGCCAGGCGCTGCATGCGGATCATGTCGTTGTTGTTGACCGTGGCGATGGTCAGCGTTTCGGCGCCCTGGGCCATTAGCGGCAGGCTGAGGCAGGCAGCGGCCAGGCAGGCCTTGATCGCGTCGTTCATCTATGAACTCCCTTACCGGGCCGGCTGACGGCACGGAAGACATTATTATTTTTGTGTCGCTGGCGCTGATTACACCCCCGCGTGGCGCAGCCCACAAAGCTTGGGCTGCACGCTGGCTGATACTTTTTTGCAGTTGTTGCGCTCAGTGATGGTTCTGCTCGGTCAGCCGCTGGATCACCAGGCTGCGATAGTCGGAGGGGGTCATGCCTTTGAGCTGTTGAAAGCGCCGGTTGAAATTGGACAGGTTGCTGAAGCCTGATTCGAAGCACACCCCGGTCACCGGCAGGTCGCTTTTGGCCAGCAGTTCGCAGGCCTTGCTGACCCGCAGGCGGTTGACGAACTCGACAAAACCGCGCCCGGCCGCCTGTTTGAAGAAGCGTGAGAAGTAGGTGGGGGTCATGCCCAGGTGCTCGGCCACTTCGTTCTGGGTCAAGTCCTGGGCGTAGTGCTGGAAGATGTAGTTCACCGCCCGGTTGATGCGCTCGACGTTGTGCTCGTCAGCCAAATGCGAGGAGGTGACTGTGGACAACAACTGGTAGTCCTCGCAGCCGGCCAGCTGTTCCATGAGGATAAAAAAGTATCCAAGGCGGGTCATGCCGCGGCTGTGCGCGATGCGTTGCAACAATTGGCGGCTCTCGGCGATCAGCGTGGGGTCACGGAACTCGATGCCGTAGTGTGCGCGGGCCAGCAACGGGCTGAGCTGGTGCAGTTCAGAAAATGCCCGGCTGCCGCTGTGCAGCACCTCGTCCGTGAAATTGACCAGCATGTCGCGCTGGCTGAATACCTCCCCGGGGCCGGCCTGGCTGATCCAGTTGTGCGGCAGGTTGGGCCCTGTGAGGAAAAGCGTGTTCGGCGCGAAGCTGCCGATGTAGTCGCCGATGAACACTTTGCCGGCGCTGTCCACGATCAGGTGCAGTTCGTATTCCTTGTGGAAATGCCAGCGCACCAGCGGGCTGGGAAAGCCATGCTGGCGGTAGATCAGAGAGTCGCCCTCGTGATCGTCCATCAACTCGTAGGACGGGTCGCTGACTTTGCTCGTTCTGGGCATGGCGCTGCTGGGCTCCGAAGGACGAAGTACCATCGTAGCCTGAACAGGGCAGGTGTCACAGGCCGCCAAGCGCGCCCGCGCTTGCGGTATGATTGGCGCTTCTGTCTCTGGAACCTCCCTGGATGAGCAAGCCCGGTCAAATGGTGCTGATCGCGTTGCGCAAGATGATCGCCTCGGGCGAACTGGCGGCTGGCGCGCGGCTGATGGAAGTGCCTACCGCCGAACGGTTCGGCGTCTCACGCATGCCCGTACGCATGGCGTTTCGTACCCTGGAGCAGGAGGGCTTGCTGGTGCGTTGCGGCGGCCGTGGCTTCCAGGTGCGTTCGGTCAGCGCCGACGACATTGCCGGCGCGGTGGAGGTGCGCGGTGTGCTCGAAGGCCTGGCTGCCCGCCAGGCCGCTGAGCGCGGCCTGCTGCCTGCGGCGCGCGAGGCGCTGCAGCGCTGCCTGGTCGAAGGCGACCTGTTGTTCGACAAGGGGTATGTGACCGAAGAAGACTTGCACGCCTATCACGACCTGAACATGCGCTTTCACCAGGTGATCGTCGAGGCCAGCCACAACCCGGCCATCGCCGATGCCCTGGCGCGCAACGACCACTTGCCGTTCGCTTCGGTCACTGCGCTGGCGGTGGACCGTCACGACCTCGCCCGTGAATTCCGGCGCTTCAACTTCGCGCACATGCAGCACCATGCGGTGTTCGATGCGCTCACCCACGGCCAGGGTGCCCGCGCCGAGGCGATCATGCGCGAACATGCCAATGCCACGTTGCGCTATGCCGAAACCTTTGGCGCGGCCACGGCGGACGAGGGCATGAAGGTGATCCTGCCCCCGTCCTGAGGCGTTTTACAGGTCCAGTACCAGCAGGGGCGTCTTCGCCCGCGAACAGCACGGCGTGAACTGGTCGTTCAGGGCCTGTTCCTGCTCGGTGAGGAACAGGTCGCGGTGCTCTGGCGTGCCCTGCAGCACACGCGTCAGGCAGGTGCCGCAAATACCCTGTTCACAGGAGACGGCGATCTCGATGCCGTGGCGTTCCAGCACCTGCACCACGCTCTGGTCGGCCGGCACCTCGAACACTTGGCCGGTGCTGCCTACCTGCACCGAGAAGCTGCCGTCGTCGCTGTTTGCAACCGGCGCTGCGGCGAAGTACTCGCGGTGCAGGTTGGCCTGCTGCCACCCCAACTGCTTGGCAGTGTCCAGCACGTGCTGCATGAAGCCGCCAGGCCCGCACACGTAAAGGTGCACATCGCCCTGCGGGTTGCCCAGCACTTGGGCGATGTCCAGGGCGGTCTCCGGCTGCTCGTCAAAATGTACGAACAGGCGGTCAGCGAAGGGTGCGGCGCGCAGGCGCTCGACAAAGGCTGCGCGGTCGCTGGAGCGTGCACAGTAGTGCAATTCGAAATCGTCGCCGTTGCAGGCCAGTTGCTCCGCCATGCACAGCAGGGGCGTGATCCCGATGCCACCGGCGAACAGCAGGCTGCGCCGGGCGCCCTGGGCCAGCGGGAACAGGTTGCGTGGGGCGCTGATGCGCAGGCGGTGGCCAGCCTGCACCTGCTGGTGAAGGCTGCGCGAACCGCCGCGTGAGGCGGGGTCGTTGAGCACGCCGATCAGGTAGCGGTGGCGTTCTGCAGGGTGGTTGCACAGGGAATACTGGCGCACCAGCCCGTCCGGCAGGTGCACATCGATGTGCGCGCCGGCGCTGAAGGGCGGCAGTGGGCTGCCATCGGCGGCCGCCAGCTCGAAGCTGCAGATGCCCTGGGCTTCGTCGTTGCGGGATACCACTACGGCATCGATCATGGCGCGGGCTCCTCAGGCGGGGGTGGTGTGGGTGGCGATCACGTGCGGTTGGGGCGCGTGCTCTTTGGCGATAAGCCGCTCCAGCACCTTGCGCGCCTGTACGCCGCCGGCGTCGATGTTGAGCTTGAGCAGGTTGCGCTCGGGGTAGGCGAGCAGGTTCTGCTGCTGGCGTTCGAGCATTTCCAGGTCTTCGCTGAAAATCTTGCCCTGGCCTTCGCGGATGCTCGCGGTCAGGGCCTGATCGTGGGCGGCAAAATTGCGCGCCATGCCCCAGAAGTACCAGATCGAGGTGTCGCTCTCGGGGGTGATGAAATCGACCACGATGCTCGAGGCCTTGTGCTCGGCCGGGGCGTGGTAGCCGCCGTGGCCGGCATGGGCCACGCCCACCTCGATCAGTACATGGCTGGGCGGGGTGAAGCGGCAGATCTGCCAGCGGTCCACCGGCACGTCATCGGCCAGGCCGTTGCCGCGCAGGGCCATGCGCCAGAAGGGCGGCGGCATGATGTTTTCCATGTGTCGGGCGGTGACCACTTCGTCGCCGCTCACCGTGGTGGCCGGGGGCGCCTCGTCGATTTCCTTCTGGCCGATGCTGGAGGCATGCACATAGGTTTCATGGGTGAGGTCCATCAGGTTGTCGATCATCAGGCGGTAATCGCAACCGATGTGGAACAACCCGCCGCCATAGGCCCATTCGTCGCTGGCCGCCCACGGCAGGTGCGGGATCAGGGCCGGGTCAGCCTGGGTTTGGTCACCGGGCCAGACCCAGATGAAGCCATGGCGCTCGACCACGGCGAAGGCCTTGTTGCAGGGGAAGCCCCGCACCCGTTGGCCAGGCATGGCGACGGCTTTGCCATCACAGCCCATGACCAGCCCGTGGTAGCCGCACACCAGGTTGCCGTTTTCGACAAAGCCCAGCGACAAGGGCGCGCCGCGGTGCGGGCAAAAGTCTTCTACGGCGGCGACGCGGTTTTCGTTGGCGCGGTAAAACACGATCTTTTCCCCGCAAATCTGCCGGCCCAAGGGTTTCTCGGCGATTTCGTCAGGGGTGCAGGCGACGTACCAGGTGTTTTTCGGGTACATGAAGGACCTCCAATTGTTGTTGTTATTTAATGGATCCATTAAGGCCTGAGCTGAAAGGCTGGTCAATGGTTAATCCCAACAAAAATTGGAGGCCGTGCGATTATCGTACGCTTAATGGATCCATTTGGCGGATTGGGGATGAATGGCCCTATTCCTTGTAAATTTTCGTCAGCAGCCGCAGCAGTTCTGTGCGCTCGGCTTCTTCAAGGCTGCCAGTAGCCTCCCGATCGCTGTCGCTGGCGATCTGTTTGAGCTCCTTGAGCATCGCTTCGCCCGACTTGCTCAAGAAAATCCCGTAAGAGCGCTTGTCCGGCTTGCACCGCACTCGCACGGCCAGCGCACGCTCTTCCAGTTTGTTCAGCAGCGGCACCACCTGCGGCGGCTCGATCGCCAAGGCGCGCGCCAGGTCCGCCTGCATCAGGCCCGGGTTCTGCTCGATGATCGCCAGCGCAGAGAACTGCGCCGGGCGCAGGTCGTAGGCCGCCAGCCGGCTGATCAGGTGCTGGAACAGCTTCAGCTGGGCGCGGCGCAACGCGTAACCGAGCAGGTCCTCAAGGACCGTGTCGCCAGGGGGCGTGGGCAGGGAAGCGGTGTCGTCGGTTCGGGCAGACCTTGCCATCGGATTGCATGCTCCTGTGTCATGAGTAAGAAAGTTACCCAGTTTGCCTGCGCTGGCTCAATCCGGCTAGTGAAGCTCAGGCTAAAAAGCTTCTCAAACGGCTGGAAGGCAAAGATAATTTTCATAATAGTTAATTGACATAACTAATTTGCCGGATTAGTTTGATGGTCACCACCTCGAACAACAAGAGTGCAGAACCATGAGCAAATACGAAGGCCGCTGGACCACCGTGAAGGTCGAACTGGAGTCGGGCATCGCCTGGGTAACCCTCAACCGCCCGGAAAAACGCAATGCCATGAGCCCCACCCTGAACCGGGAAATGGTCGACGTGCTGGAAACCCTGGAGCAGGACGCCGACGCCGGCGTGCTGGTGCTGACCGGGGCCGGTGAGTCGTGGACTGCAGGCATGGACCTGAAGGAATACTTCCGCGAGGTCGACGCCGGCCCCGAAATCCTTCAGGAAAAAATCCGCCGTGAAGCCTCGCAATGGCAATGGAAGCTGCTGCGCATGTACGCCAAGCCGACCATCGCCATGGTCAACGGCTGGTGCTTCGGCGGCGGTTTCAGCCCACTGGTGGCCTGCGACCTGGCCATCTGCGCCGACGAGGCCACCTTCGGCCTGTCGGAAATCAACTGGGGCATCCCGCCCGGCAACCTGGTCAGCAAGGCGATGGCCGATACCGTTGGCCATCGCCAGTCGCTGTACTACATCATGACTGGCAAGACCTTCGGCGGTGCCAAAGCCGCCGAGATGGGCCTGGTCAACGAGAGCGTACCGCTGGCCCAGCTGCGCGAGACGACCCGCGAGCTGGCGCTGAACCTGCTGGAGAAGAACCCGGTGGTGCTGCGTGCAGCCAAGAACGGCTTCAAGCGTTGCCGCGAACTGACCTGGGAGCAGAACGAAGACTACCTCTACGCCAAACTCGACCAGTCCCGCCTGCTGGACACCGAGGGCGGTCGCGAGCAGGGCATGAAGCAGTTCCTCGACGACAAGTCCATCAAGCCGGGCCTGCAGGCTTACAAACGCTGAGGGCCGGGGCGGGCTGTGCCGCCACTGGCCACAGCCTGCGGATATTTCTCTACAACCACAACAAGAGGGATGAGCATGTTGCAGGTGCCTTTGCTGATTGGCGGGCAGTCGCGCCCCGCCAGCGATGGACGAACCTTCCAGCGCTGCAACCCGGTCACCGGCCAGGTGGTGTCGCAAGCCGCTGCCGCCACGCTGGCCGATGCCGATGCTGCGGTGGCCGCCGCCAGCGCAGCGTTCCCGGCCTGGGCCGCGCTGGCGCCCGGTGAGCGGCGCAGCCGCTTGCTGGCCGGCGCCGACCTGCTGCAGGCGCGCGCTGCCGAGTTCATCGCCGCGGCCGGCGAAACCGGGGCCATGGCCAACTGGTATGGCTTCAACGTGAAGCTGGCCGCAAACATGTTGCGCGAAGCTGCGGCCATGACCACGCAGATTACCGGTGAGGTCATCCCCTCGGATGTGCCCGGCAGCTTCGCCATGGCCCTGCGCGCCCCGTGCGGTGTGGTGCTGGGCATCGCGCCGTGGAATGCCCCGGTGATCCTCGCCACGCGGGCCATCGCCATGCCGCTGGCCTGTGGCAACACCGTAGTGCTCAAGGCCTCCGAGGTCAGCCCGGCGGTGCACCGGTTGATCGGCCAGGTGCTCCACGATGCAGGCTTGGGCGAGGGCGTGGTCAATGTGATCAGCAATGACCCTGCCGATGCGCCCGCCATCGTCGAGCGGCTGATCGCCAACCCTGCGGTGCGCCGCGTCAATTTCACCGGCTCCACCCAGGTGGGGCGCATTGTCGGCGAGCTGGCTGCACGGCACCTGAAACCTGCCTTGCTCGAACTGGGCGGCAAGGCGCCGCTGTTGGTGCTCGATGACGCCGACCTGGACGCCGCCGTCGAAGCTGCAGCGTTTGGGGCCTACTTCAACCAGGGCCAGATCTGCATGTCCACCGAGCGCCTGGTGGTCGACAACCGCATCGCCGACACCTTCGTCGACAAGCTGGCGGCCAAGGTCGGCGGGCTGCGCGCAGGTGACCCGCAGGCCAGCACGTCGGTGCTCGGTTCGCTGGTCAGCGGTGCGGCCGGCGAGCGCATCAAGGCGCTGATCGACGATGCCGTGGCCAAGGGCGCACGCCTGGTGTGCGGTGGCCAGCTGGACGGCAGCATTTTGCAACCGACCTTGTTGGACAGCGTCGACACGAGCATGCGCCTGTACCACGAAGAGTCCTTCGGGCCAGTGGCAGTGGTGCTGCGCGCCGAGGGCGATGAAGCCTTGCTGACGCTGGCCAACGACTCCGAGTTCGGCTTGTCGTCGGCCATCTTCAGCCGCGACACCAGCCGTGCGCTGGCCTTGGCCCAGCGTGTAGAGTCGGGTATCTGCCACATCAACGGCCCGACCGTGCATGACGAGGCGCAGATGCCCTTCGGTGGAGTCAAGGCCAGCGGCTACGGCAGCTTCGGCAGCCGCACCGCCATCGATCAATTCACCCAGCTGCGCTGGGTCACCCTCCAGCACGGCCCCAGGCATTACCCCATCTAGGCAACGCGCACCATCGGCCGCCGCCCGCACCGCCGGGCGGCGGCAGGCTGTACAACAATAACAAGGAGCAACCTGCGTGAATAACCAAGCCCGCACAGGGGCGACCGCCCCTGGTCAAAGCCCGCGCTACCGGCAGGTGTCCATCGGGCATCCCCAGGTGCAGTTCAGCGAGGCCGACGGCATCCTGCGCATGCAGGCCGTCGAGCCCCTGGCGCCGCTGCCGGTGCGCCTGCTTGACCGGCTGCTGCACTGGGCCGCACAGCGCCCGGACACCACCTTCATTGCCGCGCGTCAGCCCGACGGTGCCTGGCGCACAATCACCTACGCGCAGATGCTCGTGCAGGTACGTACCATCGCCGCCAACCTGCTGGGCTTTGGCCTGAGCGCCGAGCGGCCGCTGGCGCTTTTTTCCGGCAACGATATCGAGCACCTGCAGATCGCCTTGGGCGCCATGTATGCCGGCATCCCGTATTGCCCGGTGTCGCCGGCCTACGCGCTACTGTCCCAGGACTTTGCCAAGCTGCGGCATGTGTGCGAGGTACTGACGCCGGGGTTGGTGTTCGCCACCGACACCCAGCCGTTCCAGCGTGCCTTCGACGCCGTGCTGGACCCATCGGTGGCGGTGGTGAGCGTGCGCGGCCAGGCCGCCGGCCGCCGGCACCTGAGCTTCGACAGCCTGCTGCAGCCGGGCGACCTTGCGCCAGCCGATGCGGCGTTTGCCGCTACCGGGCCCGACACCATCGCCAAGTTCCTCTTCACCTCCGGCTCCACCAAGCTGCCCAAGGCGGTCGTCACCACCCAACGCATGCTGTGCGCCAACCAGCAGATGCTGTTGCAGACCTTCCCGGTGTTCGCAGAAGAGCCGCCGGTGCTGGTGGACTGGCTGCCGTGGAACCACACCTTCGGCGGCAGCCACAACCTGGGCATCGTGCTGTACAACGGCGGCAGCTTCTACCTGGACGCCGGCAAGCCCACCCCGCAAGGCTTCGGCGAAACCTTGCGCAACCTGCGCGAGATTTCCCCCACCGCCTACCTGACCGTGCCCAAGGGCTGGGAAGAACTGGTCAAAGCGCTGGAGCAGGACGCACAGTTGCGTGAAGTGTTCTTTGCCCGCATGAAGCTGTTCTTCTTCGCCGCCGCCGGGCTTTCACAAAGCGTGTGGGACCGCCTGGACCGCATTGCCGAGCAGCACTGTGGCGAGCGCATCCGCATGATGGCCGGCCTTGGCATGACCGAAGCGGCGCCATCCTGCACGTTCACCACCGGGCCTTTGTCGCTGGCAGGCTATGTGGGCTTGCCTGCCCCGGGGTGCGAAGTGAAGCTGGTGCCGCTGGACGGCAAGCTGGAGGCACGCTTTCGCGGCCCGCACATCATGCCCGGCTACTGGCGTTCGCCGCAGCAAACGGCCGAGGCGTTCGATGACGAGGGCTTTTACTGCTCGGGCGATGCCTTGAAGCTCGCCGATGCGCAGCAGCCCGAACAGGGCCTGATGTTCGATGGGCGTATTGCCGAAGACTTCAAGTTGTCGTCGGGGGTGTTCGTCAGTGTCGGGCCGCTGCGTAACCGTGCGGTGCTCGAAGGCTCACCCTATGTGCAGGACATCGTGGTGGCTGCGCCGGACCGCGAATGCCTGGGCATCCTGGTGTTCCCGCGTCTGCCCGAATGCCGGCAACTGGCCGGGCTACCGGCTGCGGCCAGCGATGCCGAAGTGCTCGGCAGCGACGCGGTGCGCAGCTGGTTCGCCGCTTGGCTGGAGCGCCTGAACCGTGACGCCCAGGGCAACGCCAGCCGGATCGAATGGTTGTCACTGCTGGTAGAGCCGCCGTCGATCGACGCCGGGGAAATCACCGACAAAGGTTCGATCAACCAGCGTGCGGTGTTGCAGCGCCGGGCTGACACGGTAGAGGCGCTGTACCGTGGCGAAGACCCGACCGTGCTGCCCGCGCAGGCGCGCCCGTGAGCAGCGCCGGGCTGTGCACCGCGTTCGACGATGTGGCCATCGTGCAGATGGTGCGCACGCCGTGGGTCGACCTCGGCGGTGCGCTCGCCGCGGTTTCACCGATCGACCTGGGCATCAAGGCCGGGCGGGCGGTGCTGGCGCGCGCCGGCATCAGCCCGCAGGCGGTGGACAGCGTGCTGGCCGGCAGCATGGCCCAGGCCAGTTTCGATGCGTACCTGCTGCCGCGCCATGTCGGGCTGTACTGCGGGGTGCCGCAAGCCGTGCCCGCGCTGGCAGTGCAGCGCATCTGCGGCACCGGTCTCGAGTTGCTGCGCCAGGCCGGGGAGCAGTTGCGCAGTGGTGTGCAGCAGGTGCTGTGCGTGGGCGCCGAGTCGATGTCGCGCAACCCGATCGCGGCGTATGAACACCGTGGCGGCTTTCGCCTTGGCGCGCCGGTAGGGTTCAAGGATTTTCTCTGGGAGGCGCTGTACGACCCGGCTGCCGGGGTGGACATGATCGGTACTGCAGAAAACCTGGCACGCGCGCATGGCCTTGGCCGAGAGACCGTGGATGCCTGGGCGCTGCGCAGCCATCAGCGTGCGCTGCAAGCCCAGCAGCAGGGCTGGTTCGACGAGGAAATCGTCGAGGTCACGGCAGAGGCTTTCAGCGCTGAAGGCTGCCTGCCACGTGGCATCGAACTGCCACGCGGCGTGGCCCACGTCAGCCACGACAGCCACCCGCGGCCGACCGATGCCACAGCGCTGGCCCGCCTGCGTGCGGTGCACGCCGGTGGCGTGCAAACCGCCGGCAACAGTTGTGCAGTGGTCGATGGCGCGGCGGCGGCGTTGGTGACGCGTTTTTCCACGTGCACCCAGCCACCGTTGGCACGCTTGCTGATGGCCACGGCCGTGGGCGTGCCCCCCAGCACCATGGGCATCGGGCCGGCCCCGGCCATTGCCTTGCTGCTCGAACGCAGTGGCCTGCGCCTGGAGCAGATCGACCGCTTCGAAATCAACGAAGCGCAAGCCGCCCAGGTACTGGCAGTGGCCCAGGCGCTGCAACTGGATGTGGAAAAACTCAACGTGCATGGCGGCGCCATCGCCCTGGGCCACCCCTTGGCTGCCACCGGCCTGCGTCTGGTGCACACCCTGGCCCGTCAGTTGCGCCAGGGCAACCTGCGTTATGGCATCGCTGCGGCCTGCATCGGCGGCGGCCAAGGCATGGCGGTGCTGATAGAAAACCCCCACTTCGTGGCTTGAATCCGAGGACTCCCATGGCTTGGAAGGCTCCCCTGCAGGACATGCAATTCGTGCTGGAGCACTGGCTGAGGGCCGAGCAGGCCTGGCAGCAGTTGCCGGCCTACGCCGACGTCGATCTCGAACTGGCCCTGCAGGTGCTGCAGGAGGCCGCCCGCTTCAGCGAACAGGCACTGGCGCCGTTGAATGCACTGGGCGACCGCCAGGGCTGCCACCTGGAGCAGGGCAGGGTGCGCACACCGGACGGCTTTGCGGCGGCCTATCGGGCTTACGTGGACGGCGGCTGGCCGGCGCTGGCCTGCGAGCCCCGGTTCGGCGGCCAGGGCTTGCCGTTGGTGCTGGATGCGGCGGTTCAGGAGATGCTCTTTGCCAGCAACCATGGCTGGGCTATGTACACCGGCATCGCCCATGGCGCTTACCTGTGCCTGAAGGCCCATGGCAGTGCCCAATTGCAGGCGCGTTACCTGCCCGGCATCGTCAGCGGCGCAAGCCTGCCCACCATGTGCCTGACCGAGCCGCAGGCCGGCAGTGACCTTGCCTTGCTGCGCTGCCGTGCCGAACCGCTGGGCGACGGCAGCTACGCGGTCACCGGCAACAAGCTGTTCATTTCCGGGGGCGACCACGACCTGACCCGCGACATCCTGCACCTGGTGCTGGCGCGTTTGCCCGATGCACCGGCAGGCAGCCGTGGGCTGTCATTGCTGCTGGTGCCCAACGGGTTGGAGGGCGGTGTGGGCAACGGGGTGCAGTGCGATGGCCTGGAGCACAAAATGGGCATTCGCGGCAGCGCCACCTGTGCGCTGCGCTTCGAGGGGGCCAAGGGCTGGCTGGTGGGGCAGGCGCACGGTGGCCTGGCGGCCATGTTCGTGATGATGAATTCCGCCAGGTTGCACGTCGGCCTGCAAGGGCTGGGGCACGCCGAAGCGGCTTGGCAACTGGCCCGTGACTACGCACTGGAGCGTCGCCAGATGCGCGCACCCGGGCATTCGCCGGGCGCCGCTGCCGACCCCATCCACCTGCACCCCGCCATGCGCCTGACGCTACTGGAGTTGCGGGTGCGCACCGAAGGCATGCGCAGCCTGGGATACTGGACGGCGCACTGGCTGGATGTGGCCGACGCCTCTAGTGACCCTGCCCAGCGTGCCAAAGCGTCGACACTGGCGGCGTTGCTGACGCCGATCATCAAGGCGGCGTTCACCGACTACGGTTTCAGCCTGTCGAGCAAAGCGCTGCAGGTGTTTGGCGGCTATGGCTACACCTGCGAATTCCCCATCGAGCAGGTGCTGCGCGACAGCCGGATTGCGATGATCTACGAAGGCACCAACGAAATTCAGGCCAACGACCTGTTGTTGCGCAAAGTGCTGGGCGATGGCGGTGAAGGCTTTGCGCTGCTGCTGGGCGAGCTGCGTGCCGAGGCCGGGGCCGGCCAGGGCGGCGCTGCCGAGGCGCTCGGTACGGTCTGCGACCGGTTGCAAGGGGTGGTTGCCGAGGTCGAGCGCAGTGCTGCGCACGGCCCGGAATACCCCTACCGCGCGGCCGGGGCGTTCCTGCAGTTGTGCGCCACGGCACTGCAGGCTTTTGCCTGGGCCCGCACCGTTCGCTGCCTCGAGGCGTTGCCGGCCGAAGCGCCGCTACGGCGCGAGAAGCACGAAAGCGCCACCTTCTTTTTCAACTATCTGCTGCCAGACTTCGACCGGCAGGTGGCAGCCATCGAGGCGGCCGCCTGCCCATTGCCGTTCATTGGCGAACCGTTCTGAACCCCACGTGCGAGGTCGCGATAAAGGCCGGCTGAGGCTGGCGCGCCGAGGGCCGGTAACGCATGCACAGGTCTGCCGAGCACAGGTGCGAGCCGCCTTTGATCACCGCCACCGGTATGCCCGGCTCGGCGGGGTCGTAGCTTTCGCTCAAGGCGGGGCCGGGCGGGTCCAAGGCCGCGTCGCGTTGCGCATCGTGGCCCGGGCGATAACCCGTGCGGGTCAGCTCCCAGACATTGCCCCCCGCATCGAACACGCCGAACCGGTTGGCCGGGAAGCAGCCCACCGGTGAGGTACCGGTGAAGCCGTCAGCGGCCATGTTGTTGTAGGGGAACTGGCCCTGCCAGGTGTTGGCCATCAGCTTGCCCTTGGGCAGCTCAGTCTTGCCCCAACTGAAGTCGGCATCTTCCAGCCCGCCACGCATGGCGTATTCCAGTTGCGCTTCGCTGGGCAGGGCACGGCCAGCCCAGCGCGCGTAGGCCTGGGCATCTTCCAGTGTCACTTGCACCACCGGGTGGTTTTCAAGCCCTGCCAGGTCACTGCCAGGGCCCTGCGGGTGGCGCCAGCTGGCCCCTGGCACAAACTGCCAGCCGGGGGCGAGCACGTTCGGCCCTTGCTGGAACACCATTGCGCCCGGCACGCGCAGCGTGTCGGGCAGGGTGGGGTCCACCTCGGCGCTGATGCCCCGTTCAGCCTGGGTAAGGTAACCGGTAACTGCCACGAACCGGGCGAACTGGGCGTTGGTGACCGGGTGCCGGTCGACCCAGAAGCCCGACACCTTTGCCGCGTGTGGCGGGCCTTCTTCATCGTAGAAACGGTCGGAACCGAAGGTGAACGCGCCGCCCGGCACGTGCACCATGCCATCGTGCCTGGCGGGCAAGCCGCTGTAGCCCTCGCACAGCAGTACCGGCGCCGGGGCTTGTGGCCAGGCGCCGTAGGCCACGGCGAGTAAGCCGGCGGCGACCAACGCGCAACCGGCTACCCGCGCAATCATGGCTTGCTGGCCAGGGGCAGGGCGGGGCTTGCCGGGCGCCCGTCAGCGTCGATGGCGATATTGCTGCGTTGGGCATAGGCCTTCCAGTCGCGCAGCAGGTCGCTCACCTGCCGGGGGTGTGCGGCTGCGATGTCATGGTGCTCGCCAGGGTCGTTGCTCAGGTCGTACAGGTGCCAGGCCGGGGTGCCATCGGTAGCATCCCACAGCAGTTTCATCGGCCCTTTGCGCAGCGAGGCACTGCCGTTGATTTCCCAGCCCAGGGCCTCGTCATGGGCGTGGATCCGGGTGTCCTTGCCTTGCAGGTAGTCCAGCGCCGAGGTGCCCTGCGGCGGAACGATGGCGCGGTCGCGGTAGTTGATGCCGGGCATCGGCGCGCCGGCCAGTTGCAGCAGCGTCGGCATGATGTCCCGGACACTGGCCAGCTCATCGCTGCGTCCGGCCTTGATGGTGGCCGGGTGGTAAACGAAGGCGGGCACGCGGATGCCGCCCTGGTAGGTGGTCATCTTGTAGCGGCGGCTGGGCAGGGCGCTGACCTGGGCCCAGGCCGAGCCGATCATCAGGAACGAATCACGCCGCCCGTAGTTGGCCAGGCGGGTATCGAAGTTTTCCTTGATCCAGTTGGGGTCGACGCGGGTGGCATTTTCCGGCCCGTTGTCGGACATGAACAGCACCAGTGTGTTGTCCAGTTCACCGGTTTTGCGCAGGTGATCGACCAGGCGCCCGACCTCGGCATCCAGGGCCGCCACCATGGCCGCGTAGACCTCCATGGTGCGCGCCGATTGCTGTTGCTGCTGTTTTGTCAGCGATGCCCAGCCCGGTACGCCCTCCAGTTGCGGCTCCAGCGGGAAGTCCGCTGGCACCAGCCCGGCCTTGCGCTGACGCGCCAGGCGCTCGCGGGCAATCACCTCATAGCCTTGGTCGTAGCGGCCGCGGTATTGCGCCAGGTATTCATCCGGTGCCTGCAAGGGCCAGTGCGGCGCGGTGTAGGCGGCAAAGGCAAAGAAGGGTTTGTTGCTGGCCTTGCCGTCGTCGATGGCGGCGATGAGGCGGTCGGTGAACCAGGTCGTGGAGTAGAAGTCGTCGGGCAGTTCGATGGGCTCGCCATTGTGGCGGAAGGTCGAGCTGTAGTTGGGCTGCAGCGCCATGTTGGCCTGCTTGAAATGCGCGGCGCCCCCTTCGAGCAGCACGTAGGCCTGGTCGAAACCACGGTTCTGGGGCTGCTGCGCGGGCTGCATGCCCAGGTGCCATTTGCCGGAGATGTAGGTGCGGTAGCCAGCATCGTGCAGCAGTTCTGCCAGGGTGGCGACATTGCTGCCCAGGACCCCTTCGTAACCGGCGCGCACCTGAGCGCCGGCCGGCAAGCGTTTGCGTGCTTCGGCCATCATGCCCAGCCCGGCCAGGTGCGGGTCGTTGCCAGACATCAGCATGGCGCGGGTAGGGGAGCAGCTTGGCGCGGCATGGAAGTCCAGCATCAGGCGGCCGTCGGTCAGCAGTTTGTCCAGGTTGGGCGTCTGGATTTCGCTGCCCAGGGCCGATAGGTCCGAGAAGCCAAGGTCGTCAGCAACAATCAGCAGAATGTTTGGTTGTTTAACGGTTGGCGTGGCCATGGCCTGGCTTGCGCCGAGCATGAGCAAGCCGAGAGCGGCAAGAGGTTTGAGGCAGTTCATGAGGATGCTCTTTTTGTTTTGATTAGAGTCGTGGCGGCGTGCCCGCAAGGTAGAGAGCCCGCAACGTCCATGGTAACGGCCATTTGTGCGGCTGCGCAGGCGCCTGTGAAAAAAACGTTCGATAAACGAACGCTGGATCTGCCTGATATCAGGTAGTTTCACTCGCCCTATTGACGGCAAGATGGTTAACAAAAATAATCGTTAACAGAGTTATCCAATTTCATAAAAACAAGTAAAGGGAAATTCTGATGACCAGGCCGTTGAACCGGTGGTGGGTGCCCGTTGTACTGCTTTCGATAGGCCAATGCGTGCAGGCGGCCAGTCCGCTTGAACAGAGCCGGCCAGGCCGGCCCGGCGCGCCTCGCTGGGTCGAGGACTATCGGTTCCTGGATGCCCCGGCCAAGGCCAGCGACCCATTCGATGGGGTGCGCTACCATCGCTTGTCCGAGTCGGCCTGGCTGCAGCTGGGGGCCGAAGCCCGTTACCGGGCCGATGTATTCAACAAGCCTTTTTTCGGCTTGCGCGGGTTGAACGACGACTCCTATTTGATGCAGCGCTTGCAGGCGCACGCCGACCTGCATCTGTTCGATGATGCTGTGCGCACCTTCGTCCAGGTGGAGAACACCCGGGCTTTCGGCAAGGACCTGTACTCCCCAAATGATGAAAGCCGCAATGAAGTGCGCCAGGCCTTCGTCGATTTCAACCATGATTTTGCCCAGGGGCGTTACACCACCCGCATCGGCCGCCAGGAGATGGGGCTTGGCGACCAGGCTTGGGTCACCTACCGGGACTCGCCCAACATCCGCCTGAGCTTCGACGGCGTGCGCGCCAGCCTCAACCTCAAGGACGGCCGCAAGCTCGACGCCTTCGCGTTTCGGCCGCTCAAGACCGGCGAGGACAGCTGGGACGATGGCAGCAACAATGCAGTCAAGTTCTATGGCCTGTATGGCACCTTGCCGCTGACGGCGGCCTGGAACATCGACCTGTTCGCCTTCGGCCTTGAAACCGATGACCGCAGCCTGGCCGGTGAAGCGGGCGACGAGCAACGCTATACCTTCGGCACGCGGGTGTTTGGCCGCCAGCAGGCGCTGGACTGGAGCTGGAACCTGGCCGGGCAGACCGGGCACCTGGGCAACGCCTCGATCCGTGCCTGGGCGCTGTCCAGCGATACCGGCTACACCTTCGCGCACGCCTGGCAGCCTCGGCTGGGCATGCGCATCGACGCCGCCAGCGGTGACCGCGAGCTGGGCGATGGCAAGGTCAACACCTTCGACCCGCTGTTCCCGCGCAACGGCGTTTATGGCGAGGCCAGCCTGACCACCTTGAGCAACATCATCGTGGTGGGGCCGACGTTCGGCTTTTCACCTTGGCGTACCTTGCGCTTCGAACCGGGCGTCTTCGAAGTGTGGAAGCAGCGTGCAGAAGACGGTGTGTACATGCCTGGCATGAGCCTGCTGGCCAATACCCGTGGTACCGGGCGCCATGTGGGCACCATCTACCGTGCCAACACCCGTTGGCTGGCAACACCCAACCTGACCCTGGACGTCGACCTGAAGTACTACGACGTCAGTTCCGCCATCAAGGACGCCGGTGGGGAAGATTCTTCGTTCATCTCGTTACGTGCCACGTTCAGGCTTTGATCCCAACCCAACGCATAACAACAAAAGGGCCTACCCATGCGTGATTCATCCTCATCTTCAAGCAAGCCGGTGCTCACCATCGGCCTGTGTTTTCTCGTGGCACTGCTCGAAGGCCTCGACCTTCAGGCTACCGGCATCGCCGCACCGCACATGGCCAAGGCGTTTGCACTGACACCGGCGATGCTTGGCTGGGTGTTCAGTGCAGGGCTGCTGGGGTTGCTGCCCGGTGCATTCATCGGCGGTTGGCTCGCTGACCGGCTGGGCCGCAAGAACATCCTCATCGTGGCGGTGCTGTTGTTCGGCGGCTTTTCGCTCGGTACCGCCCTGGCCGACAGCTACGCCTCGCTGCTGGTCGCTCGACTGATGACGGGCCTGGGCCTGGGTGCCGCGTTGCCCATCCTGATCGCCCTGGCCAGTGAAGCGGCGCCCGAGCGGCTGCGCAGCACCGCCGTGAGCATCACGTATTGTGGCGTGCCCCTGGGCGGCGCCATCGCTTCGATCATCGGCATGGCGCCGTTGGGCGAAGACTGGCGTGTGGTGTTCTACGTGGGTGGTATCGCACCGATCGTCATCGCCCTGGTGCTGGTGGTATGGCTGAAAGAGTCCCAGGCGTTTCGTGCCCAAACCGGTGAGAAGGTTGCCGGCCAAGGCATGCTGGCCCAGCTGTTCGGGCCGGGGCATGCAAGCCGCACCCTGCTGCTGTGGGTGGCGTGCTTCTTTACCCTGACCGTGTTGTACATGCTGCTCAACTGGTTGCCGTCGTTGTTGATCGGGCAAGGTTTCAGCCGCCCACAGGCAGGCACGGTACAGATCCTGTTCAACCTCGGCGGTGCGGCGGGCTCGTTCCTGACCGGGCGGATGATGGACAAGGGCCACGCCCGCCGCGCAGTGTTCATTGCGTACATCGGCATGCTGGCGGCGCTGGCTGGGTTGGGCCTGTCGACGAGCTTTGCCTTCATGCTCGTGGCCGGGTTCATTGCCGGCTACTGCGCCATCGGCGGCCAACTGGTGCTGTATGCACTGGCGCCGACGCTGTATTCGACCCAGGTGCGGGCCACTGGGGTGGGCGCTTCGGTTGCCATCGGGCGCTTGGGTTCGATGGCCGGGCCGTTGGCGGCGGGGCAGATCCTGGCCGCAGGGACGGGCGTAGGCGGGGTGCTGCTGGCGGCTTCACCAGGCCTGGTGGTGGCTGCTGTGGCCGCACGGGCATTGCTGGCCAAACGTAATCGCCAACCGCAGTAAGCTGCCTGCAGGCGGTTCAAGGTGCCAGGCAGTTCGGTGACCCTGCCTGGCACTTCTTGGGCTCAGTGTGCGGCCATGCTCATTTCCAGAACCCCTTGTGCGCAGCCGCTGCTTCGTCCTCCAACAGCGGGCCGTGCACGATCACATCACGCTGACCACGGGCGAACACCTCACGGCACGGCAAGGAAAACGTCGGATTTTCCGGGTGGTCCCCGGTCAGCCCGAGCAGCGTATGTTCCGACAGCGCATACACCACCCGGCCAATACCGGTCCAGTACACGGCACCGGCGCACATGCAGCAGGGTTCGGCGCTGGTGTAGAGCGTGCAGTTGGCCAGTGCTTCGGGCGGCAGGGCCTTGGCTGCCAGGGCCGCAGCGACCAGTTCGGCGTGTTGGGTGGGGTCGCCTTCGGGCGGCATGGAGTTGTTGCCGGCGCTGGCGATCACCCGGCCTTCGGCATCGGCGACGATGGCCGCGAAGGGGTGGCGACCGCGTGCTTTGGACTGCTCTGCCAGGCGCATTGACTGGCGTAGCAGGTCCAGGTCGAGGGCGGACAGGTCGGTGGCAGCTGGCGTGTAGGGAGTGGTCATGGATGCTCCTGGGAATAGGCAGGGGTAAAAGGGCTCACTTGGCCACGCTGGCATCGGCGTGGTCGGGGTCTGTGGTCTTGTCGTTGTTGAGCAGCAGGTTGAGCGTGATCGCCGTGATCGCGCCGAGGAAAATGCCGCTCTCCAGCACCAGCTTGAGCGGGCCGCTCAGGTGATGGAAAAGCGCCGGGAACGACATTGGCAACACGCCGATGCTGATCGAAACGGCGACGATGATGCCGTTGCGGGTACCTTCGAAAGGCACGCGTGAGAGCGCCTGGATACCGGCCACCGTGGTCATGCCGAACATGACGATGGCGCACCCGCCCAGCACCGGCGTGGGCACGGCGGCGATCAGCGCGCCCAGTTTCGGAAACAGCCCCATCAACACCATGATTGCGCCGGCAGCGGCGACCACGAAGCGGCTCTTGACGTTGGAAAGCGCGATCAGCCCGGTGTTCTGGGTGAAGGCGTTGTACGGGAAACTGTTGAACAGCCCGCCGAGCATCGTCGACAGGCCGTCTGCCCGGAAAGCGTTGCCTAGTGTGCTGGTATCTGTGGGCTTGCCGACCAGTTTGCCGATGGCCAGGCAGTTACCCGTGGTCTCGGCCATGATCACCAGCATCGCCAGCACCATGATGAGGATTGGCGTAGTGGAGAACTGCGGCGCACCGAAGGCCATGGGTGGGCTCAGCTCGAACCAGGCGGCTTCGCTGACCTTGCCGAAGTGCGTCATGCCAAAGGCTGCGGCCAGCAGGCTGCCGCACAGCAGGCCGATCAGCACGCTGAGGTTGCCGATAAAGCCCGAAAAGCGCGCATACACCAGCAGCGTGATGGCGACCGTCGCCATGCCCAGCAGCAGGTTGGCGGGGTTGCCGAAGTCCGGCGCCCCCGGGTCGCCGCCACCCAGCCAGATGGCCGCTGCGGGCATCAGCGAGATACCGATGATGGTGATCAGGCTGCCGATCACCACCGGCGGGAAAAAGCGCAGCAGCCGGCTGAACAGTGGCGCGAGGCCAATGGTGATGGCGCCGGCGGCAATCACGGCGCCAAACACCTCCTGCAGGCCGTACTGCTTGCCGATCATGATCATCGGTGCCAGCGCGATGAACGAGCAGCCCTGGATCAACGGCAGGCGTGCCCCGAAGCGCCAGAACCCGAGGGTCTGGATCAGTGTGGCGATGCCCGAGGTGAACAGGTTGGCGTTGATCAGCGTCACGACCTGCGCCTGGGTCAGGCCCAGTGCGCTGCCGAGGATGAGTGGCACCGCGACCGCGCCGGCATACATCACCAGCACGTGCTGCAGGCCAAAGGTGAACAGTTGCCGCAGCGGTAATACTTCGTCTACAGCGTGGACCTTGCTTGGGCTCATGGCGTGAATCTCCTGAAGGTGCGGCTCTTTTCGTTGTTTTCGGCGCCTGGAGTGACACGCAGCGCAGGTTTGAACAGGGCAGCTGCAAGCGTGGTCGAGGCCGATGATCCGGCGAAATGAACGATGGAACAAATGAGTAACCATCGTTAGCATCGATGGATCATGTGGCAGGGCAGGGGGTTGGGATGCGCTTTTCGCTGGAGCAATTGCAGGTGTTCGTCGCCGCAGTACAGGCGGGCTCGTTTTCGGCAGCGGCGCGGCGCCTGGGGCGTACCCAGTCCACCGTCAGCGCTGCAATCAGCAACCTGGAAACCGACCTGGGCGTGGAGTTGTTCGACCGCAGCAGCCGCATTCCGGCATTGACCGCCGCCGGGCATAAACTGCTGCTACGGGCCGAGGGCATCCTTGAGCGTTGCTATGCCCTGGAGGGCAGCGCCGACAACCTGGCGCAGCAGGCCGAGCCTGCGCTCACGCTCGCCATCGAGGTGCCGTATGGGTCACTGATCCCGGTGTTCAAAGCGTTCGATCAGGCGTTCCCCTTCGTCGACTTGCTGATTCGCCACCCGGTGCACGGCGATGTCAGCGAAATGGTGCTTAAGGGTGAGGCAGACCTTGGCATCGCTTTTTCCCAGCCGGGCTACCCGCCTGCATTGGCCTTCCAGCAGCTGGGCAAACTGATCATGGCTCATGTCTGCCACGCCACCCACCCGCTGGCGCAACTGCAAACCTGCACCTTCGCCGACCTGCACGCCCACCGCCGTCTGGCCTTCTTCGCCCACGCGCAAAAGCTGCCCAGCAGCGAATACCTGCGTACCGCGCAGCTCTGGCAGGCCGAGAGCTACCTGGCGCTGGTGGAAATGGTGCGCGGTGGCCTGGGTTGGGCGACCCTGCCACGGCAGCTGGTGCAGCGGGAGCTGGGTGCCGGTGAACTGATCGAGTTGCAGCTGCAGGCCTATCCGCACACCGACTGGCTGGTCGGCGTCGACCTGCTGTGGCATCAGCAGCGCCGGCCGGGCAGGGCTGCCCTGTGGTTGCGCGATTGCCTGCAGCGTACCAAGGTGTTCGAGCTGGACCGGCGCGGCATGCCTACCACGTTGTAGGCGCCATGTGCTGAGCCTGCCAGGCGCGCTGGCCTGCTGTCGATGATTGCAATGTCGTCTACATTTCAACAAACCTCTACACCGCAAAGGATGCTCTCATGGCCAAGTTGAACGCTCTGATTGCCGCTGTAACGTCAGTGGCATTGCTCGCGGCGTCGGGCGCTGCGCTCGCCGACCCGGGTAACGGCAAAGGCAACGGTAATGGCAACGATAAGGGGCATGGGCAAGGCAAGGGGCAGGCCCCGCATGCCCAAGGGCAAGGCAACGCTGGCGGCAAAAAGGGTGGCTCGGGTGGCAGTGACTGGCATGGCGGGCCGTCGATCGACCGGGGGGATGTGCTGGGCATTCTGGGTGGCCACCGCAGCTATTGGAGCCCGGGCCCCGCATTACCGCCGGGCATCCAGAAAAACCTGGCGCGGGGCAAGCCGCTGCCGCCTGGTATCGCCAAGAAGCTCGATGGCCGGCTGCTTGGGCAGTTGCCGCATTACGACGGATACGAGTGGATGCAGGCCGGGGTTGACCTGATCCTGGTAGCTGTCGCGACGGGGATCATTTATGAGGTGGTGAACGGGGCGTTCGATTGAAGTGGCTGAAGCGGCGCTTTCAACCCATCTTCAAGCGTGCCGTGGTCGTGTTGACCACCTCGCTCGGGCGCCGCTCTAGCGTTTTGTTGGCTACCCCAAACGGCACATGCACCATCGGCAAGTCCCCTGCCGCCGACATCAGATGGCTGCGCTGGTCATCGAAGAACATGTGTGGTTTGAGAATCGACAGCACGCGGCTCTTCTCCATTCCCCCAAGAAAGAACGATTCATCCGGTGAAACACCCCAGTCCTTCAAGGTCGTCACCACCCGTTCATGTGACGGGGCATTGCGCGCGGTGACGATGGCGATACGCAGGATGCGTTTGTATGCCGGGTCCTGCACCAGCTTCTGATCTTCGAGCGTGCGAATCAGCGAAAGCTTGCGATACAGGTCCGCCAACGGCCCCGGCTGGTGCGGAATGGCCTTGTGCGCATGTTCATGTGCCTGGAATTCATTCAGGTCCTGGCGCTCTTTGTACACGCTCTCCGCTTCGTCATCGGCAATCACCCCATCGAAGTCGAAGGCCACCCGCAATTCGGTGTCAATCTCGTCATCATAGATCTTGCTCGGCAGCACCAGGCCGGCGGGGTAGTCGGCGTCGATGGCACGCTGCACGTCACCTTCGTGGGCGCTGAGAAACAGCGAGGCGTTGAAGGCGGGGATGTATTCGTAGGGCGAGCGGCCGGACATGAATGCGGCACGGGTGATGTCCAGGCCGTAATGGGCGGTGGAGCGGAACACCCGCAGGCCGGTTTCGGGTGAGTTGCGCGACAGCAGCACCACTTCTACCGGCAACTGCTCGGGGAAGGCCTTGTTGATGCTCAGGAAGCGGCGGATGAAGGGGAATGCCACGCCTTTGGGGAAGGGTACGTCGAGGTTGGCTTCCTGGTGCAGGCGGTAGGCTTCCACGCCATCTGTCTGGTAGATATCGTCCGAGACGGTCAGGTCGAACAGTGCACTGGAGGCGACGCCGACGACGAGTTTCTGTTCGATGGGGTAGGGCATGGCGGGCTTCCTGGTGATGGTGCAGGGGCGCCTTGTCAGCAGGCTAGGCTCGAATCCTAGCAAACCCGGGCACCTACCGTCACAGACCCTGACCTGCAGCAAGTCCTGCGGCCAAACCACCACTATGCTGAACCCTTCAACTCAAGCTCACTCAGGTAATCAAGGAGGCATTCATGAAAGCTGCAGTTGTTGCAAAAGGGCGCCGTGTGGAGGTGGTGGAAAAAAAACTGCGCTCGCTTGCGCACGGTGAAGCGTTGCTGAAGATGCAGTGCTGTGGCGTGTGCCACACCGACCTGCACGTCAAAAATGGCGATTTCGGTGACAAGACCGGTGTGATCCTCGGCCACGAAGGGATTGGCGTGGTGGTGGAGGTAGGGCCGGGCGTCACTTCGCTCAAGCCGGGCGACCGGGCCAGCGTGGCGTGGTTCTTCCAGGGCTGTGGGCACTGCGAGTACTGCAACAGCGGTAACGAAACGCTGTGCCGTGAGGTGAAGAACTCGGGCTATACCGTCGACGGCGGCATGGCCGAGGCGTGCATCGTGGTGGCCGACTACGCGGTAAAGGTGCCCGACGGGCTCGACTCGGCTGCCGCCAGTAGCATCACCTGCGCTGGTGTGACCACCTACAAAGCGGTGAAATCGTCCAACATCCGCCCTGGGCAGTGGATTGCGGTTTATGGCCTCGGCGGGCTGGGCAACCTGGCCCTGCAGTATGCGAAGAATGTGTTCAACGCCCGGGTCATCGCGATCGATGTGAATGATGAACAGCTGGCGTTCGCCCGTGAGATGGGCGCCGACCTGGTGGTCAATGCGCGCAGTGAGGATGTAGCCAAAGTCATCCAGGCGCAAACCGGTGGCGCGCATGCGGCCGTGGTGACGGCAGTGTCGAAAAGCGCGTTCAACTCTGCGGTCGATGCGCTGCGTGCCGGTGGCCGGCTGGTGGCTGTCGGGCTGCCGCCGGAGGCCATGAGCCTGGACATTCCGCGGCTGGTGCTCGATGGCATCGAAGTGGTCGGGTCACTGGTCGGTACCCGCCAGGACCTGGCTGAAGCCTTTGAATTTGCCGCGCAAGGCAAGGTGGTGCCGAAGGTGACGCTGCGGCCGATCGAAGACATCAACGACATTTTCGAAGAGATGCTGGCAGGTAAGATCAAGGGTCGGATGGTGATCAACTTCGCGGATTGAGCAGTGCCCTGTCAGGTGCATGGGGCGGGGTTTTCAGCGCTGTCTGGATCGAGCGCCAGAACACCCGAGCCATGCACCCGTCACTGTCTTCAACCTTGGCAACATCACCAGGTGATCGGCTGACCGTCCCACGCCCAGAAGCTGCCACTGTCCGCCGGCCCAAGCCGGCCAATCTGCTCCAGGATGCACTGCGCCGCGAACGCAGGTTCAAACAATTGCTCGGCGGGCACATTGGCCTGAAACGGTTGGGAAAGCTGCGTATCGGTGGTGCCGGGGTGCAGCACCAGCACCGTGGAAGCTGGGTTGATGCGTTTGAGTTCGATGCTTGCCGTATGCAGTAACTGGTTCAACGCGGCCTTGCTGGCGCGGTAGCTGTACCAGCCGCCCAGGCGATTGTCGCCGATGGACCCGACCCTGGCCGACAGTGCGGCAAAGGTGCAGGGCTGCTTGCGCAGCAGCGCCAGCAGGTGCTTGAGCAGCAGCACCGGCGCGAACGCGTTGGTCGCGAAGCTGGCCTGCAGGCCAGCCAGGTCGAGTTGGGCCAGGGCCTTTTCCGCCTTGGCACCGTCGCGCTGCAGAATGCCCAAGGTGCTTATGACCAGATCAAGGTGCGTGCAGGTGCGGCCGACCTCACGGGCCAGTGCTTCAAGGGACTGTTCGTTGCGGGCGTCGCAATCGATGCACACCAGGCGCTCGCCATGTGCAGCGGCGAGCGCGGCCAGGGCTTCGCTGCCCCTGGCCTGGCGCGACACCGCCCACACCCGCGCCACGTCATCGCGTGCCAGCAGCTGTTCACAAAGCGCCAGGCCGATGCCCTGGCTGGCGCCGCAGATGAGTGCGTTCAGCGTCATGGTGCAGCGGCCCTATTCGCTTGCCAGGCGCTTGAGCAGCGCCGTGGCCACCGCCTCGGACGATGCCGGGTTCTGCCCGGTGATCAGGTGCCCGTCCTCGACCACATGGCTTGCCCAGTCCGGGCCCTTGGAATACTCACCGCCATTGCGCTTGAGCATGTCCTCGACCAGAAATGGCACTACATCGGTCAGCCCGACCGCGTCTTCCTCGCTGTTGGCGAACCCGGTCACTTTCTTGCCCTTGACCACAGGATGGCCGTCTGGCGCGTTGACGTTCTTGAACACACCCGGCGCATGGCACACGGCGGCAATCGGTTTGTTGGACGCATAGAAGGCTTCGAGCAGCGTCTTGGAGTCCTTGTCCTCGGCCAGGTCCCACAGCGGCCCATGGCCACCGGGATAAAACACGGCGTCGAAGTCGTAAGGGTCGATTTCGCTCAGCGGTACTGTGTCGGCCAATGCCATCTGCCCCTCGGTGTCACTGCGAAAACGCCGGGTCGCATCGGTTTGCGCATCGTCCTCGTCGCTCTTGGGGTCCAGCGGCGGCTGCCCGCCTTTGGGCGAGGCGAGCGTGACGTCTGCGTTGGCGTCGATGAACACGTAGTAAGGTGCGGCGAACTCCTCCAGCCAGAAGCCGGTTTTTTTGCCGGTATCGCCCAACTGATCGTGGGATGTCAGCACCATCAGGATCTTTTTCATCTGAGCCTGTTCTCCAAACATGAATGGGCAGCGCGCCGTTCGCCCTGCATTACTGTGGGAGGGCGCAGCAGGGCAGACGTTCCCTGCGCAGCAGCATCCTGTGTTGTCAGCTTTGCGCAGTCTGCGGCCATACCACGGCCTGGCAAAGCAAGTATGTCCGATATCCTGCGGCAGAATGCAGCATCGCCCTTGCTGGTGATGCAGGCGCTGCGGTGTATGGCACCGGCTTTGCCGGTGATCGCCGGCAAGCCGGCTCCTACAGGAGTGGCGTCAGCTGTAGAAATTGGATAAGCCAGTGCCCCGCAAGGTGGTGAAACGGGTTGGATGCCATGCCTTATGGCCGGCGCCGTACCTCGTGTGTGTGCCGGCTTGCCGGCGCTCACCGGCGAAGCCGGTGCCTGTCGAGCTTCAGCCGTTACGCCGGCCTGGCCCTCGTGGTTGACGCTACCCCTACGCCATCCCGTTGCGCCCATGGGCCAGGAAGCCTGCACGCTCGCTCAACCGTTGGTAGTAATCCCGCACCGCCGGCAGGTGAGGGTGCTCGAAGGGCGTTTCGAACCAGCGATTGACCGAAAGCCCGATGGGGATATCGGCCAGCGTAAAGCTGTCACCGGCCACATAAGCACCGGTCGCAGCCAACTGCTGCTCGAGGATTCGCATATGGCGCGACCAGTCTGCGCAGCCGGCGGCCAGCGCCTGGGCATCCTGGTGCGCGGGTGAGTGACGCACCAGCGACATGAACGCATAGCTCCACGAGCGGTTCAGGTCCGAGGCCTGCCAGTCGATCCATTGATCCACCCTGGCCCTGGCCGTGGCCTCGGTGGGGTACACCAGTGCATCGCCATAACGCGTGGCCAGGTAGCGGATGATGGTGTTGGATTCCCACAGCGTGAAGTCGCCGTCCTGAATCACTGGGACCATGGCGTTGGGGTTCAGGGCCAGGAAGGCGGGCGTGTCGGTGGGCTGGAAGCCTGCGCCCCAGTCTTCGCGCTCGAAGGGAATATCGAACTCGATGCAGGCCCAGAGGACCTTGCGCACATTGATGGAAGAATCCCTGCCCAATATCCGTAGCATGCTGTAGTCCTTTTCCGGGAAGAGCCGATCGTCAACCACGGCACTTCTTCGGTCAAGCGTAAAGCGCAATGGACAGTAGCGGCCATGCACCCCCACCTAGGCACCGATTCGGTCCCCGGCGAGACGGCCGTTACCGAGGCCTTGCAGCCTTGGTGTTACGCCCATTCTGGCGTTTAGCATTTGGATGGATCGCGGGCAAGAAGCCCGGCAGCCGGCTACGCTCACTACTTGAGAAACATTCTGCAACATTAGGCCAGCAGGCCCTGAAGGATCACGTTCACCGCTGCTGATGGATGGTCGCGCTGGTTTGGCAGGTCGCCCCATGGGGGGCCGCAAAACACAGGTTGCCGCAAGCAATCTGTGCAACTCCAAGCGGAGGATCATCATGCTCAGGAAATGCTTGTTGGCTTTGGCCATCGGGGCTGTGTTGTCGGCTTCGGCGGTATTGGTGCCTGACACTATCGGCAATACTTCGAATGCGTATGCGAAGGATGGTGGTGGTGGTGGTGGTGGTG